>NZ_CP067396.1:2768906-3076562 GCF_023617245.1 Lysobacter enzymogenes
CCGGATCGAGGGCCTGGACCGCCAGACCCTCGACGCCGACCGTCGCCGCGAAGCGCTGGCGAGCGAGCGCTCCGGCCTCGACGTCGCCGCCCTGGCCGCGGCGTTCGAACAATTGCAGAGCCAGCACGACCTGCAGAAGGAATCGCTGGACAGCCTCACCGAAGAACTGGAAAACCGTAAGGGCTCGCTCGCCGACCTGCAGGAACAGCAGCGTTCGACCCAGAACCAGCTGGCCGAGGTGCGCAAGCAGGCGCAGACCTCGCGCGGCCGCCTGTCGTCGCTGGAAACCCTGCAACACGCCGCGCTCGGCCAGGAGCAGGGCGCGGCGCTGAGCTGGCTCAAGGCGCGCGGGCTGGATTCGGCGCAGCGCGTCGGCGAAGCGTTGAGCGTGGAGGCGGGCTGGGAGAACGCGGTGGAAAGCGCGCTCGGCCAGCTCATCGAGGGCGTGCTGGTGGAGGCGCCCGAAGCGCTGGTCGACGCCATCGGCGAACTCGGCGAGGGCCGCCTGACGCTGGTCTCGCCCGAACGCGACGGCGCGACCTATGCGCCGACCTCGCTGGCGTCGAAGGTGCAGGGCCCGGCCGCGATCCGGCGCCTGCTCGCGCGCCTGCACGGTGCCGACGACCTCGCCGCGGCGCGCGCGCTGGTCGCGCAACTGGGCCCCGAGGACACCGTGATCACCCGCAACGGCGAGCGCCTCGGCGCCGGCTGGCTGCGGGTGCTGCGCTCCGGCGCGGCCAAGCAGGGCGCCTTGCTGCGCGAGCGCGAGATCCAGACCCTGCGCGCGGAGATCGAAGAACTGCAGGAGCGCGAGCGCGAGCTCGAGCAGGGCCAGATCCAGTTGCGCGACCGCGCCCTGGCCGCCGAACAGCACCGCGAAGACGCGCAGCGCTCGCTGTACATGGCCCACCGCAGCGTGTCCGAGCTGGCCGGCCAGTTGCAGAGCCACCAGGGCCGGTTGGACCAGGCGCGCAACCGCATCGACAAGATCGACGCCGACCTGGAACAACTGCTGATCGCGCTCGACGCCGGCAACGAACAGGCGCGCGAGGCGCGCCTGCGCCAGGAAACGGCGGTCGAGCGCATGGGCGAGCTGGAAGACCAGCGCCAGCGCCTGGAAGCCGAGCGCAGCCGCCTGTTCGAGGCGCGCGATTCGGCGCGGACCATGGCGCGCGAATCGCGCGACGCGTCCCATGCCCTGGTGCTGAGCCTGGAAACCCAGCGCGCGCAGATCGCCGGCCTGGCCCAGACCCTGCAGCGCATGGGCGGCCAGCGCGGCCAGCTCGACACCCGCCTGGGCGAACTGACCGCCCAGCTCAGCGACGGCGACCGGCCGGTGCAGGACCTCGAACAGCAGCGCCAGGTCGCGCTGGAGCAGCGGGTGATTGCCGAGCAGGACCTGACCGGCGCGCGCAGCGCGCTGGACGGGATCGACAACGACCTGCGCAAGTTCGAGCAGACCCGCCAGCAGCGCGACGAACAGGCGCTGCAACAGCGCGAGGCCATCGGCCAGCGCCGGCTGGAACAGCAGGCGCTGGTGCTCAAGGCCGAGACCCTGACCGAAGCCATCGCCGAAGCCGGCGCGGTGCTGCAGGACGTGGTCGACGCGCTCGAGGAAGACGCCGATCCGCAGACCTGGGAACGCGCCGTCGCCGACCTCGACAACAAGCTGCGCCGGCTCGAACCGGTCAACCTGGCGGCGATCGCCGAGCACGCCGAAGCCGCGCAGCGCAAGGATTATCTGGATGCGCAGAACACCGACCTGACCACCGCGCTGGAGACCCTGGAAGAGGCGATCCGCAAGATCGACCGCGAGACCCGCGGCCGTTTCAAGGACACCTTCGACCGGGTCAATTCCGGCGTGCAGGAGTTGTACCCGCGCCTGTTCGGCGGCGGTCACGCTTACCTGGAGCTCACCGGCGAGGACCTGCTCGACACCGGCGTGGCGATCATGGCGCGGCCGCCGGGCAAGCGCGTGTCCAACATCTCGCTGCTGTCCGGCGGCGAGAAGGCGATGACCGCGGTGGCGCTGGTGTTCGCGATCTTCCGCTTGAACCCGGCGCCGTTCTGCCTGCTCGACGAGGTCGACGCGCCGCTCGACGAAGCCAACGTCGGTCGCTTCACCGCGATGGTCAGCGAGATGAGCGAGCAGGTACAGTTCCTGTTCGTGAGCCACAACAAGGCGACGATGGAAGCCGCGCAGCAACTGTCGGGCGTGACCATGCGCGAGCCGGGCGTGAGCCGGCTGGTGTCGGTCGACCTGGCCGAGGCGACGCGCCTGGCCGGCGCCGCGTAAGTCCGCCGCGCTCGCCGGCAGCGGGCATGGAGAATCGCGAGTCGTTCGAGCGGCACCGACGCGTCTTAACGATTCTCTATCTCTCGATTCGCGATTCCCGTACAAGATCAACCCAGGATCGGAACGCCGACTAGAGAATCGAACGACCGCATCGCGCTCCGACGATTCCCGATTCCCCACTTCCGATTTCCAGCACCAAAAGGAGCAACCGAATGTCCGACGTGACCCTGATGAGGATCGGCATCCTGATCGCCGGCCTGATCCTGATCGTCGCGATCGTGTTCTTCGGCCGACCGCGCAAGAGCGGCCAGGGCAAGCGCATCGCCCGCGAGGACGAGGCGCGCGGCGGCGAACGCAAGCCGGCGGCGCGCCAGGAGCCGAGCCTGGGCGAGCAGATCGAGAACGAACTGGGCGCGGGCGGCCAGCCGGTCGGCGAGGCCACCAGCCAGGCCGAACTGGAGCTGTTCGACCGCACCCTGGAAGGCGGCGCCAACGCCGCAACCAGCGAACTGGGCCGGCGCGTCAGCGACGAGTTCGACAAGATCGTGACCCTGTACCTGGCCGCGCGCGCGGGCCAGAAGCTGCACGGTCCGGACATCGTGGTCGCGGCCGAGAAGGCCGGCCTGGTCTACGGCCACATGGGCGTCTACCACCGTCTGGTCGAGGGCCATCCCGAGCGCGGCCCGGTGTTCAGCGTGGCCAACATCATGAAGCCCGGCAGCTTCGACATGGCCCAGATCCAGGCGCTGGAGACCCCGGCGATCGCGTTCTTCCTGACCCTGCCGGCGCCGGTGCCGGCGCTCGACGCCTGGGAAACCATGCTGCCGACCGCCCAGCGCATGGCCGAACTGCTCGACGCGGTGGTCCTGGACGAACAGCGCAACGCCCTGGGCCGCCAGCGCATCGCCCACTTGCGCGACGAGTTGCGCGCCTACGACCGCCAGCGCGAAGCGCCGCCGCTGAGCAAGCCGACGCGTTGGTGAGCCTGACGCCCCGCTTCGGTGGGGCGTCGTCGTTCTGGCCGTAGTCCTTTGTAAGAGCGGCGCGAGCCGCGACTGCGCCAACGCAACCACGTCGAATCTTCGCCATCGCCGTCCTGGCCGAGCACCGGGCTTCCGGCTTGCGCCGTAATCGGATTGGCGCAGTCGCGGCTCGCGCCGCGTCTACAGGGGCTCCAGGCCGCGACGTCGCATCACGGGCGACTTCGATCATCCACAATTGTGCGATTCCCGTTCAAAATGCCGCCATCGCCGCGCCAGGACGCCGACCCGTGACCCCGAACAACACCGCGGACCAAGCCGCGCAGCGCGCCGCCGAACTGCGCGCCCAACTCGAAGACGCCAACTACCGCTACTACGTCCTCGACGACCCGACCCTGGCCGATGCCGACTACGACCGCCTGCTGCGCGAACTCGAGGCGCTGGAGGCCGCGCATCCGGCGCTGGCCTCGGCCGATTCGCCGACCCAGCGCGTGGGCAGCTCGCCCTCGGGCCAGTTCGCGCAGGTCCGCCACGCGGTGCCGATGCTGTCGCTGGGCAACGCCTTCAGCGACGAGGAGGTCGCCGACTTCGTGCGCCGGATCGCCGAGCGGCTGGACCGCGACGATCCCGAGTTCTCGGTCGAACCCAAGCTCGACGGCCTGGCGATCAGCCTGCGCTACGAGAACGGCGCCTTCGTCCAGGGCGCGACCCGCGGCGACGGCGCCACCGGAGAGGACGTCACCGCCAACCTGCGCACGGTCAAGGCCATTCCGATGAAGCTGCGCGGCGGCGACTGGCCGGCGCTGCTGGAAGTGCGCGGCGAGGTGTACATGCCGCTGGCCGCGTTCAAGGCCTACAACGAGAAGGCCATCGCCGAGGGCGGCAAGATCCTGGCCAATCCGCGCAACGGCGCGGCCGGCTCGCTGCGCCAGCTCGATCCGCGCATCACCGCGCAGCGGCCGTTGGCGTTCTACGCCTACGCCGTCGGCGTGGTCGCCGAGGATTACGCGTTGCCGGCCAGCCACTCGGCCACGCTGAAGCGACTGCGCGAGTGGGGCTTCCCGGTCAGCGCCGAAAGCGGCGTGGTCGCCGGCACCGACGGCCTGCTCGGCTACTACCGGCAGATGGGCGCCAAGCGCGATTCGCTGCCGTTCGACATCGACGGCGTGGTCTACAAGCTCGACGATTATGCCGGCCAGCGCGAGATGGGCTTCGTCTCGCGCGCGCCGCGTTGGGCGATCGCGCACAAGTTCCCGGCCCAGGAGCAGACCACGGTGCTGGAAGGCATCGACATCCAGATCGGCCGCACCGGCGCGGCCACGCCGGTGGCGCGGCTCAAGCCGGTGCAGGTGGCCGGCGTGGTGGTCACCAACGCGACCCTGCACAACGCCGACCAGATCGCGCGCCTGGACGTGCGCATCGGCGATACGGTGATCGTGCGCCGCGCCGGCGACGTGATTCCCGAAGTGGCGCGGGTGGTGCCCGAGTACCGCGCGCCCGACGCGCCGCAGTGGCGCATGCCCGAGCACTGCCCGGTATGCGGCTCGGAGATCCTGCGCGAAGAGGACGGGGTGGTGTGGCGCTGCTCCGGCGGCCTCACCTGCGCCGCGCAGCGCAAGCAGGCCGTCGGCCACTTCGCTTCGCGCCGGGCGATGGACATCGAAGGCCTGGGCGATCGCTACATCGAGGACCTGTCGGACCTGGGCTATGTGCAGTCGGTCGCCGACCTGTACAAGCTCGAACTCGACGATCTGCTGGAAATGAAGCGCCGCGCCGACGAGCGCGACGGCACCACCCCCGAAACGGTCAAGGCCGGCAAGGTCGCGACCAAATGGGCCGAGAACCTGATCGAGGCCATCGACCGCAGCCGCGACACCACGCTGGAGCGGTTCCTGTTCGCGCTCGGCATCCAGCACGTCGGCGAAAGCACGGCCAAGGCGCTGTCGGCGTGGCTGGGCGACCTGGCGCTGATCCGGCGCCTGCCGTGGCCGGTGTTCAAGCGCCTGCCCGATGTCGGCGGCGAAGTCGCGCGCGCGCTCGGCCATTTCTTCGACCAGCCGGGCAACCAGCAGGTGATCGACGACCTGCTCGCGCGCGGCGTGCGCGCCGGCGAGCCGCATCCGCCGTCGGCCAAGCTGCGCGACGGCCTCAACTTGGCGACGCTGCTGGTCGACATGGAGATTCCCAAGGTCACCAGGATCCGCGCCGACCAACTCGCCGCCGCGTTCGGCGACGCGCAGAAACTGCTCGACGCGCCGGAGCATGCCTACGTCACCGCGGGCCTGCCGGCGGAAAGCGCGCAGGCGCTGGCCTCGTGGTTGAGCGTGGACGAGAACGCGCAGCTGCTGTCCCGGGTCGGCGAGGCGCTGGCGCGGCTGGACGCGCTGACGCCGGCGGCGTCGGCCGCGCCCGCGGCGGGCGGGCCGCTGGACGGCAAGACCGCGGTGCTGACCGGCGGCCTGGACGCGATGAGCCGCGACGAAGCCAAGGAACGCCTGGAAAAGCTCGGCGCCAAGGTCTCCGGCAGCGTGTCCAAGAAGACCGGTTTCGTCGTCGCCGGCAGCGATGCCGGTTCCAAGCTGGCCAAGGCGCAGGAACTCGGCGTCGAGGTGTGGGACGAGGCGAAGCTGCTGGCGTTCCTGGCCGAACACGAATGAGCGCGGCGACGGCGGATGCGGGCTGGCGGCCGTCGGCCGGATTCGAGGCGCTGCGCCTGCGCGCGCGCCTGAACGCATCGGTGCGCGCGTTCTTCGCCGAGCGCGGCGCGACCGAAGTGGAAACCCCGGTGCTGTCGCGCGCCGGCAACACCGACCCGAACATCGCTTCGTTCGCGCTGGAATTCAGCGGCCGCACCGACGGCGCGCCGCGCACGCGCTGGCTGCGCACCTCGCCGGAGTTCCCGCTCAAGCGCCTGCTCGCCGCCGGTTTCGGCGATTGCTACGAACTCGGCCGGGTGTTCCGCGACGGCGAGGCCGGCGGCCGCCACAACCCCGAATTCACCATGCTCGAATGGTATCGGCTCGGCTGGGACCATCGCCGCCTGATCGGCGAAACCGCCGCGCTGGTGCGCGCGGCGCTGGCCCTGGTCGGGCGCGAGGCGTCGCTGCGCGAGGTCGCTTATCGCGAGTTGTATCGCGAGCGCCTCGGTTTGGATCCGTTCACCGCCGACGAGGCGCAACTGCGCGCCGCGCTCGGCGACGTGGTGATCGATCCGGACGGGTTGAACCGCGACGACTGGCTCGACCTGTTGATGACCCATCGCCTGCAGCCGCAGTTCGGCCGCGACGAGATGTTGGCCGTGCGCGATTACCCGGCCTCGCAATGCGCGTTGGCGCGGGTGCGCGAGGACGCCGACGGCTTCGCCGTGGCCGAGCGCTTCGAGTTGTACCTGGGATCGCTGGAGTTGGCCAACGGCTATCACGAGTTGGCCGATGCGGCCGAGCAGGGCGCGCGTTTCGATCGCGATCGCGGCGTACGCGCGCAGCGCGGCGCCGCGTCGCCGCCGCGCGACGAGGCCTTGCTGGCGGCGCTCGCGTCCGGTTTTCCCGATTGCGCCGGCGTCGCCCTGGGCATGGATCGGTTGCTGATGGCGATGCTCGATACCGCGCACATCGCCGACGTGCTGGCGTTCGACTTCACGCTCGCTTGACCGCGGTGAACGCTGCGCCTGCCTGGATCGGCCGGGTGGGGGTTTTTCGTTGCAAGTTCACGGTTCGCGGTTAGAGTGATGGCACCAGTCGCAGGGGGCCATGCATGGGTAGTCTGAAAGCCGCGATTCGCCTGTGCGCGTTGACCGCTGCGGCGGGCGCCAGCGCGGCCTTCGCGGTGCCGGCAACGGCCGAGCCCGCGGGCGAGCGGCTGTACGGCGGCAACCTGTTGCGTTGCGCTTCCGAAGGCGAGGAGACCGTGCGTTGCCCGGCCGATACCCGCGGCGGCGTGCGCCTGGTCCGGCGCACTTCGGGCAAGCCTTGCGTGGAAGGCACCAGCTGGGGCGCCGATCGCGGCGGCGTGTGGGTGGCGCAAGGTTGCGCGGCCGATTTCCTGCTCGGTCGCGGCGGCAGCGGCGCCGACAGCACCCGCGGCGCGCGCGTGATCAAGTGTGAGTCGCTCGGCGGGCGCTGGAACCATTGCCCGGCGCGTAGCGAGGACGGCGTGGCCCTGGCCCAGCAACTGTCCAAGCAACCCTGCCTGCGCAACCAGACCTGGGGCACCGACCGCAGCGGCGTGTGGGTCGCCGGCGGTTGCCGCGGCGAATTCCGCCTGCTCGGCGCGCAGCCCGAGGACCAACCCGCGGCGGCGGCGGCGACCGATGACGGCCGCAAGCTGATCAAGTGCGAATCCCTCGACCGCCGCGCGCGCCGCTGCGATGGCGACACCGGCTCGGGTGTGCGCATGGTCAAGCAATTGTCCAAGACCGAATGCGTGGAAGGCCGCAGCTGGGGCTTCGATGCGCATGGCGTGTGGGTCGAAGGCGGTTGCCGCGCCGAGTTCGAGCTGGACTATCGCGGCAACGGCGGCGGCTGACCCGGCGGCTGCGCGAGTCCGCCGCGCGCGCAAGTCTGCGCAATGGGGCCGGATCGGTCGGTGCGCGGCGACTGTCGATAGGTCGTAAGTCATGCGACAAACGGCGGAGGCGGTCGCATGTAATCGTTTAACAATAAGCACGCGATGAATGCTTCTTGGGCATTCGCAGTCGACTTCGTCCGCGACGCGAAATCTTGAACTGGCGTTAAGCGGGCAACGCTAGAGTCCTCCGCAAAACCGATCACGACAAGGAGCCCGAACATGTCCGCACGCATGCTTTCCACCGCCGGCCTGACCCTCGCCCTCGGCCTGGGCGCCGCGGGCGCTGCCCAGGCCGCGCCGCAATACAACGACTACGGTGGCGACGGCGGTTCGATCCGCTGCGAATCCGACAGCGGCCGCTACCGCCGCTGCAACGCCGACACCCGCGGCGGCGTGCGCCTGTCGCGCCAGCTGTCGAGCTCCTCGTGCATCCAGGGCCGCAGCTGGGGTTACGACCGCAACGGCGTGTGGGTGTCCGAGGGCTGCCGCGCCGAGTTCGATCTGGGCCGCGGCGGCGGTTGGGGCGGCGGCAACAACGGCGGTTGGAACGGCGGCAGCGGCGGCGACGTGGTGCGCTGCGAATCCGACGGCGGCCGCATGCGCACCTGCCCGATCAACGGCAACCGCGCGCGCCTGCAGCGCCAGCTGTCGAGCTCCTCGTGCATCGAGGGCCAGAGCTGGGGCTCGCGCCAGGGCGAGGTGTGGGTCAGCAACGGCTGTCGCGCCGAGTTCGTGGCCGGCCGCGGCGGCTGGGGCGGCGGCAACGGCAACGGCGGCTGGAACGGCAACAACGGCGGCGGCTGGGGTCGCGGCCAGGAAATCAGCTGCGATTCCAACAACAACCGCCAGCAGCGCTGCAACGTGACCATCCGTCGCGATGCGCGACTGATCCGCCAGAGCTCGGGTTCGCCGTGCATCGAGGGCCAGACCTGGGGCTGGGACCGCAACGGCGTGTGGGTGTCCAACGGTTGCCGCGGGCGGTTCCAGGTCAACTGATCGGCGCGCGGAACGAATCGATCGAGACAACGCCCCGGCTGCAAGGCCGGGGCGTTTTCGTTTGGGGGATTCTCGTACCGGATCGAACGGCGTCGGGCCTGAAGGCCCTCCCACAAAAGCCCGGCCCGGTGCCGGGCCGTCGCTCTTGTGGGAGGGCCTTCAGGCCCGACGCTGTTTTTCCAGACGGCGGCAACGCCCGAAGTTTCGAGACCGACACACGCATCCGCTAAACTTGCCGCCATGAACGACGCCATCGATTTCGACCGCTACGACCGCATCCGCCCGATCCGCTGGACCGGGCAGGCCCTGGAGTTGCTCGACCAGCGCAAGCTGCCGTTCGCGGTGGAGTACGTGAGCTGCGCCGACAGCGACGAAGTCGCCGCGGCGATCCACGCGCTGACCGTGCGCGGCGCCCCGGCGATCGGCATCGCCGCGGCCTGGGGCGCGGTGCTGGCCGCGCGCGCGGTCGAGGCGGCCGACGGCGCGCAGGCGCTGGCGGCGATCGAGCCGGCGTTGCAGCGGCTCAACGCCGCGCGCCCGACCGCGGTCAACCTGGCCTGGGCGCTGGCGCGCATGCGCCGCGCGCTGGACGGGACCGGCGCCGATTGGCGCGAGGTGCTGGAACGCGAGGCCCAGGCCATCGCCGAGGAAGACCTGGCCGCCAACCGCCGCATGGGCGCGCTCGGCGCGGCCCTGATCGAACCCGGCCGCGGCGTGCTGACCCACTGCAACACCGGCTCGCTGGCCACCGCCGGCTTCGGCACCGCGCTCGGCGTGATCCGCGCCGGCGTCGCCCAGGGCCGGATCGAGCGCGTGTTCGCCGGCGAGACCCGGCCGTGGCTGCAGGGCGCGCGCCTGACCGTGTGGGAACTGGAGCAGGACGGCATCGACCCGACCCTGATCGCCGATTCGGCCGCCTCGCACCTGATGAAGAGCGGGCAGGTGGGCTGGGTGATCGTCGGCGCCGACCGCATCTGCGCCAACGGCGACACCGCCAACAAGATCGGCACTTACCAGCTCGCCATCGCCGCGCGCCACCACGGGGTCAAGTTCATGGTGGTGGCGCCGTCCTCGACCGTGGACATGGACACCGCGTCCGGCGAGCTGATCGAGATCGAGGAACGCGACCCGGGCGAACTGTTCGCCGTCGGCGGCGCGCGCACCGCGGCCGAGCGGGTCGGGGCCTGGAATCCGGTGTTCGACGTGACCCCGCACGAATTGATCGACGCCATCGTCACCGAGCGCGGGGTGATCGAACGCCCGGATGCGGCGGCGATGCGCGAGGCGTTTTCCGCCGGCTGACGCCCGCGCGCCGACGGCGCGCCGGACGCGCGCCAGCTCTGCGTTTCCAAGGAACAGGACGATGCCCGACCGCCCCGAGCTGCCCGCGCTGATCGCGATCGATCACGACGACTACCACGCCGAACACGTCGGCCGGCTCGCCGACGGACGCCAGTTCTTCCTGACCACGCCCTTCGCCGGCGCGCTGCAGGGCGCGGCCGGCAACGAGTTCGTCGCGCTGTACCTGTTCGACGCCGCCGGCGCGCTGTTGGAGGCGCGCATCGACGAGTTCGGGCCGCGCGCGGGGATGGACCGCGAGGCGCGCAACCGCGTCTACGAGCAGCGCCTGGCCGAGCTCGGCGAGATCGAATTCGACCGGATCGAGATCGCGCCGTTCTCGCTGACGCGCTTCGGCGTCGAGTTCGGCCTGATCCCGAACTGGCCGGAAGACGAGGGCGAGCCGCTCTCGATCAGCCTGCAGCCGGGCGATTACATGGCCTTCTTCGAGCCCTGGGACAGTGGCGACTACGACACCTGAGCCCGTTTCCCCGGGCGCCTGGACGCGCCGCGCGCGGGCGCCGCGGGAGCGGGTCGCGACTGCGGGCGAGGGCGCGCGATCGGGATCGGAAAGCGGGTTTTGCCGCGCCCGCGACGGACGCCGCGGGCCGCCCGCGCGCAAGGCCCGCCGCGGATGTTGCAGCGCAGCTGAAAAACTCCGCCAAGTGCTTGTTTCTGCGTGGGAATCGGGCCCATGCGAAAGCGGTTTTGTGCTATAGTCGCGTGTCTCTTTGATGCCGCCCCTAGCGAGCTGCAGGACAGGCCCGCCGGGCTCGTGTTTCCGGTGGGTTTGTCGTGTCGGTTCTGTCGTCGTTCCCGCGGGAACGGCGGCCCCGTTCGCGCGGGGGCGTCCGAATCACTGTACGCAGCAACGGAACCCTGATGGCCGAACTCGCCAAGGAAATCATCCAGGTCAATCTCGAGGACGAGATGCGCCGCAGCTACCTCGATTACGCGATGAGCGTGATCGTGGGGCGCGCGCTCCCCGACGTCCGCGACGGCCTCAAGCCCGTGCACCGCCGCGTCCTGTACGCGATGAACGAGCTCGGCACCCACGCCAACAAGCCGCACGTCAAGTCCGCGCGCATCGTCGGCGACGTCATCGGTAAGTACCACCCGCACGGCGACCAGTCGGTGTACGACACCCTGGTACGCATGGCCCAGCCGTTCTCGCTGCGCTACCTGCTGGTCGACGGCCAGGGCAACTTCGGCTCGGTCGACGGCGACGACGCCGCGGCGATGCGATACACCGAGGCGCGCATGACGCGCCTGACCCACGAACTGCTCGCCGACATCGACAAGGAAACCGTCGATTTCCAGCCCAACTACGACGAGAAGGAACTCGAGCCGACGGTGCTGCCCACGCGGGTGCCGCACCTGCTGGTCAACGGTTCGGCCGGCATCGCGGTCGGCATGGCGACCAACATCCCGCCGCACAACCTCACCGAGGTCGTCAACGCGGTGATCGCCCTGATCGACGAGCCGGAGATCGACGTCGACGGGCTGATGGCCTACATCCCGGGCCCGGACTTCCCGACCGCGGGCATCATCAACGGCACCGCCGGCATCGTCGCCGCCTACCGCACCGGCCGCGGCCGGGTGCGCATGCGCGCGCGCGCCGAGATCGAGGTCAACCAGGACACCGGCCGCGAGGCGATCGTCGTCACCGAGATCCCGTACCAGGTCAACAAGGCGCGGCTGATCGAGAAGATCGCCGAGCTGGTCAAGGAAAAGCGCCTGGAAGGCATCAGCGAGCTGCGCGACGAGTCCGACAAGGACGGCATGCGCATCTTCATCGAGGTCAAGCGCGGCGAAGCGGCCGAAGTGGTGCTCAACAACCTCTATCAGCAGACGCAGATGGAGTCGGTGTTCGGCATCAACATGGTCGCCCTGGTCGACGGCCGGCCGCAGTTGCTGACGCTCAAGCAGGTGCTGGAAGCGTTCGTGCGCCACCGCCGCGAGGTGGTGACCCGCCGCACCATCTTCGAACTGCGCAAGGCGCGCCAGCGCGCGCACATCTTGGAAGGCCTGACGGTCGCGCTCGCCAACATCGACGAGATGATCGAGCTGATCAAGACCTCGGCGAACCCGAACGAAGCGCGCGAGCGCATGCTGGCCAAGACCTGGGAACCGGGCCTGGTCGGCGCGCTGCTGCAGGCCGCCGGCGCCGAAGCCTCGCGTCCGGAAGACCTGCCGGCCGGCGTGGGCCTGCACGACGGCCGCTACCAGCTGACCGAGGTCCAGGCCAACCAGATCCTGGAAATGCGCCTGCACCGCCTGACCGGCCTGGAGCAGGAAAAGCTCACCGAGGAATACCGCCAACTGCTCGAGGCGATCCGCGGCCTGATCGAGATCCTGGAAAATCCCGACGTGCTGCTCGAGGTGATCCGCACCGAACTGCGCAACCTCAAGGAAGAGTTCGGCGACGAGCGCCGCAGCGAGATCCGCGCCAGCGAGGAAGACCTCGACATTCTCGACCTGATCGCGCCGGAAGACGTGGTGGTGACGCTCTCGCACGCCGGCTACGCCAAGCGCCAGCCGGTCAGCGCGTATCGCGCGCAGAAGCGCGGCGGCAAGGGCCGCAACGCGGCCGCGACCAAGGACGAGGACTTCATCGACAAGTTGTGGCTGGTCAACACCCACGACACCTTGCTGACCTTCACCAGCACCGGCCGGGTGTTCTGGCTGCCGGTGCACCAGCTGCCCGAAGCCGGCCCGAACGCGCGCGGCCGCCCGATCATCAACTGGCTGGCGCTGGAAGCCGGCGAGCAGGTGCAGGCGGTGCTGCCGGTGCGCGAGTACGACGAGGACCACTTCGTGTTCTTCGCCACCCGCAACGGCCGGGTCAAGAAGACCCCGCTGACCGAGTTCGCGTTCAAGCTCGCGCGCGGCAAGATCGCGATCAACCTCGACGACAGCGACGCGCTGGTCGACGTGGCCCTGACCAACGGCGAGTGCGACGTGATGCTGTTCGCCTCCAACGGCCGCGCGGCGCGCTTCGCCGAGTCGACCGTGCGGCCGATGGGCCGCACCGCCAGCGGCGTGCGCGGCATGCGCCTGCTCGCGGCCTCGGCGGCGGAAACCGAGGGCGAGGACGCGGCGGCGGCCGAGGGCGATGCCGACGCGACCGATGCGCCGAACGACAGCGGCACCTACGTGGTGAGCCTGGTCGTGGTCGAAGGCGACGGCGACATCCTCACCGCCAGCGAGCGCGGCTACGGCAAGCGCACGCCGGTCGGCGACTATCCGCGCAAGGGTCGCGGCACCCAGGGCGTGATCGCGCTCAAGACCAACGAGCGCAACGGCACCCTGGTCGGCGCGATCCAGCTCAGCGACCACCACGAGGTGCTGATGATCTCCGACGGCGGCACCCTGGTGCGCACGCGTGCGGCGGAGATCTCGCAGGTCGGCCGCAACACTCAGGGCGTGACCCTGATGCGCCTGTCCGAAGGCGAGACCCTGCAGACCATCGAGCGCGTGGACGCCTCGCTGGACGAGGAGGACGGCGAGGGCGAGGCCAGCGCCGCCCCGGTCGCCGACCCGGCGGGCGAACGCCCGGCCGGCGAGGGCGCGGCGGAAACGCCGGCAGCGCAGGACTGAGCGCCGGCCGCTTCGGCGGTCGTGCCCGGTTGAAGAAGACGCCGCCTTCGGGCGGCGTTTTCTTTGGGCGCGCGTACGGTCTTCCGCAGGGGATGGCGAAAGGCGCCGACGCCGCGGGTGCCGGAGAGTGGCTGCTGGAACGGCGGCAGGAGGGCGTCCGCTAAACGGCGGCCGAATCGATCGCCGAATCAGCGGTCCGATCGACGGCCCAAGCGGCAGACCAACCGGCGCGCCCAAACCACGCGTCGAGATCGCATGTCGAAACCGTCCAGGCTGGTTCGTCGTACCGGTAAGCGGCCCGTTCCGCCCTCGCCGATGCAGGCGGGGCGAGGCCATGCTGCAGCGCACGAACAGCTGCGCAGTATCGGCACGAGCGATGGGTCGCGCGCTGCGATTGCGGCGCCGTCGAAGCCGGTGCTAGCGTGCCCGGGCTTCGCCGTCGTGCGTCCATCCGCCGCGTTCCGGCGCTTTCCCGCCTGCCCTGGAGTCCGCCCATGAACACTTCCGCGCTGTGCCTGCTGACCTCGCTCGCCTTGTTCGCCGGCGCCGCCGCCGCCGCGCCGGCGACCTACAAGATCGACTCCAGCCACACCTATCCCAGCTTCGAGGCCGACCACATGGGCGGCCTGTCGAAGTGGCGCGGCAAGTTCAACCAGTCCGCGGGCCGCATCGTCCTCGACAGGCAGGCCGGCACCGGCTCGGTGGAGGTCGCGATCGACGTCGCCAGCGTCGATTTCGGCATGGACGCGATGAACGAGGAAGCCAAGAAGGCGACGCTGTTCGACGTCGCCCAGTTTCCGACCGCGACCTACAAGGGCAAGCTCGCCGGCTTCAAGCACGGCAAGCCGGACAAGGTCGTGGGCGAACTGACCCTGCACGGCGTGACCCGGCCGCTGGACCTGGACATCGCCCAGTTCAAGTGCATGCCGCACCCGATGTACAAGCGCGAGGTCTGCGGCGCCGACGCCGGCGCGAGCTTCCAGCGCGACCGGTTCGGCATCAGCGCGGGCAAGGACTACGGTTTCGACATGACGGTGAACCTGCGCATCCAGGTCGAGGCGATCGTCGAGGAAAGCGCCGCGGCCACGTGAACGGCGATGCCGGTGCGTACGTTCGTGCGCGAGCGCGGATGACAAAGCGCACTGGGCCGCGCCGCGCGCAAGCCCGACAGTCCAGTCGGTACCGCGCCGCCGCGATGCCGACGGTAGGAGCGGCGCGAGCCGCGACCGCGAATTCGCGAGTGCGGTGTAGGTTTCGTCGTGATTGAAAATTCGCGGTCGCGGCTTGCGCCGCTCCTACAGGGGCAAGCCGGCGGCCGTTGACGGCAGCGAACGCCGCATTGCAATCGCCGCGGCGCGAAGCGATTTCCCCACCCAGGGCCCGAGGCCCGCAGGAGGACGCATGAGCTACGTAGACGGTTTCGTACTGGCCATCCCCAAGGACAATCTCGCCGCATACCGCAAGATGGCGCGCAAGGCCGGCAAGATCTGGATGGAGCACGGCGCGGTGGCGTACTGGGAAACCATCGAGGACGACGTCAAGCCCGGCAAGCTGACCTCGTTTCCGCAGGCGGTCAAGCTCAAGCCCGGCGAGGTGGTCGCGTTCTCGTGGATCGTCTACAAGTCGCGCAAGCAGCGCGACAAGATCAACGAGAAGGTGATGAAGGACCCGCGCCTGCAGATGGACATGAAGAACGCGCCGTTCGACGCCAAGCGCATGATCTTCGGCGGCTTCAAGCCGCTGGTGGTGCTCTGAGCGCAGCCGCGCCGCGACCGCCGCGCCGGTAGGCCGGCGCGGCGGTCGTGCGCTCAAGTCGCGCTCAGTTCGCGATTGGGCGCGCGAACCCAGGCGCGATCACTTGCGCTTGGCCAGCTTGGTGCCGTTGCTGAAGGGATCGGCGATGAAGGCCGAGATCTCCTCGTTGGCGACGCGGGTGAATACGCCCGGGTAACCGGTCGCGCCGCAACCGGCACCGCGGCTGACCACGCCGACCTGGAGGAAGTTCTTGTCGCCCGGCAGGGCCACGAACAGCGGGCCGCCCGAATCGCCCTGGCAGGCGTCCTTGCCGGTGCGGCCGGCGCACAGGTCCAGCGCGGCGCTGGAGAGCATGTTGCTGTTGCGGTAGGCGTACGCGCACTCGGCGTACGACACCACCGGCAACTGCACTTCCTGCAACCGGTTGGGCTGGCGCACGCCGTTGCCGCCGGGCGGGAACGGATTTTGCTGGATGGTGTTGCCCCAGCCGATGTTGGTCAGCGCGGTGCCCGGGCGTTCTAGCGCGTCGGTGCCGGCGGTGACCAGCGCGACCGGCTTGACCTTGTCGATCGGCGCCTTCAACACCAGGATCGCGACGTCGTAGCCGCCGTCGCCGGCAAGATACTTGGGATGCACATAGGCCGAATCGACCTCGGCCTTGACGCCCTGGGCGTCGTTCTTGAGCGCGGTGCGTCCGGCCACGACCGAGAAATCCGCGGCCTCGAACCCGGCCACGCAATGCGCCGCGGTCAGCACCAGGTAGCGCGAGATCAGCGAACCGCCGCACCAGTGGTTGTCGTAGGCGTTGTCGCCGCCGAGCAGCTTGAGCTGCACGGTGACCATGAACGGATATTTGCCGTTGACGACGTCGGTGCCGCCGATGATCTGCGGGCGGATCGGGGTGTCGGATTGCTTCTGCGCCGCTTGCGCCGAAGCGGCCAGCGCGGCCGCGGCCAGCAGGCCGGCGAGGCTGATCCATTTGAAGGCTTTCATGCGTGTTTCTCCATGGGTGGGTGGCGAATTGCGGAGACAAGACGTCCCGCTCCGCCGCGCGAGCGGCGGCGGATCGATTGCCGGCATGGATGCCGTGCGCGTGTTCGGCGGGACGTGGGGGCGGACGCGCAGGCCGCAGTCAAGGAATAGCGCCGCGCGCGCACCGGCGGCATGCGCGCGAGGGCGCTGAATGCAGTGCGTTGTGTGTAGCCGATTCCAGAACCACAACTCGATTACAACGCATGCGCGCCGCGGCTGTCGCGCGCGCAAACAAAAACCCCGGCCGAAGCCGGGGTTTTTGCCGGGCCCATGCGCGCGGCCCGCGATTGCGCGTTGTGACCGGTTATCCGATCAGAACGTGATGCTCCACTTGTCGATGCGGCCGGTGTCGGCGTTGGCGTTGTCGTTCACCCGCAGCTTCCACACGCCGTTGAGCGGCTCGCTGGAGAGGTTGAAGGTGAAGGTGCCGGTGACGTTGTCGGCGCTGCCGCCCGAACGGTTGCTGATGTTGTACAGCGAGCCGTCCGGCGCGACCAGGTCGACCTTCAGGTCGCCGCGGTAGGTGTGGATGATGTTGACCGTCACCTGCGCGTTGGTCGGCGCGTTGCCGGTACGGCCGGAGACCGTGATCGGGCTGTCGACGGTGGCGTTGTCGTTGATCGCGTAGTCAGCGTCGTTGGTGTAGGTCTGGCCGCCCGGGCCGGGGCCGGTCGGGCAGGTCACGCCGACCGCCGAGAACGCCGCGGTCACGTCGGCCTTGGCGTAGCCCAGGTCGGTGGCCGCGGTTTCCACGCCGCACGCGCCGTTGTTGAAGTCGGTGCTCGGGGTCCAGTAATCCTTGTTGGCCTTGGCGAAGGCCTTGAACGCCTTGACCGTATCCCAGCCGGCGCGCTTGGCCAGGGTGTAGAACGCCTTGTTGTACACGCCGGACGAGTAGTGCACGTCCATGCCCGAGGTGTAGTTGCTGGCGTGGCCGATCGAGCGCCCGTCGCGGGTCGGGTCGTCCATGTAGCGCAGCGCGCCGCTGGCCTTGAAGATCTGGGCGCCGACCAGGAAGTCGTTGGTGTTGTTCATGAAGTACTCGGCGGCCTCGCCGGCCATGTCCGAGAACGCTTCGTTGATGCCGCCGGACTGGCCGGAATAGATCAGGCCCGACTGCTGCTCGGTGAAGCCGTGCGAGACCTCATGCGCGGACACGTCCAGGCTCACCAGCGGATAGAAGCGGGTGGCGCCGTCGCCGAAGGTCATCGCCGAGCCGTCCCAGAACGCGTTCTCGTAGCTGTTGCTGTAGTGCACGCGCATGGTCAGCTGGAAGGTCAGCGGCGGGGTGCCGACGTAGCTGTTGTACATGTCGAACACGACATGGCCGAAGTAGTGCGCGTCGTTCAGCGGCGAATAGGCGCCGTTGATGGTCTTGACCGTGTTGCGCGGGCAGGTGTACGAGAACGCCGTGCTGCCGCTGGTGCCGTGATTGAGGTTCACGGTCTTGACGTTGGTGTTGGTCATCGTGCACGTGCTGCCGCTTTGGGTCACGTCGTTGAACCCGAAGTTGGTGCCGTACTCGTACTGGCCGGTCTTCTGGTTGCCGCCGGGGCCGGTGCCGACCAGAGCGTGGTTCAGGCCGTCCCACTGCTTGAGCACCTTGCCGCTGTTGGCGTCGACGATGACGAACGGACGCATCGGCGAGCCGCCCTTGGCCGCATCGGCGAAGTAGTTGACGACATAGGCCAGGTGGGCCTTGCCGGCGTCGTCGATGTAGATCATCTGCTGGCTGCTTTCGTTGCGCACCTGCATCGAGCCGGCGCTCTTGCCCATGCCGGCGGCCTTGGCCACGCTCAGCGCCTGGGCGCCGTCGAACTTGGCCTTCTGGCTCGGCAGTTCCGCGGCCAGGCCGGCGACCGAGCGGCCGAACAGGGCGCGCACGTTGCCCTTGGCGTCTTCGCGCACGACCACGTGCTCGCCGAACACCGGGATGCCGCGGAAGGTCTGCTGGTAGCGGTAGTTGCGCGAGCCGTCGGCGTCGACGCTGCTCTTGAGCTGGGTCAACGCGGAGTCGGCGTCGAGCGCGATCAGCTCGGCGTGGCGCACGTTGGCCTTGGCCGCGGCGCCGGACTTGGCGGCGACGGCCTGGTACTGCTGGTTGAGCTTGGCGACATCGACGCCGTGCAGGTCGACGCGCTGGGCGGCGCCGGCGGCGCCGGCGGCGAGGGCGAGCGAAAGGGCGAGGGACAGCGCGGATACGTTGCGATTCACTGGTGTAACCCCCAAACGAGTGTGGATGGTGGCCGCGTTCGCGGCCGGCTCTCATTGCTCGTGCATCCGCTCCCCCGTAGCCCGCGGCGCCGCGCCCGGACGTCCTGCCCTGGGTGCGCGCGCGTTGCCGGACTTCGTTGCGGATACCGCGTCGACGCGTAACGCGGCGGGGGGACGCTAGGTGCGGCACGAAAAAGCCGTCAACGCGGGTTGCGCAGTTCACAAACCGAATGCGACGTGTGCGCCCGCCTTGCGCAGATGATTTCTTCTGAAAGCGTTCTGCGACGAGGGCCCGCGGATATTCGGCCGGCGCGGAGCCCGCGACCGTGCGCGTAATAATGTTTCAGCATTATTGCTGCGCCGCAACAAGATGTGGCGGGCCGGGAGGTAGGGTAGATCGTCACATAATGCGTTTCATACACAGGCCGAATGTGTTGCAGCGCACTTTTCGCCGGAACTCTGGGCGCCTGGCCGGTTTACGGCGCGCGCGGCCGCAGGCGACGGCGGTCTCCTTTTTCCTGTTTCGCGCGGAATGCCAGGGGCGCATGTGACCGCCGCACGGCGGCTTTTGCCCGCGCTATCGCAGTTGCGGATTCATTATGTTTTTGCATGAGTTGCGCGGATAGCGAAAAACGCGACGAAGTGCGGAAAAGAAAACCCCGGCGCAGGCCGGGGTTTTGCTTGGTCGCGTCGGCCGGGCGCTCGCGAGCCGCGGCCGCGCCGGATCCGCGGCCGCCGCGCGCCGGCCCCGCAGGGGCGGGCCGGCGCGCGCGTCCCGTCTTACTGCGCGGTCACGCCGACCTGGTTGAAGGCGTCGATCACGTCCGCGGTGCTGTAGCCCAGGTCCGCTGCGGCCTGGCGCACGCCCTGGCCGCCCTGGTTGAAGTTGGTGCTCGGGGTCCAGTAGTCCTTGTTGGCCTTGGCGAAGGCCTTGAACGCCTTGACCGTGCCCCAGTTCGGCTTCCTGGCCAGGATGTAGAAGGCCTTGTTGAACACGCCCGAGGAGTAGTGCACGTCCAGGCCGTTGCGGTAGTCGCGGGCGTGCCCGATCGAGCGGCCGTCGCGGGTCGGGTCGTCGAAATAGCGCAAGGCGCGGCCGGCGGCCTTGAAGATGTCGGCGCCGACCAGGAAGTCGTTGCTGCCGCGCGAATAGAACTCGGCCGCTTCGCCGGCGATGTCGGAATAGGACTCGTTGATGCCGCCGGACTGGCCGGAATAGATCAGGCCCGACTGCTGCTCGGTGTAGCCGTGCGAGGCTTCGTGCGCGACCACGTCGAGCGAGACCAGCGGATGGAAGGTGGTGGCGCCGTCGCCGAAGGTCAGCGCGCGGCCGTCCCAGAACGCGTTCTCGTAGTTGCGGCTGTAGTGCACGCGCAGGGTCAGCTGGAAGGTCAGCGGCGACAGGCCGACATAGGCCTGATAGGTATCGAACACCACTTTGCCGAAGTAGTGCGCGTCGTTGAGCGGCGAATAGGCGCCGTTGATGGTGCGCACGGTGTTGCGCGGGCCGGCGTAGGAGTAGGCGGTGGAGCCGCTGGTGCCGTTGTTGAGGTTCACCGTCTTCACGTTGGCGGTGTTGAAGGTGTATGTGCTGCCGTTCTGGGTCACGTCGAGGAACGGACGGCCGCCGCTGCCGTACTCGTACTGGCCGATCTTCTGGTTGCCGCCGGGGCCGGTGCCGACCTGGGCGTGGTTGAGGCCGTCCCACTGCTTGAGGATCTTGCCGTCGAGCGCGTCGACGATCGCGAACGGCCGGCTCGGCTCGCCGCCCTTGACCGAGTCGGAGACGAAGTCGACCGCGTAGGCCAGGCGGGCGCGGCCGGCGTCGTCGACGAACACCACCTTGCGGCTGTTCTCGTTGCGGGTCTGCAGCGCGGCGGCGCGCTTGCCGTGCGCGGCGGCCTTGGCCAGGCCCAGCGCCTGCGACGCGCTGAGCTTGGCGTCGAGCTTGGGCAGGTCGGCGGCGATGCCGGCGACCGAGCGGCCGAACAGCGCGCGCACCTTGCCCTGGGCGTCCTCGCGCACCACCACGTGTTCGCCGAACACCGGCACGCCCTCGTAGGTCTGCTGGTAGCGGTAGTTGCGCGAGCCGTCGGCGTCGACGCTGCTCTTGAGTTCGCTCAGGTTCGACTCGGTGTCGAGCGCGATCACCTCGGCGTGGCGCACGCTGGCCTTGGCCGCGGTGCCGGACTTGGCGGTGGCGGCGCGGTATTGCTGGTCGAGCTTGGCCGCGTCGACGCTGTGCAGATCGACCACTTGCGCCGCGTCGGCGGCGCCGGCGGCGAGGACGAAGGAAACAGCGAGGGACAGTGCCGATACGTTGCGATGCATGGGAGTGCTCCGGAAGGTGAGGGGAGGAAGCGACGGCCGTGTCCGCGGGTTTTGCGCGGATGCCGCGGCACGATTGCGCGGCGGAATCGACGCTAGGCAGGCGGGCAGGGGCCGGCAACGCGATGTGCCGCGGTCACATCCGGAGCGCGACCTCGTCCGGGGCGGTTTTCGCGCCGGTTTCCGACGAAACCGTTGCCGTCATTGGCTTCGGTAAATCCCGGATTCCAAAGGAGAAATCTTGAAAAAAGTAATAATGTTCCAGGGTTTATGCTGCAGCGCAGCATAAGATTGGAGCGTGGGCGAGGCTTACCGCCCCGCAGTGGCGCGCGATTATGTGACCGGTATTTATTTTCGGCGCCTGGCGCCGGCATTTTTCCGATTTCTGCGGGGTTTCAATTGCGCGTCGTCGCGGGAGTAATTCGCCGGTCAATACTGCGTTGTGACGGCCTGTGCGCCGGTTTTGAGGCGGCGGCGGGCATTATCGGAAAGCGGTCGCGTACATAACCTTTGCTCATGGCGGCGGGCATGAGGCGGAAACCGAAGCGGCCGCACAGATCGCATCCAATCGCGACGTGGCTGGCAGCGCTCTTGTAGGAGCGGCGCGAGCCGCGACCGCGGGGCCGCAAGTTCGCGTCGCGACCTGCGCCCCCGCGGTCGCGGCTCGCGCCGCTCCTACAGCAAGTCGTCGAGGCGGGCGCGACGGTGCGTATCGCGCGTGCCGCCTTCACCCAAGGCCCCATAGAGCGATTACCGCCTGCATGCACACGCTCTATACTGCGTCGCAGTTTCCTGAGAGATACGCATGATGCGAACGCAGCTCCCGGTCGGCCCCGCGGATGGAACCGCCCTCTCCAACGCGCCGACGCACCGGCGCACCGGCGTCCGCGGCGCCGCGCTGATGCGCATTGCGGCGGTCGCGCTGCTCGCGGCCACCGCGCTGCTCGCCGGCTGCAAGCGCGACGGCAGCGGCCAGCTGCCCAGCGCCAGCGGCGAGGCGATCGTGGTCAAGCGCGAGGCGGTCGAGGGCTTCGCCCTGGTCGCGGCCTACCCGGACCAGAAGCGCGGCGACGAACTCGCCATCGCCCTGGAATTCAGCCAGCCGCTGGTCGGCACCCAGGACTTCGACCAGTTGCTGGCGGTGACCGACAAGAACGGCGCCGCGGTCGAGGGCAGTTGGGTGCTCGACGACGGCGGCAAGATCCTGCGCTTCCCGAGCGTGGAAGCGAGCAAGGACTACATCGTCACGATCAAGCCCGGCCTGACCGCCGCGGCCGGCGACCGCATCGGCGCGGAAGTGACCAAGCAGGTCTACACCGGCCCGCTCGAGCCGGTGGTCGGCTTCGCCTCGCAGGGCAGCGTGCTGCCGGCGCGCGACAGCCGCGGTTTGCCGGTGGTGTCGATCAACGTGGCCGAGGTCGATGTCGAATTCCTGCGGGTCAAGGACAAGGAACTGCCGAAGTTCTTCGCCGAGTACCAGCGCGGCGGGCGCAAGGGCAGCTGGGAGCTGGAGCGCGACTGGGACGAGAAGAAGCCGCTGTCGAAGCTGGCCGAACCGGTCTACGTCAACCGCTTCGTGCTCGGCGGCAAGCCCAACGAGCGCGTGCTGACCTACCTGCCGCTGCAGGAGATCAAGGAACTGCAACAGCCCGGCCTGTATTTCGCGGTGATGAAGCGCGCCGGCCAGTTCAAGGATGAGTTCGAAACCGCGTTCTTCACCGTCAGCGACCTCGGCCTGCACGCGCGCGCCTACAAGGACAAGCTGTTCGTGCACGTGGCCTCGCTGGAGAAGGGCGAGGCGGTCGGCGGAGTCGAGCTGAAGGTCATCGGCGCCGACGGCGAGCCGGTGCTCAAGGGCCAGACCGACGGCAACGGCAACGCGCTGCTGAACTACAAGCTCGACGCGGCCCAGGTGCTGATCGCGGGCAAGGGCAGCGACGTGTCGATGCTGCCGTTCAACCAGCCGGCGCTGGACCTGTCCGAGTTCGCCGTGGCCGGCCGCGAGCAGGCCTGGTTCGACGTGTTCGCCTGGTCCGGGCGCGACCTGTACCGCCCCGGCGAGACCGTGCGCCTGTCGGCGTTGCTGCGCGACCAGGACGGCAAGCCCGTCGACACCAAGGGCAAGGCGATGCAGCCGGTGTTCCTGCGCTATGTGCAGCCCGACGGCAAGACCTTCCTGGAAACCCGCCTGCAGCCCGATGCGCAGGGCTATGTGCGCCACGCCCAGCTGATTCCCGCCGACGCCGCGACCGGCCGCTGGCGGGTCGAGTTCCGCACCGATCCGGCCAGCAAGGAGGCGGTGCAGGGCATGACCCTGCGGATCGAGGAGTTCCTGCCCGAGCGGCTGAAGCTCGATCTGAACGCGCCGGCGGTGCTGCGTCCGGGCCAGCCGTTCAAGCTCGGCGTGCAGGCCGCGTATCTCTATGGCGCGCCGGCCGCGGGCAACCGCTTCACCGCCAAGATGACGGTAGCGGTGGAGCAGCATCCGCTGGAGCAGATGCCGGGCTATTTCTTCGGCGATCCGACCCTGAGCCTGCCCAAGGAAGCCAAGGACGTGGTCGACACGTCGCTGGACGAAGCCGGCAAGCTGCAGCAGGACATCGCGCTGCCGGACGAGGCCAAGCCGGTCAGCACCATCGCCGCCATCGTCACCGGCAGCGTCTACGAGAGCGGCGGCCGCAGCGTCAACCGCAGCGTCAAGCGGGTGCTGTGGCCGGCCGACGCGCTGGTCGGCGTGCGCCCGCTGTTCGACGACAAGGACGGCGCCGACAGCAACGCCACCGTCGGTTTCGAACTGATGCGCGTGGGCAGCGACGGCAAGCCGCGCCCGGCCAGCGGCGTGCGCGCCACCCTGGTGCGCGAGCGCCGCGACTACCACTGGAACTACGGCGAGGACGGCGGCTGGAAGTACGACTTCACCCGCCGCTTCGAGGACGTGGAGACGCGCGCGGTGGACCTGGGCGCGAACGCGTCCAAGCTCAGCTTCCAGGTGGAATGGGGCGAGTACCGCCTCGACGTGTACGACCCGCAGACCAAGATCACCACGCGCTATCCGTTCCGCGCCGGCTGGAGCTGGGACGACCAGAACCGCGGCCTCGACGCGCGCCCCGACAAGGTCAAGCTGGCGCTCGACAAGACTTCGTACAAGTCCGGCGACACGCTCGAGGTGACGGTGACGCCGCCGCACGAAGGTCCAGGCCTGCTGATGGTCGAGACCGACCGCATGGTCTACGTGCAGGCGATCACCGCCAAGGCCGGCAGCAAGTTCAAGATCCCGGTCACCGACGCCTGGGAACGCCACGACGTCTACGTCACCGCGCTGGTGTTCCGCGGCGGCAGCGCGCCGAGCAAGATCACCCCGGCGCGCGCCGTCGGCGTGGCGTTCGTGCCGATGGACCGGCGCGAGCGCAAGGTCGCGGTCGGCCTCAATGTGCCCAAGCTGATGAAGCCCGAGCAGGACCTGCCGGTGACCGTCAGCGCGCCGCAGCTGGCCGGCAAGGACGCTTACGTCACCGTCTCGGCGGTCGACGTGGGCATCCTCAACATCACCCGCTTCGCGGTGCCCGACGCGGCCGCGCACTTCTTCGCCCAGCGCCGCCTCGGCGTGGATTCGTACGACGTGTACGGCCGGGTGATCGAAAGCTTCGACGGCGAGAGCGCCAAGATCCGCTTCGGCGGCGACATGGCCTTGCAGGCCTTGCCGCAGGCGCGCCGGCCGACCGCGCGGGTGCAGACCGTGGACCTGTTCGCCGGCCCGGTGAAGCTCGACGCGAAGGGCAATGCGCGGATCAACCTGGCGGTGCCCGACTTCAACGGCACCTTGCGCGTTTCGGCGCTGGTGTACTCCGGCGGCACCTACGGCAACCGCGACGCCGAAACCATCGTGCGCGCGCCGGTGCTGGCCGAGGCCAGCACGCCGCGGGTGCTGGCGCCGGGCGACCGCAGCAACGTGACCCTGGACGTGCAGAACTTCACCGGCAAGCCCGGCGAGTTCAAGGTCAAGGTCGAGGGCGTCGGCCCGCTGTCGCTGGACGGCGGCGAGCACAGCCTGAGCCTGGGCGTGGAGGCGAAGAAGACCCTGACCTTCCCGGTCACCGCGCGCGAGGGCTACACCGTGGCGCAGGTGCGGGTGCAGGTGGACGGCAACGGCTACAAGGTCGACCGCCGCTACGATCTGCCGGTGCGTCCGGCCTGGCCGTCGGTGCTGCGCTCGCGCACCCGCGTGCTCGACGAACTCGGCGCGATCCAGCTCGGCAGCGAGTTCGCCGACGGGCTGATGCCCGATTCGGTCAGCGCGCGCATGGTGGTCAGCGCGCTGCCGCCGATCCCGTTCGCCAGCGCGCTGCAGGGCGCGCTGGAGTACCCGTACGGCTGCGCCGAGCAGACCACGAGCAAGGGCTATGCCGCGCTCGAACTCGACGAAGCCACGGCCAAGATGCTCGGGGTCAAGGGTATCGACGCCAAGCAGCGGCGCGCGCGCATGGAAGGCGCGTTCGGCCGGCTGGCGGCGATGCAGATCGCCTCGGGCCATTTCTCGATGTGGGGCGACGGCGACTACATCAATCCGGCGCTGACCCCGTACGTGGCCGAGTTCCTGCTCGACGCCCGCGACGGCGGCTTCGCCGTGCCCGAGGCGATGCTGCAGAAGGCGCTCAAGGCGCTCGGCGAGGACCTGCTGTCGGGCAATGCCTCGTTCTACGGCTACGATCGCCGCGAGCACCTCAAGTTCGCCTACCAGGCGCATGCCGGCTACGTGCTGGCGCGGGTCAACCGCGCTCCGCTGGGCACCTTGCGCGCGCTGTACGACAACGACCGCAAGCAGAGCCTGACCGGCCTGCCGCTGGTGCACCTGGGCCTGGCGCTGAGCCTGCAGGGCGACAAGGCGCGCGGGGCCAAGGCGATCAAGGAAGGCTTCGCGCGCGATCCGTCGCAGCGGCCCGACTACCTGGGCGACTACGGCAGCCGCCTGCGCGACGACGCGCTGATGATCGCGCTGGTGCACGAGCACAAGCTGTCGCAGCCCGAGTTCGACGCGCGCGCCGTGGCGATGGGCCGCGACCTCGACGCGCGCCGCAACAGCGGCTGGCTGTACCTGAGCACTCAGGAGCAGGTGGCGCTGGCGCGGCTGGGCAAGGCGCTGATGGCCGACCAGGGCAAGCAGCTGTCGGGACGCTGGACCGTCGCCGGCGGCGCCACCGACGCCGAGCCGGCCAAGCTGATCGGCCGCGCCTTCGACTTCGCCCAACTGGCCTCGGGCGTGAGCTTCGCGCCGAACGGGCCGACCCCGCTGTACGCCAGCTTCGAAGTCGCCGGCGTGCCGCGCACGCCGCCGGCCGCGGACGGCTCGAAGATCGAGGTGACGCGCAAGTACTACACCACCGAAGGCAAGGAGTGGTCCGGCGGCAGCCTGGTCGAGGGCGAGGCGCTGATCGTGCAGGTCGCGATCAAGGCGCGCAGCGCCATGCCCGACGCGCTGCTGACCGACCTGTTGCCGGCCGGCCTGGAGATCGAGAACTTCAATCTTGGCGACGCCAAGCAGTGGGCCGGCGTGGTCGTGGACGGGATCGAGATCGCCGAGCGCTCCAGCGCCGCCGACGTCAAGCACGAGGAGTTCCGCGACGACCGCTACGTCGCCGCGCTCAAGCTCGACGACGGCCGCACCGCGCGGGTGTTCTACCTGGTGCGCGCGGTGACCCCGGGCACGTACACGGTGCCGCCGTCGCTGGTCGAGGACATGTACCGTCCGGAGCTGCGCGGCGTCGGCAAGGCGTCGCCGGCCAGCCTGACGGTGCGGCAGCCGTGAGCGCGGCGGAGCGGGCGGGACGCGTCGCGCTTCCCGCCGCGGCCAGCCTCGCGCTGTGCGCGGCGCTGCTGGCGCTGGCGCCCGGGTGCAAGCGCACGGGCGCGTCGACCTCGTCGCAGGCGGCCGAGGCGTCGGTCGCGCCTGCGCCGGCCACCGATCCGGCGCTGAACTGGGGCGGCACCACGCCGCACGACACGCCGCCGCTGCCCGATCCCTTGATCGCGCAGGCCGAGGCGGTCATGCGCAAGGCCGATCCGGTGTTCGACAAGTTCGAGGTCAACTACGTCACCGGCGATCTCGACCGCGACGGCCGCGACGATGTCGTGATCGAATACGGCATCGGCGACGAAGGCGCGATGCGCCATGTCGCCAAATCGGTGCGGGTGCTGCTGGCGCGCGACGGCGGCCTGCAGCTGCAAGCCGACCAGACCGACAAGTTCGAAGACTGCCCGGCGGTGCGCGAGATCCGCGACGGCCGCTTGTGGGCCGACGGGCTGGAAGCGTGCATGCTGCCGTTCCCGCGCACCTTGAACTACTACCAGTTCGAATGGCGCAACGGCGCGCTGGCGCGGGTGTCGACCGAGGATGCGCGGCAGCGGGTGCTGTCGCGCCTGCGGGCGATGCGCGAGGCGATCGAGGCAGGCAAGCTGTCGGCCCTGGACGCCAACCTGCGACCGGGCCCGCCGATCCGCGGCGAAGCCGCGCCGGCGCCCGACCCGGTCTTCGCCGACGTTGATCGGCGTCGCGCTTTCGCCGATGCGGTCGGCCTCTTGAGCCGCCTCGAATTGAAGCGGCTCGATCCTCACGAGAGCGTCGTCAGCTTCGTCAAACCGCGCGGCGCCGACGCCGGCGAGCGCAAGCTGCTCATCGACACCGCGCCCGACGATGCGACCGTCGAGATCGACGGCTACACCTACGTGGTCGACGCGCGCGCGACCGTGGAATGGCCGGAAGGCGACGGCGTCGGCTATCACCTGCGCTGGCGCCTGATCGACGGCGAGCTGTACCTGGAAGAAGCCGACGCGCACGATCTCGACGGCCTGGAAAGCTGAGAGCGCCGCGCCCGCGCCGGCCGCGAAGGCGGCCGCGCGCCCCATTCGACCGAAGCTTCGGTCACGACCTTCGGCCGGCCCCCGCCGGTCGCGAACACCCGCAAGGAGCGATAGATGCGTTACACCCGATTGTCCGCCGCGTTGCTGATCGGCCTGGCGTTGGCCGCCTGCAAGGCCGCCGACCCGTCCGCCGCCGAAGCGCCGGCCGCCCAGGCCGCGGCACCTGCCGCCGCGGCGCCGGCTAAACCTGTTGCCGATCCCAAGCAGACCGCCGAAGCCGCGTTCGCCGCGCTGCGCAAGCGCGTGCCGGATTTCGAGCGTCTCGGCTATGAACACTTGGTCGGAGACCTCGACGGCGACGGCATCGACGATGTCGTGGTCGCGTACGGCGAAGGCACGCCCGACGCGCAGATGGCGACGCTGAAGAAATGGGCGGCGATCCTCAGCCGCGCCGACGGCCCGCTGTTGCTGCCGGCCGCCGACACCGCCGACGACTGCGTGTACCTGGACCGGATCGAGCAGGGCAAGCTGTATCTGCAGGTGCCCGACATCTGCACCGCCGCGCGGCCCAAGACCCGCGAGTACCTGACCTACGCCTGGAACGGCAAGACCCTGGCCAAGGTCGCCGGCGAAAGCGCCGACGCGCGCGTGCGCCAGCGCCTGGGCGCGCTCGCCGATGCGTTCGCGCGCAAGGACAAGCAGGCGATCCTGCGCGCGTTCAAGTTCCCGATCCCGCTCGGCACGGTGCCGGTGCAGGGCACGCCGCTGGGCGACGAGGCCGAGCGCAACAACGACCGCATCGACCAGGCCATGGCCGAGCGTCATTTCGACAGCCTGTTCCCGGCGCAGCGCCTGGCCGACTACGCGCTGCTGCTCGGCCAGGTCCGCGCGCTCGAACCCAAGCCCGACCAGGAAGGCGGCGAGACCGTGTACGGCCAGCGCCAGCAGGGCGCGGAAACCGAGTGGTTCGAGCTGCGGATCGACTGGGATCCGGACGAGGACCGCGACGAAGGCAACGAGGAACTGATCCAGGCGCGGATCGAAGTCAGCGGCGGCATCGGCAAGGACGTCAAGGCCGAGGCCAAGACCCTGGGCGAAGTGCTCAAGCGCGAGGAGGACAGCCGCCGCGTCTACGAAGAGATGCGCCTGTTCCTGATCGACGGCGAGTTGCGCATCCAACTGCCCAACGGCGCCGGCTGAGCCGCTCTTGTGGGAGGGACTTCAGTCCCGACGCTCTTGTTCCAGATCGCTGAAAGCGTTGCCGGTTCGGCGCGATCTGAAACGAGAGCGTCGGGACTGAAGTCCCTCCCACGACACAACGAAAGCGTTCGATGCCGTTCTTCTCCGCTGCCGCCGCCAACGCCAAGCCGCGCCGCAGCCGCCTGCGCCGCGCCGCGCTGTGGGCGACCCTGGCCCTGGCCTGCCTGGCGATCGCGACGATGCTGCTCGACCTGGCCTTCCCGCTGCCGCTGCCGCGCGCGCGCGACGCCGGCGCGGTGGTGGTCGCGCGCGACGGCACGCCGCTGCGCGCGTTCGCCGACCGCGACGGGGTGTGGCGTTATCCGGTCGGCGCCGCGCAGGTTTCGCCGCTGTACCTGCAAGCGCTGCTCAACTACGAAGACCGCTGGTTCTTCCGCCATCCGGGCATCAATCCCGCGGCGATGGCGCGCGCCGCCGCGCAGTGGCTGCGCAGCGGGCGGGTGGTGTCCGGCGGTTCGACCCTGACCATGCAGGTCGCGCGCATCCTCGACGCCGAACCCGGCGAACCGCGCCGCAGCCTGTGGGCCAAGAGCCGGCAGATGCTGCGCGCGCTGCAACTCGAAGCGCATCTGTCCAAGCCGCAGATCCTCGCGCTGTACCTCAACCGAGCGCCGTTCGGCGGCACCGTGGAAGGGGTGGAAGCGGCGAGCTGGGCCTACCTGGGCAAGCCGTCCTCGCGCCTGTCGCACGCCGAGGCCGCGCTGCTCACGGTGTTGCCGCAATCGCCGAGCCGGCTGCGTCCGGACCGCGAGCCCGAGCGCGCGCGCGTGGCCCGCGACAAGGTGCTCGCGCGCATGGCGCAACTGGGCGTGTGGACGCGCGCCCAGGTCGCCGACGCCCGGGTCGAGCCGGTGGTGGCGCGCTCGCTGCAGCCGCCGCGGTTCGCGCCGCTGCTGGCGCAACGCCTGCGCTTCGCCAATCCGCGCGCGGCGCGGGTGGTCTCGACCATCGACCCGCAGTTGCAGCGCACCCTGGAAGACCGCGTCGCCGCGTATTTTTCCAGCTTGCCCGAACGCACGTCCGCGGCGCTGCTGGTGATCGACAACGCCAGCCTGGAAGCACGCGCCTACGTCGGCTCGGTGACCTTCGGCGACGCCGCGCGGCTGGGCCACGTCGATATGGTCCAGGCCTGGCGCTCGCCGGGCTCCACGCTCAAGCCGTTCCTGTACGGTCTGGCGATGGACGACGGGCTGATCCATTCGGAAAGCCTGTTCGTCGATGCGCCGCAATCCTTCGGCGGCTATCGCCCGGGCAACTTCGACACCGCCTTCAACGGGCCGGTGGGCGCGGCCAGCGCGTTGCGGCTGTCGCTGAACATTCCCGCGGTGGACCTGCTCGACCGGGTCGGCCCGGCGCGCTTCTCCGCGCGCCTGGCCCACGCCGGCATCGACCTGCAATGGCCGCGCGGCGCGCAGCCGAACCTGGCGATGATCCTCGGCGGCACCGGCGCGCGCCTGGAGGATCTGGTCGGCGCCTATGCCGCGTTCAATCGCGGCGGCATCGCCGGACGCGTGCGCTATCAACTCGGCGCGGCGAAGACCGAACGCCGGCTGCTGTCGCCGGGCGCGGCCTGGATCGTGCGCGAAATCCTCGAAGCCAATCCGCGCCCCGGCAGCGTCGAGCAGACCTTCGACGCCGGCGGCCGCCCGCGCGTGGCCTGGAAGACCGGCACCAGCTACGGCTTCCGCGACGCCTGGGCGCTGGGCAGCACGCGCCGCTATACCGTCGGGGTCTGGGTCGGCCGGCCCGACGGCACGCCGCTGCCGGGCCAGTACGGCGCGGTGACCGCGCTGCCGCTGCTGTTCGAGACGATCGACAGCCTGCCGCGCCTGCGCGGCGACGCCGTGCCGCTGCCGCCGCCTTCCAGCGTCCGCCAGATCGAGATCTGCTGGCCGCTGGGCCTGCCGCCGGACCCGACGCAGCCGCAGCTGTGCCAGCGCCGGCGCGAGGCGTGGACGCTCGACGGCTCGGTGCCGCCGACCTTCGCCGAGCGCGACGCGCGGCTGTGGAGCGCGGGCGTAGAGCGGTTCGAGGTGGACGCGCGCAGCGGCCTGCGGCTGTCGGCCGAGTGCGCGCGCGAGCACGCGCGCGAGGCGCGCGCGCTGGCGCGCTGGCCGGCGCTGGCTTCGCCGTGGCTGCCGGCGGACACCCGCAAGGCGTCGCGGCTGCCGCCGTTGTCGCCGGATTGCAGCGCCGACGGCCGCGACGCCGCCGAGGAACTGCGCATCGAAGGCATCGACGATCTCGCCACGCTCGCGCGCGCGCCCGGCAGCGCGACGCCGCTGCGGCTGTCGGTGCGCGCGCTCGGCAGCGACGCGCGGGTGCGCTGGCTGCTCGACGGACGCTGGATCGGCGAGACCGACGGGCGCGGCCGGTTCGACTACGACTTCGGCGAGCCGGGCGAACACACGCTGACGGCGCTGGCCGATACCGGCGCGTGGTCGCGGGTGCGGTTCAAGGTGCTGCGCTGATCGAGATGCTGGGCTGATCGAGATGCTGGGCTAGGGCTGTTGTGGGAGGGGCTTCAGCCCCGACGCTTTTGTGTCAGGCGACAGCGATCTGAAACAAAAGCATCGGGGCTGAAGCCCCTCCCACAAAAGCTCTGCCGCGCTCAATCCAGCGAATACGGCGGCGGCTCGATCCGCGCCTCCAAGCCGCTTCTCGCGAGCGCCTGCGCATAGCGCTCGGCTTCGACCGCGGTCAGCTCCGCCAGCGCGCCGTCCTCGCGCAGCGCGCGCAGCAGGTCGCGCGCGGCTTGCCCGCTTTCGGCGGCGAGGCAGGCCGCGGCGCGCAAGGTGTCGGCCTCGTTGCGGTGCTGCGGCGCAAGCGAAAGCCGATGGCGCATCGCGACGATGCGCGCCAGGTCCGGCCGGGTGGTCGCCGCGGCCATGCCGCAGCGGGTGCAGGTCACCAGCAGCGACAAGCCCTGGATTTCTCTGCGGATCGTCGCCTCCTCGCCGCAGGGGCAGAACCGGAACGCTTCGCCGTCGTTCGCGTCCATGCCGCCTCAGCCCCGATCCGCGCGCTGCGCGGCCAACACATCGCCGATGGAATCCGCGCCCGGCGCGTAGCGCGATCCGGCGAAGCCGGCCGCGGCGGCGAGCAACGCCAGCAGCAGGAACGGCAGCGCGGTGCGGCGCAGCGCGGTCGACAGCCAGTGCTGCGATTCGATCCGGCGCAGGCGCCGGTACAGGCCGCCGGCCAGGGCCACGTCGAGCAACAGTTCGGCCATCAGGCCCGGCGCGATCCACACCACCCACCCGGCGGCGAGCACGGCGCCCAGAGCGATGGCGATCGCGATCAGCACCCAGCCGAAATCGTCGGCGCCGTCGAGCAGCGAGAAGCCCGAGTCGCTGTCGCCGCCGGTGCTCGCGCTGCGCGGCAGCGGCAAGGACGCCGGCGCGTCGAAGCTGGAACTGGCGCCGCCGCCGCCGCTGTGGCCGCCGCCGCCGTTGCAGCCGGCGCCGGAAGGACCGCCGCCCGAGCCGCCGCCGAAGTCTGGCGCATCGAGCTGGTCGAACGCGCGCCCGCGGGTGCGCGCCCAGGTCCACAGCAACAGCAGGAACGCCGCATAAGCGGCGCAGGCGGCGAGGGGATAGCGCAAGGCCATGCTGTGCAGTCCGGCCTGCAGCAGCGCGAACGAGGCCAGGAAGCCGACCGCGCCGGTCAGCAGCACGATCAGGCTCATCTGCAGGCGGGGCCAGTGGTCGCGTTCCAGGCGTTCGCGCAGCCGCGCGATTTCCATATGTCGGCTCATGCCGCGAGTGTAAGCACGCCGCGCGGCCGTTGCCGCGCCCGCGGCGCCGATCGCGCGGCGTTCGGTTCAGGCGCTTGTGGGAGGGACTTCAGTCCCGATGCTTTCGTCCCAGATCGCGATGCGCCGCTCAAAGACTGAGCCTGCGGCCGCAGTGAGCCGATAGGCCGCAGCGGATTGACAACAGAATTTACAAAAAGTAGCTTACAAATAGTAAGTTACTTTTCGTAATATTTCCGGAGCCCCCATGCACGTCTTGATCGTCCTCGCCCATCCCGCCGCCGATTCGCTGACCCACGCCGTCGCCGCCCAAGTCGGCGAGGGCGCGCGCGCCGCCGGCCACAGCTTCGAACTCGCCGACCTCGCCGCCGAGGGGTTCGACCCGCGCTACGGCCAGGCCGACCACGACGCCTACCGCGGCCGCGCGCCGCTGCCGGCCGACGTGCTCGCCGAACAGGCGCGGATCGAGCGCGCCGACGCGGTGGTGCTGGTCTATCCGGTGTACTGGTGGTCGATGCCGGCGCTGCTCAAGGGCTGGATCGACCGCACCTTCGCCAACGGCTGGGCCTATGCGACCCAGGACGGCCGCGTGACCGGCCGCCTGCAGCGCCTGCGCGTGCACCTGCTGGGCCTGGGCGGCGCCGACGAGCGCACCTACCTCAAGCACGCCTACGACGTGGCGATGAAGACCCAGATCGACCACGGCATCTTCGATTACTGCGGCGCGTGCGTGGCCGGTTCGACGTTCCGCTTCGATACCGAGGAGCGCGACGCGACGGCGCATTTGGCGGCGGCGTTCGAAGTGGGGCGCGGGGTGTTCGTCGAAGGGGCGCATTGCGCGGCGGCGTAATTACCGGCCCCTGATGCGCTCGCGGTCGTTCGTGGTGGCGCGGTCGCGGCTTGCGCCGCTCCTACAGGGGGAGCGCATCTTCCGACTCGCCCCGGTAGGAGCGGCGCAAGCCGCGACCGCGTCGCTTCGGATCGCGCCGCGACCGGCCATCGCACCCAGGCGCGTCACCGCGAACGCAACGCCTCAACGCGTACAGCGCCGTTAGCGACGGCCGCTCAGCGCCCCGTCCATCCGTCGAGCATGTCCGCCAACTCGTCGGCATGCTCCTCTTCCTGCGCCAGGATGTGCTCCATCATGCGCTTGGTCGTGGTGTCCTTGTCGCCGACGAAGTCGATGATCGCGCGGTAGCTGTCGATGGCGATGCGCTCGGCGATCAAGTCCTCCTTGACCATGTCGCGCAGGTCGCTGCCTTCCACGTATTCGGCGTGGGCGCGGCGCGAGAGCGCATCGGGATTGAGGTCGGGTTCGCCGCCGAGCTGGACGATGCGTTCGGCGATCAGGTCGGCGTGGGCCTGTTCTTCGTTGGCGTGTTCGAGGAATTCGGCCTTGATCGCATCGGCCATCAAGCCGCTGGCCATGAAGTAGTGGCGCTTGTAGCGCAGCACGCAGACGATCTCGGTGGCCAGCGCGTCGTTGAGCAGCCGGATCACCGCTTCGCGGTCGGCGGCGTAGCTGGCGGTGACGGCGCCGTCCTCGATGTGCTTGCGGGCGCGGGCGCGGATGGCGCCGATGTCGGCGACGAAGTCCGAAGAACCGGTCGCGGAGGACTTCGCGGAGGATTTGCCGGACGTGGGCGTGGCGGTTTTCGCCGCGGCGGCCTTGGACGGAGCGGTTTCGCGCTGGCTGACTGGCTTGGCGGACATGACGTCTCCTGGCGGGTCGGGGGAAGGGCGGGGGTACCTCGATGCGTGGAAGTGGGATCGATACTGGGCGAGCGCATGCGCCGGGCCCGCGCGCGGCGGGCCCGGCGCAGCGGATCAGACCTGTTCGAGCATGTATTCGGCCGAGGACACGCGGTACTCGCCCGGCTGCTCGACGTGCAACTGCTTGACCACGCCGTTCTCGGCGTACAGGGCGAAGCGCTTGGCGCGCGTGCCCATGCCGTAGGCGCTGGCGTCGAGCTCCAGGCCCAGCGCGCGGGTCAGGTCGCCGTTGCCGTCGGACAGCATCAGCATGCCGTCGGGCACGTGCTGGCTCTGCGCCCAGGCCTGCATGACGAAGGGATCGTTGACGGCCAGGCAGGCCACGTCGATGCCCTTGTCGCGGAATTGCTGGAAGTGCTCGACGAAGCCCGGCAGGTGCTTTTCCGAACAGGTCGGAGTGAAGGCACCGGGCACCGCGAACAGCACCGCCTTGCGGTCGTCGAACAGGGCGCGGGTATCGACCGTCTCGATGCCTTCGTTGATGCGCTTGAGCGCGACTTCGGGCAGGCGGTCGCCGACCTGGATGCTCATGGGATTCTCCTGGGGTGAGGGTGAAGTCTAGGAAGCCGGGGCTAAACTTTGCGTCAAAGCCGGGTCGTGGGCGCCGCATGCGGACGCCCGCGACGCGGACAGCGCCGCGAGCCGGGCGCAGCGGCCGGAGCGCTTGAAAATGCGCCGGTCGTCGCCATGCTGTGGGGTTAATGATGCGTCAAGGCGGGCTGTGCGGACAGCGCTGCGCTTGGCGCTTGCGCCGTGGGAGCGAGCATCGATGCAGTTCAAGGATTACTACGAGACCCTGGGCGTGGAGCCCAGCGCGGGCGAAGCGGAGATCAAGACCGCGTATCGCCGTCTGGCGCGCAAGTACCATCCCGACGTCAGCAAGGAAGCCGGCGCGGAAGAGAGCTTCAAGGCCGTCAACGAGGCCTACGAGGCGCTGCGCGATCCGCAGAAGCGCGCCGCCTACGATCAGCTGCGCGTGCGCGGCTATCGTCCCGGCGACGAAGTGCAGCCGCCGCCGGGCGGTTTCGGCGGCGGCCCGGGCGGCCCGGACTTCGAGGAGATCTTCGCCGGCGGCGGCGCGGGCGGCGGTTTCAGCGACTTCTTCGAGACCCTGTTCGGACGCGGCCGCGCCGCGCCCGGCACGGGCGGCTTCCAGCAGCGCGGCGCGCCGCCGCGCGGCGACACCCGCGCGCGCCTGGCGGTGTCGCTGGAGACCGTCTATGAGGGCGGGCAAGTGCGCATCTCGGTCAACCACAAGACCCTGGACGTGCGCGTGCCCAAGGGCATCCGCCCCGGTCAGCTGATCCGCCTGGCCGGGCAGGGCACGCACGGCGACTTGCTGCTGGAAATCGAGTACGCCGCGCACCCGCAGTTCGAAGTGGACGGACGCAACGTCATCCACGTGCTGGAACTGGCGCCGTGGGAAGCCGCGTTGGGCGCCAGCGTCAGCGTGCCGACCCTCGGCGGCCCGGTCGAACTGAAGATCCCGGCCAATTCCGAAGCCGGCCGCAAACTGCGCCTGCGCGGCCGCGGCCTGCCGGGCAGCCCGGCGGGCGACCAGATCGTCGAACTGGAAGTGCTGGCGCCACGCGCGGACAACGAGGCCCAGCGCGAGGCCTACGAAGGCCTGCGCGCGGCGTTCGGCGAGGACTGGCGGCGCGGTTGAGCCGCCTGCGGCGGCTCGGCTCTTGCAACGGGCGGCAAGCGTTTTCGGCAGGACCTCGCCTTCGATGCGAGGCCTCTGCTTTTGTGGGAGGGCCTTCAGGCCCGACGCTTTCCGCTCCGCCGCGGCGATGTTCCGAAGCGACCTGAGCCGAAAGCGTCGGGGCTGAAGCCCCTCCCACGGAATCTCCAGGCGATAGCTCCGGCCACCGGCCATGCTCTTTGTGGGAGGGCCTTCAGGCCCGACGCTTTCCGCTCCGCCGCGGCGATGTTTCGAAGCGACCTGAGCCGAAAGCGTCGGAGCTGAAGCCCCTCCCACGGAATCTCCGGCCGATCGCTCCGGCCACCGGCCATGCTCTTTGTGGGATGGCCTTCAGGCCCGATGCTTTTCGATCCACCGCGGCGATGTTCCGAAGCGGCCTGAGCAAACTCTCCGCCGCCGCTGCGGCGACACGATCGACGGCGCGGCCCAGCCGACGCGCGGAACACCTTCAGGGTGGCGAACGGAGGCTTTCGGCACATGCCTGCGCAACATCGCGGCGGAATGCGCGGCGCCCAAACGCAAGAATCCCGGCTCGCGCCGGGATTCCCGCATTCATCCGATGCCGCCGCGGCCGTGGGCCGCGCCCGGTTCAGCCGGCCGAGGGCAGCAACTGGCCGATGATCTCGGACAGGTCGGTCTCGCTGAACGGCTTGGTGATGTAGGCCTTGGCGCCCTGGCGCATGCCCCACACCCGGTCGGTGTCCTGGTCCTTGGTGGTGACCAGCACGATCGGGATGTGCTTGGTGGTGCTTTCCCGACAGATCGAGCGCGTGGCCTGGAACCCGTTGAGGTTCGGCATGACCACGTCCATCAGGATCAGGTCGGGCAGCTCGCGCTTGGCGGCCTCGACGCCGGCGGCGCCGTCTTCTGCGGTGAGGGCCTCGTGGCCCAGCTTCTCGACGATGCGACGGATGCCCATCAGCTGGGACGGCGAATCGTCGACGATCAAAATACGCGCCATATCTTTCCCCTGGAACTTGCGGCCGATTGTAGCGACGCGCCGCGCGGCTGCAATGCCAACTAGATCACGACCAGGGTCCGCCCCAGCGAGCCGCCGGCGAGCATGCCCGGGAAGACCTGCGGCAGCTCGGACAGGGCCACTTCGCGGGTGCAGATGCGGTCCAGGTGGGCAGGCTTCCAGTCGCTCGCCAGACGCTGCCAGATCTCGTCGCGGATCGCGCGCGCGGTGCCGGCGGAAGCGATGCCGAGCAGGGACACGCCGCGGATGATGAACGGCATCACCGTGGTGCCCAGATCGTGCGTCGCGGCGAGGCCGGCGGTCGCGACGTTGCCGTACGGCGCGGTCTGCGCGAGCAGGCTGGCGAGCATCGGCCCGCCGACGTTGTCGAGGCCGCCGCCGAAGCGCGCCGATTCCATCGGCCGGGTGGTGGCCAGGGCATCGCGGCCGAGCACCTGGCTGGCGCCGATGGACTTGAGGTAGTCGGCCTGTTCGGCCTTGCCGCTGATCGCATGCGCTTCGAAGCCGGCACGGCTGAAGATGTCGAGCGCGAGCGAGCCCACGCCGCCGCTGGCGCCGCTGACCGCGAGCGGGCCCAACTCGGGCGTCTGGCGGTTTTCCAGCAGCCGGAACAGCGCCAGCGCCGCGGTGAAGCCGGCGGTGCCCAGCACCATGCTCTCGCGCAGGCTCAGCCCGGCCGGCAGCGGGATCGCCCATTTCGCGTCCAGCCGCGCGTACTCGCTGTAGCCGCCGTCGCGGGTCTCGCTGAGGCCGCAGCCGGTAACCAGCACCGCGTCGCCTTCCTTGAACTTGGCATCGCTGGAGGCGACCACGTGCCCGGCCACGTCGATGCCGCCGACCAGCGGGAACTTGCGCAGGATCTTGCCTTCGCCGGTGCCGGCCAGCGCGTCCTTGAAGTTGATCGAGGAGTACGCGGTCTTGATCGTCACCTCGCCGGGCGCGAGGTCGTCGATCGACACTTGTTCGATGCCGCTGCGATAAGCGGCGGCGTCGTTGTGGATGCGGAAGGCGTTGAACGCGGCGGGGACGGTCATGGCGTGGCGGACTCCTGGTGCGCGCCGTTGCGGTTCAGGACGCGGGCGCTGCGGACGCGCCGATGATAGCGGAGTAGAGGTCGCGCCATTGCGGGTTGGCGGACTCGATCAGTTCGAGCTTCCAGGCGCGCTTCCAGGATTTGATGCGTTTTTCGCGGATGATGGCCGAAAGCATGTCCGGGTGCAGTTCGTACCAGACCAGAACATGCACGCCATGACGTCGGGTGAAGCCTTCGGTCAGATCGTTTCGATGCTGCCAGATGCGTTGGATCGGGTCGGATGTGACACCGGCATACAGCGTGCCGCGCGGCGCGCTGGCGAGCAGATAGACGCAAGGGGTTCGGGTTCGCATCCATGCGAGTCCTAGGCGGGGCCTTCGATAAAAGCATGATGCGGGCCGCGATGGGGCGGAACCGACGCTGACGCGGCGGTTTCCTACAGCCGTGATGCCGGAATGCCGATCCGGCCTATGAAGGCGTTGATCGGCTTCTCCGGTCTCGCGAGCCCTGCGCCCGTCATTCCGGCGAAAGCCGGAATCCATTTTGATTCTTGCCGTCGCTCTTGCTCGTGCCGCAGCGGAAACAACAGCCAAATCAAAATGGATTCCGGCTTTCGCCGGAATGACGGATGCAGAGTACCGGAGCCAGGCAAGGGCAGGCGCGGGGACCGCAGTGAAGCACGGACGCCTGGGCGTCTCAACGCAACGCGCCGCGCCGCTTCTCGTCCATCCACTTCGACGCCTGCGCCGGCTCGTAGGCGCGCATCCACGCCAGCATCGCGTCGAGGTCGTCGCCGTGCCACAGGTCGCGGCGCTGGTCGGCGTGCAGGAAGCGTTCCTCGACCATGCGGTCGAGCATGCCCATCAGCGGCGAGTAGAAGCCGTCGATGTCGAGGAAGGCGCAGGGCTTGTCGCCGATGCCGAGCTGGCGCCAGGTCAGCATCTCGAACATCTCGTCGAGGGTGCCGAAGCCGCCGGGCAGGGCGACGAAGCCGTCGGCGAGGTCGAACATGCGCTGCTTGCGCTCGTGCATGGAGCCGACGATCTCGAGCTTGCTCAGGCCGCGATGGGCGACTTCCCAGTTGACCAACTGCTCGGGAATCACCCCGATCGCCTCGCCGCCGGCCTCGAGCACGGCGTCGGCGACCACGCCCATCAGGCCGACGTTGCCGCCGCCATAGACCAGGGCGACACCGTCGCGGGCCAGGCGGTTGCCCAGCGCCATCGCGCGTTCGGTGTAGATGGGCCTGGAGCCGGCGTTGGAGCCGCAGTACACGCAGAGGGTTTTCATGGTTTGCCTGCCTTCGTTATGGTTTTTATTGTTGTTGTCGTTGCTGCGCGCCGGCGGCCGCGCCGCATCGCCGGCGCCGAAACGAAAAACGGCGCACCAGGTGCGCCGTTTTCGTCGATGCCGGCCGGTCAGTTGGCCTTGTGGATCGCGCGCTTGTCGACCGCCATCGCCGCGTCGTGGATCGCTTCCGACAGGGTCGGGTGGGCGTGGCAGATGCGCGCGAGGTCGTCGGCGGAACCCTTGAACTCCATGGTCAGCACGCCTTCGTGGACCAGCTCGGAGACGCCGACGCCGACCAGGTGCAGGCCGAGCACGCGGTCGGTTTCGGCATGGGCGATGACCTTGACGAAGCCGGCCGGCTCGCCCATGGCCACCGCGCGGCCGATCGCCGCGAACGGGAAGCTGCCGGTCTTGTACGGCACGCCGTCGGCCTTGAGCTGCTGCTCGGTCTGGCCGACCCAGGCGATTTCCGGCTCGGTGTAGATCACCCACGGGATGGTGTCGAAGTTGACGTGGCCCGGCAGGCCGGCGATCAGTTCGGCCACCGCGATGCCTTCCTCGAAGCCCTTGTGCGCCAGCATCGGGCCGCGCACGCAGTCGCCGACCGCCCACACGCCGTCGACGCCGGTGTGGCAGTGTTCGTCGACTTCGATCTGGCCGCGCTCGTTGAGCTTGACCCCGGTGCCGTCGGCGAGCAGGCCCTTCGACGCGGCGCGGCGGCCGACGGCGACGAGCAGCTTGTCGACGACCAGTTGCTGGTCGGCCTTGCCGTCGTTGTAGGTCAGGTGGACCTCGTCGCCCTTGATCTCGGCCTTCGAGACCTTGGCGCCGAGCTTGATGTCCAGGCCCTGCTTCTTGAATTCCTTGGCCGCGGTCTTGGCGACTTCGGCATCGGCGGCGGCGAGGAAATCGGGCATCGCTTCGAGGATGGTGACTTCCGAACCCAGGCGCTTCCACACGCTGCCCAGTTCCAGGCCGATCACGCCGGCGCCGATCACGCCCAGGCGCTTGGGCACTTCGGTGAAGTCCAGCGCGCCGACGTTGTCGACGATCTTGTCGCCGTCGAACTTGGCGAACGGCAGCTCGATCGAATCCGAACCGGCGGCGATGATGACGTTGGTGCCCTTGAGCTCGACTTCGCTGCCGTCGTGCTGCTTGACCTTGACGATGTTGCCCGGGTGCAGGGTGCCGAAGCCGTAGTACGGCGCGATCTTGTTCGCCTTGAACAGCATCGCGATGCCGCCGGTGAACTGCTTAACGATCTTGTCCTTGCGGCCGACCATCGTGCCGACGTCGATCTTGGCGTTGTCGGCGCTGATGCCGTGCTCGCCGAACAGGTGCTGCAGGTTCCAGTATTGGCGCGAGCTGTCGAGCAGGGCCTTGGACGGGATGCAGCCCACGCGCAGGCAGGTGCCGCCCAGCGCCGGCTTGCCGTCCTTGCCGAGCGCCGCGTCGATGCACGCGGTCTTCAGGCCCAACTGCGCGGCGCGGATGGCGGCGTGGTAGCCGGCCGGGCCGGCGCCGATGACGACTACGTCGAATTGTTCAGACATTGCGGTTGATCCTTGTCTAGCTCGGAGTAGGGGAGCAGTAGGAGTGAGCGCAGAGAAGCGAGGAGTGAGAAAAAGCGTTCGCTCGCTCCTCGCTCCTCCCCGCTATCCACTCGCTCTTACATGCCGAGCAGCATGCGGTGCGGATTTTCCAGCTGGTTCTTGATGTCGACCAGGAACAGCACCGCGTCCTTGCCGTCGATGATGCGGTGATCGTAGGACAACGCGATGTACATCATCGGCGCGGCCACGACCTGGCCGTTCTCGACGATGGCGCGCTCCTTGATAGCGTGCATGCCCAGGATCGCCGACTGCGGCGGGTTGACGATCGGGGTCGACATCAGCGAGCCGAAGGTGCCGCCGTTGGTGATGGTGAAGGTGCCGCCCTGCAGGTCTTCCAGCGCCAGCTTGCCGTCGCGGGCCTTCTTGGCGTAGTCGCCGATGGCCTTTTCGATGTCGGCGAAGCCCAGGCGCTCGACGTTGCGCAGCACCGGGGTCACCAGGCCCTTGTCGGTCGACACGGCGATCGAGATGTCGGCGTAGCCGTGGTAGATCACGTCGTTGCCGTCGACCGAGGCGTTGACGATCGGGTGGCGCTGCAGCGCGTTCGCGGCGGCCTTGGCGAAGAAGCTCATGAAGCCGAGCTTGACCCCGTTGGCCTTCTCGAAGGACTCGCCGAGCTCCTTGCGCATGGCCATGACCTTGCCCAGGTTGACTTCGTTGAACGAGGTCAGCATGGCGATGGAGTTCTTCGACTGCATCAGGCGCTCGGCGATGCGCGCGCGCATGCGGGTCATCGGCACGCGCTCTTCCGGACGCGCGCCGGCGGCCGAGCCTACGCCGCCGTTCTTGGCGTAGTTGACGATGTCTTCCTTGGTCACCGCGCCCTTGCGGCCGGTGCCTTCGACCTGCGAGGCGTCCACGCCCTGGGTGTTGGCGGCGAAGCGCGCGCCCGGCGGCAGCTGGTCGTTGGCGGCCGGGGCCTTGGGCGCGTCGGCCTTCGGCGTCACCGGCTGCGCGCCGGCGGCCGGAGCGGCCTCGGTCTTGGCGGCGGCGGGCGCGGCTTCGGCGGCCGGACCGGCCGCGGCGGCGCCGGCTTCGACGATCGCGATCAGCTGCTGGCTGGTCACGGTCGCGCCTTCCTCGAACTTGATTTCCTTGAGCACGCCGTCGACCGGCGAGGGCACTTCGAGCACGACCTTGTCGGTTTCGAGGTCGACCAGGTTCTCGTCGCGCTTGACCGCGTCGCCCGGCTTCTTGTGCCACGTGGCGATCGTGGCGTCGGAGACCGACTCGGGCAGAACGGGGACTTTGATCTCGGTGCTCATGGGGCAGGCATCCTGGAGTGCTTGAAGGTGGAATTTCTAATCTGGGGTGTCCGGCGAAGCGCTGGCGCCTCACGCGGCGCCGGCGCTTCCTGAAACAGTCCGCGCCTTACTCGGCGCTGGACTCGCCGTGCAGCGAATTGACCAGCGCGTCGGCGACCAGCTTGGCCTGCTCGGCGACGTGGTCGGCCAGGTGGCCGGCCGCCGGCGAGGGCGAGCGGGCGCGGCCGGTGTAGTGCAGGGCCTGCTTCGGCGCCAGGCACGCGGTCAGGTGGTGGCGGATCTGGTACCAAGCGCCCTGGTTCTGCGGCTCTTCCTGGCACCACACCACGTCCTTGGCGCCGCTGAAGCGCTTGAGCTGCGCGGCCAGGGCTTCGCGCGGGAACGGGTAGAGCTGCTCGACGCGGAGGATGGCGACGTTGTCGAGGCCGTCCTTCTGCGCCTGCTCGAACAGGTCGTAATAGACCTTGCCCGAGCACAGCACCACGCGCTTGACCTTCTTCGGGTCGGCGGCGTTGTCCGGGATCAGGTGCTGGAACTCGCCGTTGGCCAGCTCGTCCAGGCTCGACACCGCCAGCTTGTGGCGCAGCAGCGACTTGGGCGTCATCACCACCAGCGGCTTGCGCGTGCTCATGCGCATCTGCCGGCGGATCATGTGGTAGGCCTGGGCCGGGGTGGTCGGCGCGCACACCAGCATGTTGTCCAGCGCGCACAGCTGCAGGAAGCGCTCCAGGCGCGCCGAGCTGTGCTCGGGGCCCTGGCCTTCGTAGCCGTGCGGCAGGAACAGCGCCAACCCGCACAGGCGGCCCCACTTGGCCTCGCCCGAGGACAGGAACTGGTCGATCACCACCTGCGCGCCGTTGGCGAAGTCGCCGAACTGCGCTTCCCAGATGTCCAGGGTCATGGGATCGGCGGTCGAGTAGCCGTACTCGAACGCCATCACCGCCTCTTCCGACAGCAGCGAGTCGATGATGGTGACGTCGGTCGGGTTCTTGACCAGCCGGCGCAGCGGCATGACGTATTCGTCGGTGCTCTGCTCGTGCAGGATCGCGTGGCGGTGGAAGAAGGTGCCGCGGCCGCTGTCCTGGCCGACCAGGCGCAGCTTGTAGCCTTCGCTGATCAGGGTCGCGTAAGCCAGGTTCTCGGCGAAGCCCCAGTCGCCCGGCTGCTCGCCGGCCGACATCTTGCGCCGGTCTTCGTAGATCTTGGCCACGCGCGGGTGCAGCTTGACGCTGTCGGGGACCGCGTTGATCTCGACCGCGAGCTGGTCGAGCTTGCTGCGGTCGAAGGTGGTGTCGACCGGATCGCTGAGCTTGCCCTGCAGGTACTTGGACCAGTCGATGGTGAACTCGTCGGGCTTGACCTCGACCAGTTCGGTGGTGACTTCGCCGGCGTCGAGCTTGTTGCGGTAGCCGTCGACCAGCGCCTGGGCCTCTTCGGCCTTGATCGCGCCTTCGCCGACCAGCTGCTCGGCGTAGAGCTCGCGCGGAGTCTTGTGCTTGCGGATTACCTGGTACATCAGCGGCTGGGTCGCCGCCGGCTCGTCGGCCTCGTTATGGCCGTGGCGGCGGTAGCAGACCAGGTCGATGACCACGTCGCGGCCGAAGCGCTGGCGGAAGTCCAGCGCCAGCTCGGCGCAGAACACCACCGCTTCGGGGTGGTCGGAGTTCACGTGCAGGATCGGCGCGCCGACCATCTTGGCCACGTCGGTGCAGTACAGGGTCGAACGCGCGTCCTGGCGCTCGGACGTGGTGAAGCCGACCTGGTTGTTGATGACGATGTGCACGGTGCCGCCGACGGCGAAGCCGCGCGCCTGCGACATCTGGAACAGCTCCATGCCCACGCCCTGGCCGGCGAACGCGGCGTCGCCGTGCAGCAGCACCGGCAGCACCTGGGCGCGGCCGTTGTCGCCGCGGCGGGTCTGGCGCGAACGCACGCTGCCGGCGACCACCGGGTTGACGATTTCCAGGTGCGAGGGGTTGAACGCCAGCGCCAGGTGGACCGGGCCGCCCGGGGTGGCGACGTCGGCGCTGAAGCCCATGTGGTACTTCACGTCGCCGCTCTTGGCGTGCTCGTCGTGGTCGAACTTGCCTTCGAATTCGTCGAACAGCTTGCGCGGCGGCTTGCCGAGGGTGTTGACCAGGACGTTGAGGCGGCCGCGGTGGGCCATGCCGATCACCACGTCCTGCACGCCCTGTTCGCCGGCGCGGCGGATGGTCACGTCCATCAGCGGGATCAGCGCGTCGCCGCCTTCCAGCGAGAAGCGCTTCTGGCCGACGTACTTGGTGCCCAGGTAGCGCTCCAGGCCGTCGGCCGCGGTCAGGCGCTCGAGGATGCGCTTCTTGTCCTGCACGCTGCGGCCGAACTTGCCGCCGGCGGTTTCCAGGCGCTCGTACATCCAGCGGCGCTGTTCGGCGTCGGCGATATGCATGAACTCGGCGCCGATCGGGCCGGTGTAGGTCGCCTTGAGCAGGGCGACGAGGTCGCCGAGCTTCATGCGTTCCTTGCCGGCGACGCCGCCGGTGGAGAATTCGACCGACTGGTCGCTTTCGGACAGGCGGTGGAAGCCCAGCGCCAGGTCCGGCGCGTCGGGTTTCTGCAGCAGGCCGAGCGGGTCGATGTCGGCGGCGAGGTGGCCGCGCGAACGGTACGCGGTGATCACCTTGCCGACCATGCGCTCGCGCTCGTCGCCGCCGGAGCTGGCGCCCGCCGCGGCGACCGCGCCGCGCGCGGCGGCCTTGCCGGCCTGGGTGATGCTCTCGATCGCCGCCGAGTGCGGCACGTCGCCGGCCTCGCGGCCCTTGAAGCCGTCGAAATAGGCTTTCCACTTGGGCCCGACGCTGTCGGGATCGACCAGGTACTGCTCGTACAGGTCTTCGATGAAGGCGGCGTTGGCGCCGAGTTGCGAGGACTGCGAGAACTGCTTCAGGAGACTGTCCACGATGGCTATCGGGAAACTCTAGGGGACGGGAGTGGGGTCGGCGCGATCGGGCGCGGTGCCGGGCGCAGACAAGGCTCGGAATTATAGCGGCAGTGTTAAGCGCAAAGGCATAACTACTTACGTCTATGTGGCGGTTTTGGTTCGATTTCCGGCGCCCGACCGGACCGGACCGGCGAGCGGACCGTTCCGGCAAGGCGGCTTGCGCGATGGCGCCAGCGGGTATTTTCTTGCGGCCGGCGGCGCGGGCTTTCAAGCCGGCGCGGCGCGGGCCGCGGTTTAGGCCGCGCTCAGGCTGCCGCCGCTGCGGCGCGGCTGGAATCGCTTTCAGCCCCGCCCGACGCGCGGCGGCGTGGCGATTGTGCGCGACGGCGCCGGCTGGCTAGGCTGGTGTCGGGCCCCGGTCGGGGGCGACGACGAACAGCGAGGAGCCGGGCATGCGGGCAGCGAACGCGACGGGACGCGGACGGGCGGCGGGACTGTGGTTGGCGGCGGGCCTGGGCGTCTGCCTCGGCGCGCCGGGCGCGGCGTGGGCGGCCGACGCGGCCGCGGCGGTCGGCGCCAACGTCGAGGCGGTGGTGCAGGGCGGGCGCTGGAGCGACGCCGCCGGCGAAGGCGCCGGCGAAGGCGTGTATCGGGTGATCGTGGCCAGCCAGGGCTTCGAGCACGTCTCCACCGGGGTGCGCGCGCAGTGGAAGAGCGACGGCGGCGAGGACGGCCTGGCCCGGATCGCGCATGAGGCCGAGCTGGTGGCGCCCGGGCATTACTCGCTGGGGCCGCCGAAGCTCACCCGGACCGCGGCCGGGGTGCGGGTCGAGTTGCGCGGGGTGGCGACCTACGACAGCCGGGTCAAGGTCGCGTGCCGGTTCGAGCTGGCGGCGGGCGGCAAGGTGACGGTGGCGAAGGCTTGCGGTCCGTGACGGCCGGGTCCGGGTCCGGCCGCTAAAGGTTTTTGACTTTTGTGGGAGGGGCTTCAGCCCCGACGCTCTTCTTTCGGGTCGCGGCGATCTGGGACAAAAGCATCGGGGCTGAAGCCCCTCCCACATCGGATTCGGGGCATCAGGGCCCCATCATCCAGGGCCCAGCATCAAAGCCCCTGCATCAAAGCCCCAGCATCAGGGCTCCGACATCAGATCCCCAACGCGCGCAACTCGGTGCACGGCCGCGCGCGTTCCCAGACCGGCTCGAACCGCGCCCGCAGCTGGCGCGCGCGCGGGCCGCCGTCGATGCGGGTCTCGCCGTCGAAGCGATGGCCGAGCGGGCGGTAGTACCAGCCGTCGCGGTCGTTGACCAGGTAGGCGGCCGGATCGTTCTGGTCGACGGTTTCCTCGATCGCGCGGAACTCGAACGCGGTCGGCAGGCGCTGGGCCAGGCCGATCAGCGGCGCCAGCGCGCGCTGCGGCGCGGCCGGGTCGTGCAGCAGCACCCGCACCTGGCCGCCGCCGACGGCGAAGCGGCGCAGCGCGGCCACCGCCTCGGCGCGGTCGAGCAGGCCGGGATCGAGTTCGCGGCTGCAGATCCACAGGCCGCGGCGGGCCTGGGCGAGGATTCCGGTCAGGGCGGCCAACGCGGCCTCGCGGCCGTCGACCGGATTGGGCGCGCCGAGCAGGCGGTACATCGCCACGTGCTCGATTCCGGCCTCGACGAAGCGCTCGCCGAACGGCAGGAAGCCGTGGCGGGCGTAGAAACCGGTGGCGCTGGCCTGGCTGTGCAGCGAGACCTCGCGCCAGCCCAGCGTCTGGGCGCGTTCGAGCAGCGCCGCCAGCAGCGCCTCGCCGACGCCGCGGCCGCGCCAGGCGTTCAGCACCGCCATGCGGCCGATGCGCCGGTCCGGGGTCAGCCGGCCGGTGCCGATGGGCTCGCCGGATTCGTCGAAGGCCAGCACGTGCTGGCACTGCGGGTCGCGTTCGGCGTCGAGTTCCAGCGCCAGCGGTACGTTCTGCTCCCGCACGAACACCGCCTCGCGCACGGCGCGCAGGGCCGGCTGGGCGGCGGCGTAATCCTCGACCGCGATCACCCGGAAGCCGAGGGCGGGCACGGGCGCGCTCATTCCTCTTCGCCGCCGTCTTCGCCGTCGTAGCCGTCGGCGTCGTCCTGGTCGTCGCGGCCGAGGCGGTAATGGCCGCCGGCGACCAGCGCCAGCACGCAGTCGCGGCCGGCGGCGGACAGGGCGGAATAGCCGGCCAGGTCGAGTTCGGCCGCGGCCGCCAGCGCCTGCGCGTCCCGCGCCGGCAGCGCGAACTCCTGGCCGCTGACGTACAGGCGCGCGGCGCCGCCCTTGGCGTGGGCGCGGCGCCAGGCCATGCGCGACCACGGATGGCGCCACAGCGTCGCGCCCTGGTCGAGGGCGAATTCCAGTTCGGCCCGCGCCGGCGCCGGCGCGCCGCCGGCGGAGACTTCGCCGGCCGCGCGGTAGACGGTGATGAAGCGGCCGAACCAGTCGCCGAGGCGGTCGGGATCGTTCATGCGCAAGGCGTTCAGCGCCTGCACCGCGCGCTGCATGGCGGCGTCGTCGATCTCGTTGGGGTCGCGCGGCGGGGCCAGGTCCGGGTCGGCGTAGCGCAGCGCCTCGTCGGCGTCGGCGGCGAGGGTGTCGATGTAGTCGCCCATCAGCTCGGCCGAGGACGGCGCGCGCATGCCGATCGAGAAGGTCAGGCAGGCGTCCTCGGCGACGCCGTGGTGGGGCACGCCGGGCGGCAGGTAGAGCATGTCGCCGGGGCCGAGCAGCCACTCGTGGCTGGGCTCGAATTCGCGCAGCAACTTGAGTTCGGCGTCGTTGCGGAAGTCCTGCGGCGGGTTGGGGCTGGCGTCGATCTGCCAGCGGCGATGGCCCTGGCCCTGCAGCAGGAACACGTCGTACTGGTCGACGTGGGCGCCGACCGAGCCGCCGGGCGCGGCGAAGGAGATCATCACATCGTCGATGCGCCAGCGCGGCAGGAACGAGAACGCCGGCAGCAGCGCGGCGACGTCGGCGTCCCACTTGTCCACGTCCTGCACCAGCAGCGTCCAGTCCTGCCGCGGCAGGCCCGGGAAATCGGATTCCTCGAACGGCCCGTGGCGCACCGAATAATGATCGCGCGCGCGATCGTGCTGGATCAGCCGCGCCAGCGCGCCCTCCTCGCAGGCCAGGCCGGCGAGGTCCTCGGGCTGCAGCGGCGACTGCAGGCCGGGGAAGGCGTTGCGGATCAGCAGCGGGCGTTTTTGCCAGTAATCGCGCAGGAACGCGGCCGGGCTCATGCCCAGCGGCGGGCGGCGGGCGACGTCGATCTCGATCGGGAAGGCGGGGGCGGTTTTCTTGGCCATGGCGGACAGCGGCGGCGGCGTGCGCGGAAAGCCGTATTGTCGCTCATCGCGCGCACCGTCGGCGCGTCCGGCCCGGTCGCGCGCCGCGCGGCCCGCCCGCAGGCGCGGCGCATGCCGCGACCGCGCCGCTACGCGGGCGAGGCAACCCGGGCCGCGCGCGCCTTGAGCGCCGGCGAACGCGGACCGCTCATCCCGAGATTTCGTCGTACCCGCGGCCGAGGAACTGCAGCAGGCACCAGCCGTGCCCGAACGGATCGGACAACTGCACGATCCGCCCCCAACTGGCCTTGCGCGCTTCGCCTTCCTGGCGCGCGCCGGCGGCCAGCGCGCTGGCCAGGGCCGCGTCGAGATCCTCGACCACCACGTCCAGATGCAGCGGCGTCCAGTGCCGCGCATAACCGCGGGCCTGGTCGCCGGCGCCGAGCGAACCCTCCGGCTTGTGCAGCAAGTAGATCGGCGCCGGCCCGCCGAGCAGTTCGATCGCGTCGCCGCCGATGCGGCGGCCGACATGCAGGCCGAAGGCGCGGGTGTAGAACGCGAGCGCGGCGTCGAGGTCGGGGACGTCGAGATTGATCAGCAGATGCATCGCGGGGCTCCGCGGACGAATGCGGGCAGTGTGCGCGGGCGAACGCTAAGGCGGTGTGGGCGTGGTGTGCTGAGGTGCGATGGTGCGGGCGGGTGCGGCGTGCTGCGACTGTGGGAGGGACTTCAGTCCCGACGCTTTTCGGACCGATCGCGGCGAACCGACACGAAAGCGTCGGGACTGAAGTCCCTCCCACAAGGGCCGTCGCGACCGCAGGCCTAACGCCGCGGCTCAGTGCGCGGCGGGAGCGGGCTGCGCGCGCTCTTGTTCCAGCCGCGCATCGAGCTTGGCGGCGGCGCCGGCGGCATACGCGCGGCAGGCGCCGGTATCGACCAGCGGCTTGCTCGCCTGCGGGCCCATGCGCTGGAACATGTCGCTGGCGCTCGGATGCGGGGTCAGCAGGATCTCGCACGGCAGCGCGGCGACCGTCTCGATGCCGCGCCGGTACGCGGCCAGCGCGCCCGGGTGCGCGGCGTCGTCGCTGTAGCGGTACACCTTGTCGCTGAACGGAGTGAGGCTGTCGGCGTAGGCGATGTCGCGGCATTGGCCGGCAGCGTCGCAAGAGCGCCAGGTCCAGCTGGTGCCGCCGGGCGTGTGCCCGGGAGTCGCATGCGCGGTCAGCGCCAGCGTGCCCAGCCGCACGGTGTCGCCGTCGCCGATGCGCTGCACCGAGGGCACCGGCGCGAACGGCGCCACGGTGAGGAACTGCGGATCGCCGCGGTCGCCCTTGCCGCGTTCGAGCGCCGTCGCCGCCGGTTCGCGCGCGACCACGCGCGCGCCGGTATCGCGCGCGAGCCGGGCGATGCCGCCGGCGTGGTCGATGTGCTCGTGCGAATTGAGGATGTAGCGCACCTGCGCGGGATCGAAGCCGAGCGCGCGGATGTTGGCTTCGATGCCGGGCGCGGCGCTGTCGATGGCGCCGTCGATGAGGATGTGGCCGGCCTCGGACGTGACCAGGATCGCGCTGATCGCGCAGGTGCCGACGTACCAGGTGTTGCCGTGGATATGCCGCGGCGCGGTGGGATCGCCCCACTTCGGCTTGTCCGGGCAGGGCGCGATCGTGGCCGTGGCCGCGGCATGCGCATCGCCGCGTTGCGGCGCGCTGGCGCAGCCGGCGAGCAGCGAGGAAGCGATCGAAACGGCCAACACGGCGGCGGGCAAGCGCATGCGCGGAATCCTTGCGGGGGAAGAGGCGACCACTATCCCCGATTCGCGCGCGGCGCGGAGCAAAAAGAAATCGTGGCTGCGCAAAGCAGGATTTTTGCATCCGCGCGCCGGCGTCGCCGCTCTTGCAGGAGCGGCGCGAGCCGCGGCCGCGACAATACGGTTACGGCGAAGGGCGTGTCGCCGCCGGCGATCCGCAGCGCGGATGTCGTTTTCGCCGCAGCCGAAGATTCGCGGTCGCGGCTTGCGCCGCTCCTACAGGGAGCAAGGCGCAGCCGCGCCGCGAGCGGGGTCAGATCTCGCGCGCCAGCTTTTCGGCCAGGCCGACGTAGCTGCCCGGCGTCATCGCCAACAGCCGCTGCTTGTCGGCTTCGGGCAGATCCAGCGAGGCGATGAACTGGCGCATCGAGGCTTCGTTGATGCCCTGGCCGCGGGTCAGCGCCTTGAGCTGTTCGTAGGGATTGGGCAGGCCGTAGCGGCGCATCACCGTCTGCACGGCCTCGGCCAGCACTTCCCAGGCGGCGTCGAGGTCGGCGGCCAGGCGCTCGGGGTTGGCGCTGAGCTTGCCGAGCCCGCGCAGCAGCGCGTCGAAGCCGATCAGGGCGTGGCCGAACGCGGTGCCGAGCGCGCGCAGCACGGTCGAGTCGGTCAGGTCGCGCTGCCAGCGGCTGATCGGCAGCTTGGCGGCGAAATGCTCGAACAGCGCGTTGGCGATGCCGAAGTTGCCTTCGGCGTTCTCGAAGTCGATCGGGTTGACCTTGTGCGGCATGGTCGAGCTGCCGACTTCGCCGGCCTTGACCGCCTGCTTGAAATAGCCCAGCGAGATGTAGCCCCACACGTCGCGGCACAGGTCGATGCAGACGGTGTCGATGCGGCGCTGCGCGTCGCAGACTTCGGCGATGCCGTCGTGCGGCTCGATCTGGGTGGTGTAGGGCTGCCAGTCCAGGCCCAGCGAGGTCACGAAGCGCTGCGAGAACGCGGTCCAGTCGATGTCCGGGTAGGCGGCGACGTGGGCGTTGTAGTTGCCGACCGCGCCGTTGATCTTGCCCGGCATCAGCGCGCCGGCTAGGGTCTCGCCCTGGCGCTGCAGGCGCGCGACCACGTTGGCGATCTCCTTGCCCACCGTGGTCGGCGATGCGGTCTGGCCGTGGGTGCGCGAGAGCATCGGCAGCGCCGCGTGTTCGTGCGCTATCGCGCGCAGCTTCTGGATCAGTTCGTCGAGCTTGGGCAGCAGCACGTCCTGGCGCGCCTGGTTGAGCATCAGCGCGTAGCTGAGGTTGTTGATGTCCTCGCTGGTGCAGGCGAAGTGGACGAATTCCAGCGCCGGGCCGAGCTCGGCGTCGTCCTTGAGCCGCTCCTTGATCAGGTACTCCACGGCCTTGACGTCGTGGTTGGTGGTGCGCTCGATTTCCTTGACCCGCGCCGCGTCCTCGACCGAGAGGTGTTCGGCCAGCGCGCGCAGGCGCGCGGCGGCGGCAGCGGAGAACGGCGCCAGTTCGACGATGGCCGGCTCGTCGGCCAGCGCCAGCAGCCATTCCACCTCGACCTTGACCCGGGCCTTGATCAGGCCGAATTCGGAGAAGATCGGCCGCAGCGCGTCGACCTTGCCGGCGTAGCGGCCATCGAGCGGGGACAGGGCGAGCAGGGTGGTCTGGGAGTCGGCGGACATGGCACGCAGTGGGGAGGAAAACAGTCGCGCATTCTACCCCCTGGGCCCCGGACGTGCCCGCAGCGCCCTGGAGGAGCGGCGCGAGCCGCGACCGCGGGGTCGCAAGGTCGCGCCGCGAATGCGAAGCCCCGCGGTCGCGGCTCGCGCCGCTCCTGCAGGGGCCGCACCCTGGCGACAGCCGCACCCTGCATGATCGGGCGGAAACCCTTGCCGGCCTCGACGCCCGTCGCGACCGCGGCGATCATGGGCGCCGCCAGCGGAATCCAGCCAGCCAGGCCGCCGCGCCCGGGATCTCGACACCTCCGGCGCGCGTGCGGACCGATCACGGCGATGCGCGGCGATGCCGCCGCGCACGTTATTCGACGAACGTCCCCTACGACTCAAACGGAGTTGGCAATGGCGAGCAAACGCAAGACCCCGGCCCGCGGCGAACGCGCGGCGGCCGGCAAGACCGGCGGCGCGGCCGCGGGCTACCGCCTCGAACACGACAGCATGGGCGAACTCAGCGTCCCGGCCGCGGCCTTGTGGGGCGCGCAGACCCAGCGCGCGGTGCAGAACTTCCCGATCTCCGGCCAGCCGATGCCGCGCGAGTTCATCCGCGCGCTGGCCCTGGTCAAGGCGGCCGCGGCGCAGGTCAACGGCGGTTTCGGCCTGCTCGACCCGGGCGCGGCCGAGGCCATCGCCCAGGCCGCGCGCGAGGTCGCCGACGGCGGCTTCGACGCGCAGTTCCCGATCGACGTCTACCAGACCGGTTCGGGCACCTCGAGCAACATGAACGCCAACGAGGTCATCGCGACCTTGGCTTCGCGCTCGGGCAAGCACGCGATCCACCCCAACGATCACGTCAACCTCGGCCAGAGCTCCAACGACACCATCCCGACCGCGATCCGGGTGTCGGCGGCGCTGGCGGTGCACGAGCACCTGCTGCCGGCGCTCAAGCACCTGCGCAAGACCATCGAGCGCCGCGCCAAGGAGCTCGGCCGCACGGTCAAGACCGGCCGCACCCACCTGATGGACGCGATGCCGCTGACCTTCGGCCAGGAGTTCGGCGCCTGGGCGGCGCAGCTGGATTCGGCCCAGCAGCGCATCGAAGACGCGCTGCGGCGGCTGCGCCGGCTGCCGATCGGCGGCACCGCGATCGGCACCGGCATCAACGCCGATCCGCGCTTCGGCAAGGCCGTGGCCAAGGCGCTCAGCGCCGCCGGCGGAGTGCGTTTCGAATCGGCCGCGGACAAGTTCGAGGGCCTGGCCTCGCAGGACGACGCGGTCGAACTGTCCGGCCAGCTCAGCGCACTGGCGGTGGCGCTGACCAAGATCGCCAACGACCTGCGCTGGATGAATTCCGGCCCGCTCGCCGGCCTGGGCGAGATCGAACTGCCGGCGCTGCAGCCGGGCAGCTCGATCATGCCGGGCAAGGTCAATCCGGTGATTCCGGAAGCGATGGCGATGGTCTGCGCCCAGGTCATGGGCCACCACACCGCGATCACCATCGCCGGGCAGAGCGGCAATTTCCAGCTCAACGTGATGCTGCCGCTGATCGCCTACGACCTGCTCGATTCGATCCGCCTGCTCGCGCGCGCGATGCCGCTGCTGGCCGACAGCGCCATCGCCGGGCTCAAGGTGCGCGAGGCGCACGTGCGCGAAGCGCTGGACCGCAACCCGATCCTGGTCACCGCGCTCAATCCGATCATCGGCTACGAGAAGGCCGCCGCGATCGCCAAGCGCGCCTACAAGGAAGCCCGGCCGGTGCTGGAGGTGGCGCTGCAGGACAGCGGTTTGAGCGAGAAACAGCTGCGCAAGCTGCTCGATCCGGCCGCGCTGACCCGCGGCGGCATCCGCGCCGGCGGGGGCGGCGGGGGCGGCTGAGCGCGGCGGCGTTCGCGCGGCGCGCGATTTGATGCACAATCGCATCGATCGCTGCGCTGCAGGCGGGGGAAACCTCGGCGCAGAATGTTCCAGCATTTAGTTTCGCGACCGGCGTGGGATTTTCAGGCGCATGCGCCTGTATATCCTCGCGGTTCGGGAGGAATATCCAAGCGCGAGCGCGGATAATATTCCAACCGGGGCGGGCAGGGGCGCCGCAACGCGGGTGCGGCCGGATTCTCCGGCGCCTCCGCCGGACCGTGCGAGGGCGCGGTCCGCGCCGGCGTCCAAGCCCGCGACCCCGCAGCGATGCCGCGGTAAGGCATCGCCGCGGAAACCGGCGGTTTCGGCCGCCGTAAAACGTCCGTCGCGGTCCGGCGCGGGCGCGGGGTTATTGAGCGGTAACCCTGCGGTCATCACGGATCAGCCGCGGCGGGTTTGAAGTAACTGTCGTTCGCGCGACGCAGGACGCGGCGCGCGCACGAGTTTCCCCGCAGCCCCTGGCCGCCCGGCCAGCCATAACTAATGGAGCCTCGCTCATGAAGTCCAATCGTTTCCTTCGGTACGCCGCCATCGTCTCGCTGCTGGCCTGCGCCGCCTGCAAGCCGCAGTCGATTCCCTACTTCGACGACGCCCATGTCGACCTGAGCGCACGCGCGGCTCCGGCCGCGGTGGACGCGGCCAAGGTCGCCGTCGCCAGCGTCCGCACCGCGCACTGAGGCAGCGTCCCGGACCGGGATCGCCCGGTCCGGGCCCGCGCGCCGCCGACGGCGCGCGGCCGCGCCGCATGCGCCGGGGCCGGCGCTCGGCCGGTGGCCGGGGCGGCGTTGGAGCGGGCGATCTTGGCTCGCCGAGCGATATTTCGGTCCGGGCGCGCTGGTTCGCTGCCGCCCCGTCGACCGGATTTCCGGTTTTTCGCACGTATTTTGTGAGCGTGCGGGGTTTTGTTTCTTCCCGCAGGCGCCTGCCTGCTGGCAACGCAGGCCGCGGCAGCGCCGCGACGTCCGCGAGCGCATCGCGCCGACGCCCGTTTTTGTGAAAACGTCTGTATCGCGCGTGCCGCTGGCCGGCCGCGCGCAGGGTATCCGCGCCGGTATTGTTGGCCGCGCATGGCGTAAGGCGTGTGCCGCGCCTGCACAACGCCGCGCGGCGCCCGCCGGCGCGCGGATGACAGCCGCCGCGGCGCTTGGCATAGTGCCGGCGCGGGCTGGGAGCGTCCGCACGGCAAGCCGCCCGCGCGGGCGGCGGATCTCTGGCGTGCGCCGGCCGCTACTCACTCAAGGAAGCGATGCAATGAACCGTGCCATCTCCCGCAAGCCCACCGCGGCGTTCGTCGGCGCCTCGTGGGGCGCGTTGCTGCTCGGCTCGCTGGCCTATCTGGTCGGCCTGTGGAACGCGTCGACGATGCAGCTCAACGAGAAGGGCTATTACCTGACCCTGCTGCTGTACGGCCTGTTCGCGGCCGTGTCGGTGCAGAAGTCGGTGCGCGATCGGATGGAAGGCATCCCGGTCACCAACATCTACTACGGCCTGGCCTGGTTCTCGGTGGTCACCGCGCTGACCCTGCTGTTCGTCGGCCTGTGGAACGCCGAGCTCGCCTTCAGCGAGAAGGGCTTCTACGCCATGGCCTATGCGATGAGCCTGTTCGCGGCGATCGCGGTGCAGAAGAACACCCGCGACAGCGGCGACGGCGGCGAACGGGTGGAAGAGCGCAGCTTCGACTGATCCGGCGCCGCGACCGGCCGGCGGCCGGTCGCGGCGTTCCGCTCAGCGCTGGCGGCAGTCGTCGCCGACGCCGGCGGCGAGGCGCGCGAACGGTTCGAACTGCGGCAACGCCGCGCTCAGCCGTTGTTGCGCGTCGCGCAGCGCCTGCGCGCGCTGGCACAGTTGCAGCGCTTGGGCTTCCAGCTTGGCCGCTTCGGCCTGGATCTTGGCCTCGGTCTGGTCGGTGTTGCCGTCGCGCAGGTCTCGGGCCACGGTGCTCAGGGCCTGTCCGGCCATCGCCGCGCCGGCCTTGCCCATCGCGGCGCCGTCGCGGCGCATGCCCGTGGCCTGTTGGTAGAACTCGCGGCCGAGCGCCTGTTGCGCCGGCGTCAGCGCCAGCGCGCCGCCGTCGATGGCGATGGCGCCGTCGGGGCCGATCTGCGCGCTGCGGCCGGCGGCGCGCAACAGCACCTTGTCGCCGTCCATCGAGATGTGATCGATCACCGACACCTGCACGCCGCCGTCGGGCTGGCGCGAACAGGCGCCGGCGAAGGCGGCCGCGAGCGCGGCGGCGAGGAGGGCGGCGACGGGAACGGTGCGGGCGGTCATGGGCAGGGCTCCGGACGAAGCGCGTGATCGGAAAAGAGAGGAAAAGGCGGACGAAGCTTGCTGCATCGATGCGGACGGCGCGCCGCCCGCATCGATGCGCGCCGATCAGTCCTGCTTGGGCACGTCGACCCGACCGGACACGCCGCGGTGCTTGACCGAACCGCTGCCGACCCGGGCCACGCGCAGGTCGCCGCGCACGCCGTCGACTTCCAGATCGCCCGAGCCGATGCGGTCGAGGGTGACCGATCCAGCGACCTGGTCGAGCTCGACGTCGCCGGAACCGACCGTGCCGATCCTGACGTCGCCGCCGACGTTGCGCGCCTTCAGGTCGCCCGAGCCGAGGCTGACGATCTGCAGCGGGCCGATGTCGCGCAGCACGATGTCGCCGGAACCGACCGAGGCCACGGTCAGGCCGCGCACGTTCTCGACGGCGATGTCGCCGGAATTCACGTCGGCGCTGAGCGCGGCGACGTTGCGCACCGAGGCGTCGCCGGAGCCGACCTTGAGCTGCACGCGCAGGTTCTGCGGCACGCTCGCGTGCAGGCGCATGTAGCGCTGGCCGTTGAAGTTCAGGCCGAATCGCTTGGCGTGCTCGGCGGTCACCACCAGCTTGTTGCCTTCGCGGCGCTGGCTCAGGGTCAGGCCGGCGAGGTCGGCGGGGTTGCTGGCGCAGGCATGGCCGGCGACCGCGGGCGCGCCGTTGCCGCCCTCCACGATCAGGTCGTCGGAGCCGATCTCGAACACCACCGCCTCCACGCCGCGCAGATCGAGCGCGAGATTGCGCGGCTGGGCGTTGTCGCAGCGGTCGGCGGCGAAGGCCGCGCCGGGCAACAGCGCGGCGCAGAGCAGGGCGAGCAGGGGGCGAGAGGAAGGCGAGAAGCGCATGGCGAGGTCCTGGGCAGGAACGAAAGGTAAGGCTGGGATGCGCTGGGGGCCGGCAGGGTTGAAAGCCCGGTCGCGTTCGATCGCGACCGGGGGCCCCGCCGACCCGCGGCGGCTCAGCCGTCGTCGCGCCAGCGGCGCAGGCGGATCGCGGCGTAAATCATCGCCGCGCCGAGCGCCGCGCCGATCCACAGGTCGGCGGTGGCCAGCACGTGCAGGCTGTTGACCGAATCCAGCTGGCTCAGCGCTTCGGTGCCCTTGAGCGCGGCCTGTTGCGCGTCGCCGTTCATTTGCTCGTGCAGGAACCAGGTGCCCGGCACCACGCTGAGCAGGCCGCGCAGCGCCACCGTGTACCAGATCGCGCCGTGCGGGATCTCGATGCCCGGCATGATGTCGAGGAAGCTGACGAACACGCAGGCCAGCAGCGGGATCACCACCGCCCAGACGAAGGGCACGCTGCGCGCCCAGGCCGAGCACAGCATCAGCCAGCCGACGGTCGGCAGCGCCCACAGCGCGTACACCGGCACCGACACCGCCAACTCGGCGAGCAACCGGAACGGATGGGCCTGGGTGAAGATCGCGCCGGCGCCGGGGAAGCCGTTGAGCACCGCCGCCAGCCACGCCAACACCCACATCACCAGGCCCACCGCCAGGCCGATCGCCGCGGCCAGCAGCGGCGCCAGCAGCAGCGCCCACACCAGCTTGGACAGCACCGCCTGGGTGTCGGAGACCGGCAGCGACTTCCAGAACAGGATGCTGCGGTCCTTGCGTTCGTCGTAGATCGAACCCAGCGCGTAGAAGAACACCACGAACACGAACACCAGGCAGACCATGCCCAGGCCGCCGGCCAGGGCGGCGTCGCCGATGCTGCCGGCGCGGCCGATCTCGCCGCCGCTCATCTCGAAGTTGATGCCTTCGCCGTGTTCGTTGGCGACCTTGCGGAACAGCACCGAACCGCCGATCACGCCGAGCACGGTGAAGACGATGGCGATGGCGCCGGCGATCAGCGGGCCCCACAGGAAGCCGCCGCGGTGTTCCCAGAATTCGCGCTTGAGCAGCATCAGGAAGACCCGCGACGGGGAGATCGCGGCGGCCGCGCGGGGGACGGCGGCGGGTGCGGAGAAATCGTCGGTGGCGGCGTTCATGCGTAGGTCCCCTTCATGGTGGCGACGAACAGGTCGGCCAGGCCCGGCGTGCGGGTCTCGCCGAGGCCGTCGAGCTGGGCGGCGGCGACGCCGTCGAACAGCATCACGGTCTTGCCGAACGGCAAGGCGCGTTCGTCCAGCGGCCCGAGCGTGCGCGCGTGCTCGGCCTTGTCGCGGTCGACCAGCACCTCGACGAAGCGCTCGCCGACGTTCTCCATCGGGCAGTCCAGCACGATCTTGCCGTCGCGGATGAACATCACGTCGGTGAGGATGTGTTCGATCTCCTCGACCTGGTGGGTGGTGACCACGATGGTCTTGTTCTCGTCGAAGTAGTCTTCCAGCAGGCGCTGGTAGAACTGCTTGCGGTAGAGGATGTCCAGGCCCAGGGTCGGTTCGTCGAGCACCAGCAGGCGCGCGTCGATCGCCATCACCAGCGCCAGGTGGAGCTGCACGATCATGCCCTTGGACATCTCGCGCACGCGCAGGTCGGGCTTGAGCTGGGTGCCGTGCAGGAAGCGTTCGCACTTGGCCCGGTCGAAGCGCGGATGCACGCCGGCGACGAATTCGATCGCCTCGCGCACCCGCAGCCAGCGCGGCAGCACCGCCACGTCGGCGATGAAGCAGACCTCGCGCATCAGCTCGTCGCGCTGGGTGCGCGGGTCCAGCCCGAGCACCGACAGTTCGCCTTCGAACGAGGTCAGGCCGAGCACCGCCTTGAGCGCGGTGGTCTTGCCGGCGCCGTTGGGGCCGATCAGGCCGACGATGCGGCCGGCGGGGATATCGAAATCGGTGCCGGCGAGCGCGGCCTTGTTGCGGTAGGTCTTGCGCAGGCCGCGGGCGCGGACCACGGCGCCGGCGGCGTCGCGCAGGGGCGGGGTATGCAGGGAGTGGGTCATGGGGCGTCCGCCTTGTGGCTGCCGTTGGTGGCGGCCGGTTCGCCGGCCAGCAGTTCCTCGGCGCGCAGGCCGAGCCGGGCGATGCGTTCGAGCACCAGCGGCCATTCCTCGCGCAGGAAGCGGTCGCGCTCGTTGAGGAGCAGTTTCTTCGCGGCTTCTTCGGTCACGTACATGCCCAGGCCTCGGCGTTTTTCGACCAGCGCCTCGTCGGCCAATTCTTGGTAGGCGCGCGAGACGGTGATGGGATTGAGTTGGTATTCGGCGGCGACCTGGCGCACGGAAGGCAGGGCGTCGCCCGGCTTGAGCACGCCGTCGAGCATCATGGCGACGACGCGCTCCTTGAGCTGGCGATAGATCGGAGCGCCGTCGCTCCATTGGATTGCGGTCATGGCTCAGCCCCGCGACAGGAAGGAGAAATAGGGCATAACGAGATTGCTGCGGTTGCGGCGCGCGGCGCGGGACGCCTTGCGCGTGGGTTCGGCCGCCGGTTCCGCGGCGGCGGGTGCGGCGGGGGCGATGGCGTTGGCCAGCGCGGCCAGGTCGCCGACGTCGCCGGCCAGCGCGCCGGCCAGGCTGGCCAGTTCGCTGGCGCGTTCGGCGTTCTCCAGTTGCGAGGCGCGCTGCTCGATCTTGCGCATCGCGCCGGCGACGTCGCCGGAACGGGCCTGGGCGCGGGCGAGGAACGCGCGGTCGAAGCTGATCCGGGCCTTGACCGTGCCCAGGTCGACTTCGATCGGGCGGGTGGCCGGCGCGTCGGCGGCGAATTCGGTCAGCAGCGGCGCCGGGGCGGCATCGGGGGCGGGCAGGGGCAGGGCGACCACCAGGCCCAGGACCAGCGCGCCGCCGGCGGCCATCAGGGCCGAAATCGAGTTATGGAGCTTGCGGTTCATATGAACGTCCTGCTCTTTAGTGGGCCGGTGTTGTATGCAACTATAACACCTAAACACGTCGCGTCAATCGCCGCCGACCCAACTAAAGTCATACTGGTCCGGTTCCCGCCGCGGCCCGTCCGCCGGGCCCTCCCCCTGTCACCGAGGCCTGCCATGTCCGCTGTCGCCCCCTCGCATTCCCCTTCCCGGACCCGCCGCCGCGCCGCCGTCGCGCTGGCGCTGGGCCTGGCGCTCGCCGCCGGCGCGGCCGTCGCCGCCGGCGGCCTGCTCGACCGCAGCTACCGCCCGCTGGCCGGCAAGCAGCCGGTCGAGCTGTCCAAGACCTACGCCGGCGACGTCGTGCTGGTGGTCAACACCGCCAGCAAATGCGGCTTCACCCCGCAGTTCGAGGCGCTGGAAGGCCTGCACGCCAAGTACAAGGCGCGCGGCTTCGCCGTGCTCGGCTTCCCGTCCGGCGACTTCAAGGCCCAGGAATTCGAGGACGAGAAGCAGATCCAGGAGTTCTGCACGCTGACCTACGGGGTCAAGTTCCCGATGTTCGAAAAGGTGCACGTGGTCGGCGAGCAGGCCACGCCGCTGTACAAGGACCTGGCCAAGGCCGCCGGCGGCGAGGCGCCGAAGTGGAACTTCCACAAGTACTTGATCGGCCGCGACGGCAAGCTGATCGCCAGCTACGGCAGCAAGACCACGCCGGACGATCCGGCGGTGGTCGCGGCGATCGAGCGCGCCCTGGCGGCGCCGGCGCCGAAGGCGGCCGCGGCGCGCTGATCGCGCCGCGCCCGCGCACGGATCGTCCGCGCGGGCGCCGCGGACGGCGGGCGCGCGGCGATCTGGGCGCCCGGTCAGGTTTCCCCGCGCCGCCGCCGGCGCCGCGGCGGAACTAAAACGCCGGTCCGCCGTCACACTGGAGCGTTGCCGCCCACGGCCGCGCCCGCGACAATGGCGGGCTCGCGCCGCGCGGCGGCGCGTCATCCGATTGCAAGTTCGACACCCAGGACACCAGGAGCGGGACCCTAATGAAGCCCTTCGTGCGCGGCGCGGCCGTGTTGATGACCACCGCGGCGCTGTTCGCTGGCGCCGCCTCTGCCCAGGACAAATCCGTGCTCGCCAACGACCGCGAAAAAATCAGCTACGCCATCGGCATGGACGTGGCGTCCTCGCTCAAGCCGGTCGGCCCCGACCTCGACGCCGCGGCGTTCGAGAAGGCGGTCAAGAACGTGTTCGACGGCGGCAAGCCGCTGATCACCCAGGACGAGGCCCGCACCGTCGACACCGCGCTGCGCGCGCGCATCGCCTCGCGCGAGGGCAAGCCGGCCCAGGGCACCCCGCCGGGCACGCCGCCGCCGGCGGTCGACAAGGCCAAGGTCGGCCTGATGATCGGCACCTTCATGGTCGGCCCGGCCCTGCAGCAGATCAAATCCGAGATCGACCTGCCGGTGCTGGCCCAGGCCGTGCGCACCGCGCTCGGCGGCGGCAAGCCGCTGCTGGCCGAAGGCGACGCGCGCACCGTGCTGACCAACTTCAGCGAGCGCATGCAGGCCAAGGCCAAGGCCGACGCGGCCGCGGCCGGCGACAAGAACCTCAAGGAAGGCAAGGCGTTCCTCGAGGAGAACAAGAAGGTCAAGGGCGTGTTCTCGACCGGTTCGGGCCTGCAGTACATGATCCTGCGCCAGGGCTCGGGCGAGCGTCCCAAGCCGACCGACAAGGTCAGCGTGAACTACAAGGGCACGCTGCTGGACGGCAAGACCTTCGACAGTTCCTACGATCGCGGCCAGCCGGCCGAATTCCCGGTCAACGGCGTGATCCAGGGCTGGCAGGAAGGCCTGGCGATGATGCCGGTGGGCAGCAAGTTCAAGTTCTGGATTCCGTCCGAGCTGGCCTACGGCCCGAACGGCGCGCCGCCGAGCATCGGCCCCAACGCCGTGCTGACCTTCGAGGTCGAACTGCTCGACATCCTGTGATCCCCACGCGCCGCGCGTTCGCGCGCGGCGCGTGAAGCAACGTTCAGCCGCTGCCGGGCAGCTTGTCCGGCCGGCCACCCACCTTCCGGTCTTCCAGTCTTTTCAGGAGTGCAGTTTGATGAAGCCTTTCATGCGTAACACCGCCCTGGCGATAGCCGTGGCCTCGGCCGCGCTGTTCGCCGCGGGCTGCGACCAGGCCGGCAAGCCGGCCGGCGACAAGGCCGCGGCCGACGCCAAGAGCGGCGACAAGGCGGCCGACGCCGCCAAGGACGTCAAGGTCCTGGGCGGCATGAAGACCGAGAAGGAGCAGAACAGCTACTTGATCGGCATGGACATGGGCCGTTCGCTGGAGCTGCTCAAGGACGACATCGACCTGGCCGTGCTGCAGAAGGCGATGCAGGCCAGCATGAAGGGCGAGAAGGCCGCGCTGACCGACGAGGAAGCGATGCAGATCCGCCAGCGCCTGCAGGAGACCGTGCGCAACAAGCAGGTCGAGAAGATGATGGCGACGGCCAAGAAGAACCAGGAAGAGGGCGAGAAGTTCCTCGCCACCAACGGCAAGAAGGCCGGCGTGGTGACCACCGCCTCGGGCCTGCAGTACCAGATCGTCAGCGAGGGCAAGGGCGCCAAGCCCAAGGCCTCCGACACGGTGCGCGTGCACTACAAGGGCACCACCCTGGACGGCAAGACCTTCGACAGCTCCTACGATCGCAACGAGCCGGCGGTGTTCCCGCTCGGCGCGGTGGTGCCGGGCTGGCAGGAAGGCATCGCGCTGATGCCGGTCGGCAGCAAGTTCAAGCTGTGGATCCCGGCCAAGCTCGGCTACGGCGAGCAGGGCACCCCGGGCGGCCCGATCGGCCCGAACGCGACCCTGGTGTTCGACGTGGAACTGCTCGACATCGTCAAGCCCGACGCGGCCGGCGCCGGCCCCGGCGCGGCGGCGGGCGCCGGTCCGGACAAGCACTAAGCGGCCCGACGGCGGCCTCGGCGCGCGATCCTCGCGCCGAGGCCGCGACCGCGCGCGTTCCCGGCGGGACGGCCCGCCGGAACGCGTGGCCCGGGAGGCGGCGCTGCCGCGGCGGCTTTTGCAGCGCGGCCCGCGTCCCCATACCCTTGCGGCAACCGGCGCCGGCGCCCAGCCGGCACCGCCGCGCCGGACCGCGGCCCGCGCCATTCGCGCGGCCCGCGTCCATCGATCCCGCTACACCAAGGAACACAGCAATGCGCGTCACCATCTTCGGCACCGGCTATGTGGGCCTGGTCACCGGCACCTGCCTGGCCGACGTCGGTCACGACGTGGTCTGCGTCGACATCGACCAGGCCAAGGTCGAGGGCCTCAACCGCGGCGCGATCCCGATCTACGAGCCGGGCCTGGAGCCGATGGTCAAGGCCAACCACGCCGCCGGCCGCCTGCACTTCACCACCGATGCCGCCGGCGCGATCGCCCACGGCGACCTGATCTTCATCGCTGTCGGCACGCCGCCCGACGAGGACGGCAGCGCCGACCTCAAGTACGTGCTGGCGGTGGCCCAGACCATCGGCCGCCACATCGAGCGCCCGGTGATCGTGGTCAACAAGTCGACCGTGCCGGTCGGCACCGCCGACAAGGTCCAGGCCAGCATCGCCGCCGAATTGGCCGCGCGCGGCGCGCAGGTGCCGTTCGACGTCGCCTCCAATCCCGAATTCCTCAAGGAGGGCGACGCGGTCAACGACTGCATGCGCCCGGACCGCATCGTCATCGGCGCGGCCAACCCGCTCGCGGTGGAGAAGCTCAAGCGCCTGTACGCGCCGTTCAACCGCAACCACGAGCGCATCGTGGTCATGGACGTGCGCTCGGCCGAGCTGACCAAATACGCGGCCAACGCGATGCTGGCGACCAAGATCAGTTTCATGAACGAGATCGCCAACATCGCCGAGAAAGTCGGCGCCGACATCGAGATGGTCCGCCAGGGCATCGGCTCGGACCCGCGCATCGGCTGGCACTTCATCTATCCCGGCGCCGGCTACGGCGGCTCGTGCTTCCCCAAGGACGTGCAGGCGCTGGCGCGCACCGCCCAGCAGCACGGCTACGGCGCGCGCCTGCTCGATGCGGTGGAGTCGGTCAACGACAGCCAGAAGGGCCATCTGTTCGAACTGATCCAGCGCCATTACGGCGGCGACGTGCGCGGCAAGACCTTCGCCGTGTGGGGCCTGGCGTTCAAGCCCAACACCGACGACATGCGCGAGGCCTCCAGCCGGCGCCTGCTGGCGCAGTTGTGGGACGCCGGCGCCAAGGTCCGCGCTTACGATCCGGAGGCCAGCGAGGAAGCGCAGCGCATCTTCGGCGAGCGCGAGGACCTGGTGCTGTGCGATTCGGCGCGCGCCGCGCTGGCCGACGCCGACGCGCTGGTGGTGGTGACCGAGTGGAAGCAGTTCCGCAGCCCGGATTTCGTGCGCGTGCGCCAGGCCCTGGCCGACGCGGTGATCTTCGACGGGCGCAACCTGTACCATCCCGACGAAGTCGAGGCCGCGGACCTGGCCTATTACGGCATCGGCCGCGGCCGTTCGATCCGCATCGACGCCTGAGCCCGTGAGCCCCGCCGTGAGCGAAGACCCCATCCAACAGCGCCTGGTCGACCTGGAAACGCGCTTGGCGTTCCAGGAGCACGCGTTGACCGAGCTGAGCGACGCGCTCGCCGCCGCGCGCACCGAGGAAGCGCGCAACGCGCTGCTGCTGCATCGCGCGCTCGAAGAGATCAAGCACCTGCGCGCGGCGTTCGCCGCGAGCCCCCTGACCGGCGACGCCAGCAGCGAACCGCCGCCGCCGCACTACTGACGAACCTGCAATGAGCGATAGCCTGCGCGACCAATTGCTGGGCCTGGGTTTCAAGCCCGCGCCCAAGCCCGAACGCCACGAACGCAAGGGCGAGGACCGCCGCGGCGGCAAGCCCGGCGCCGGCGGCAAGCCCCACGGCGGCAAACCGCAAGCGCGCGCCGACGGCGGCGCCCGCGGCGACGGTCGTCCCGGCGGACACAAGCCCGGCGGACCCAGGCCCGACGGCCAAGAGCGCAGCGGCGCGCGGCCCGGCCAGGGCCGTCCCGGCGGCAAGCCCGGCGAAGCCGGCGCCGGCCGCGCGGGCGCCAAGCCGGGCGAACGCGGCCGCGGCGGCGGCGGCCGTCCCGGCCAGGGCGGCCGCGCGGCCACGCGCGAGGACATCGACCTGGCCAAGGCCTACGCGATCCGCGCCCAGCGCGAGAAGGACGAGCGCATCGCCGCCGAGCAGGCCAAGCAGGAAGAGGCGCGGCTGCGCCGCGAAGCGCGGGCGCGGCTGGCCGAACTGCTCAAGGACCAGGCGCTCAACGTCGCCGACGCCGACATCGCCCGGCATTTCCCGTACGGCGGCAAGATCAAGCGCGTGTACGTGACCGCCGAGCAGCTCAAGCAGCTCAATGCCGGCGAACTGGGCGTGCTGCAGCAGGAAGGCCGCTATCTGCTGGTGACGGCGGCGATGCTGGCCCAGGCCGAGGAAATCTTCCCGCCGGCGGTGGCGCTGAAGGTCGATCCGAACGCGCCGGCGGACGAAGATCCTTACGCCGATCCGATGTACCAGGTGCCGGACGATCTGGTCTGGTGAGGTCGCGGCGGGCAGGGCGGTAGCGCTGTCTGCGAGCGGATGTTCGACGAAGGCCGCGACCGATGTCGCGGCCTTGTGTTTTGCGCCGGCGTGTCGGTTGCCACGGCTGCGGGGCGGTTCGTCGTTGTCGCGTTGGCGCGGTCGCGGCTTGCGCCGCTCCTACAGGGCTGCGACGCGGCCGCGTATCCGCATGCAGGAGCGGCGCAAGCCGCGACCGCGACACGCCGACTGCCGCGAACGCCCCGAACAGCCCGAAAACCCCGAAAACCCGCAATCCATCGCCGACGCGCGACGATCCGCGCAATCAGGTACCGGTGGCGCGGACGGCCGCCGGTTCGCGCGCGTCCGCTTGCGCGGCCGCCGGCGCGATCCGCTCCAGCATCGCCTCGATCGCCGCGGCCGTGTCCTGCGGCCGCTCCATCGGGAACAGGTGGCTGCCTTCGACCCAGGCCCAGCGCTCGCCGACCAGGCGCCGCGTCGCCGCTTCGCCGGCGTTGCGCAGCTCGCGCGAGCGGGTGCCGGCGAGGAAGCCCACCGGCACCCGCACTTGCGGCGCCAGCCCGCTCAGCGAGGTGGTCGGCAGGCTGCGGTAGATGCGGTATTCGATCTCGCGCTCGAACGCCAGCTCGCGCGCGCCGTCGTCGGCGGCGCGGGTGCCGTGTTCGACATAGTCGTTGAGCACGCGCTGGTCCCAGCGCGCGAAGGTCGGCTTGGCCAGGAAGTGCGCGCGCACCGCGGCGCGGTCGGGCCAGTGGCGGCGGCGCTGCAGGGTGGCGCGGGTCGGCATGACCAGGTTGTCCAGGCCGGTGCGCCGGCCCAGTTGCACCAGCCGCGCGCGCCAGCCGGCGATCAGCGGCGAATCCAGCATCACCACCCCGGCCAGGCGCGCGGCCAGCGCGGTGCCGGCGAGCCGGTGCGCGGCCAGCAGGCTGAGGTAGCCGCCGAGCGAATGGCCGACCAGGAAGATCCGGCGCGCGTCGCCGGCCGCGGCCTGCGCGCGTTCGGCCAGTTCTTCGACCAGATGCGGCCAGTCCAGGGTCACCGGATAGCGCGGATCGTGGCCGATCCGCTCGGGCCGCTCGATCCGGTAGCGCGCCGACAGCTGCTCCAGCATCACCCGGTAGACCGGGGCCGGAAAGCCGTTGGCGTGGGAGAACAGCAGCAGGTCGGACATGGCGGCGCGGGGGCCCGCAGGGCGGTCGGTGGCCGAAACATACCATTGCGTACAGTTGGGCGGTAGCGGCTCGGCGGCGGCCTCGGCGGGGCGGTGCGCGCCGCGCTGGCGGCTGCGGCGTGGCGGCCATGCGGAGTCGGCTGGCGCCGGAATGCGCGGGCGAGGGCGCTGGCGCGGGTTCGCCGGTCGCGGCCGGCGCCGGCTTCGCGTTGAAACCGCGCGCGACGGCCATCGCGGCAGCGAGACGCGCTCGGTACAAATAAAAACCAGCCCGTACCGCGCCGTCGCTCCCGTCGCGACCCGCGCCTGCGCATACTCGCCGCGCGCCCGGCGGATCGCGCCGGCGCGCTTCCCACGGACTGCAACCCTACAAGGACTTTATGCGCCTCCTGCCCCTGGCCGCGTTCGCCGCGGCCGCCTGCCTGTTCGCCGCGCCCGCGCTCGCCTGCGACACCGTGCTGCCGCCCGAGCAGCGCGACATCGACGCGCCCGGCAAGTACTGCCTGGCCGCCAATCGCGAAAACCCGATCCGCATCAACGCCAGCGACGTCGAGCTGGACTGCCGCGGCCGCACCCTGACCCATCGCGACGACGAGCCCTGGGTCAACGAAGGCGTGCACCTGCGCGGCGGCAGCCGCGTGCTGGTGCGCAACTGCCGGCTGGTCGGCTGGACCCTGTCGATGGTGGTCGACCAGTACGCCGACGCGCAGTTGCTCAACAACACCGTCCTCGCCAACGGCCCGGCGATCTCCGTGCACGGCAGCGACCGCGCCGAAGGCGACGGCCTCAAGCTGACCGGAAACCGGATCTTCTATTACGACGCGCGCGACGGCGCGGAGTGGGCGATCACGATCAACCACTCGCCCAAGCCGGTGTTGACCAACAACTTGGTGGCCGGCTTCCGCGGCTACAGCGCGATCATGCTCAACCGCGCCGCCGACGCGCAGCTGACCGGCAACCAGTTGCTCGACCTCAACGAGGGCGGCGCCGCCGCGGTGCGCATGGAACAGTCGCCGCGCGCGCGGCTGGTCCACAACACCGTGATGCTGCGCCGCGGCGTCAGCGCCAAGGGCCTGGTCGGCGCGAGCGATGCGACCTGCATCGAGAACGTGTTCGTCAACGTCGTCGATTCGGGCTTCGAACTGTGCTCGGTGCGGCGCCACAACGTCGACCAGATCAACAACGACTGAGCGCCGCGGACGACCGCCGGCGCCCGGACCGGCGGTCGCGCCGGCTGAGATGCGCGGCCGCCACAATGCAGGCGCGACGGCGGCGACGCGGCGATGGCCGCGCCGCCGCATTCGCGTCGGACACACTCCCAAGACAAGGACGATTACCGCATGCGATCGACTTCCAAGACCGGCCTGGCCCTGGCCGGTTTGCTGCTCAGCGCCAACGCGCTGGCCTGCGACACCATCCTGCCGGCGACCCAGATCGGCATCTCCGCGCCCGGCAAGTACTGCCTGAGCGGCAACCGCAGCCTGCCGATCGAGATCAACGGCACCGACATCGAGCTCGACTGCCGCACCCGCACCCTGGTCAACCCCTCCACCGGCGGCGGTCCCGGCGGCGGCGTCGGCATCATGGTGCGCGGCGGCGGCAAGGTGGTGGTGCGCAACTGCCGCGTCGACGGCTTCGCCAACGGCATCCAGGCCGATGTGGGCAGCGGCGCGCAACTGCTCAACAACACCGTGCTGCGCGCCCAGGACACGCCGATCATCATCCACGGCAATCCGTTCGGGCCGCCCGATCCGCTGGCCGAACCGGCGCGCATCGTCGGCAACCGGGTGATCGGCTACGGCATCGACCAGGCGAACTGGGGCCCGGCGCTGCGCGTGCACGGCCTGCCGCGCGCGGTGATCGCCAACAACGTCGTCGCCGGCTACCGCGGCCACGGCGGACTGGAGCTGGGCGAGTCGCCCGATGCGCAGCTCACCGGCAACCAGTTCCTCGACTTCGAGGCCGGCCATCGCATGATCCAGTTCATCAACTCGCCGCGCGCGCGGGTGGTGCACAACACGATCATGTCGCGCCAGCCGATCGGCGAAGGCCTCACCGGCGCGGTCGATGCGACCTGCGTGGAGAACGTGTTCATCAACGTCCAGCCGTCGGGCTTCGCCGGCTGTTCGGTGGCGCGCTACAACGTCGAGCAGCCGCAGCCGCCGACCGGCCCGTGACGTGTTTCCCGCGTCGCGCGATGCGCGGCGCGGGACCGCATCGTCGATTCGGGCCAGTCGATTCGGGCGAGTCGATTCGGACGATCGGCGAAACGATCGCGTGTCCGCCGCCGGCCTTCGCGCCGGCGGCTTCGCGTCGGCGCCCGCTGGCGCGCGTGCAGGGCGCCCGATCGGGCCGCCGAGGCGGGCCGTTGGCCCCGGACGCAGACCTGGACCGGCCGCTCAGTCGAACGCGGTGCCGAGCCGCTCGCGCAGCGAGTGGCCGATCTCGCGCACGCTCGACACGCCGAGATCGCGCAGGATGCGGTGGGTCGCGTGCGGCAGCGGCGATTCGTCGATGTCGTGCGGGGCGATGTTCTTGCCCGGCACGCCCGGCAGGAATTCGACGCCGGCGGCGAGGTAGCAATGCTGCACCAGCGCCGAGCAGAACAGCGCGCCGTCCTTGGCCAGCAGGTTGCCGCGCTTGCGCAGGCGGCGGCTGTGCATCGCCATCATGGTGCCGAGCAGCTCGCTGAGCGAATAGCTCGACAGCCCGGCCAGCAGGTCCAGGCCGGCGCGCTGCACCTGCAGGGTCTGCTCCGGGCTCAGGCCGAAGTCGAGCACGGCGATGTTGGGGAAGGCCTCGGCGTCGTAGTAGCGCGCGACCCGGTTCTCCTGCACGCCCAGGCGGATCTGCCGGTAGCGCAGGTCCAGGTCGGACTCGATCACCCACCACTGGCCGTCCACGCGCCGCTCGCTGAAGACGAAGGCGTGCGACCACAGGCTGCGGTGGCCGTCCTCGGTCAGCGGCGACTGCGCCTTGCGGATCAGCTTGTTGATGAAGTCGCGGCCGCCGCACAGGCCGATGCGGCCGGGCGCGGCGTGCTTTTCGAGGAAGGCCTGGTTGCCGCGCGGGTCGCGGGACTCGTCGTCGGCCAGGTCTTCGGGCAACAGGATTTCGCTCATCCGTGACGTTCCGGGCTGCGCGGCCGGTGGGCGCCGGTCGCGGGGCGAAAGGACGGCGGGCGCCGTCCGTGAGGCGCCGGACCGGCGCCGTTCACTCGGGATCGTAATCCAGATTCGACGCCAGCCAGCGTTCGGCCTGGGCGCGGTCGACGCCCTTGCGCCGGGCGTAGTCCTCGACCTGCTCCTTCGACACCCGCCCGACCACGAAGTACTGGCTGTCGGGATGGCTGAAGTAATAGCCCGAGACCGCCGCCGCCGGGTACATGGCGAAGCTCTCGGTCAGCTCCAGGCCGGTGTGGGCGCCGGCGTCGAGCATCGCGAACAGGTCGCGCTTCTCGCTGTGTTCGGGACAGGCCGGGTAGCCCGGGGCGGGGCGGATGCCGCGGTAGCCCTCGTCGATCAGCGAGTCGTTGTCGAGCGCCTCGTCGCCGGCATAGCCCCAGAATTCCTTGCGCACGCGCTGGTGCAGGCGCTCGGCCAGCGCTTCGGCGAAGCGGTCGGCCAGGGCCTTGAGCATGATCGCGTTGTAGTCGTCGTGGTCGGCCTCGAAGCGCGCCACGTGCGGCTCGATGCCCAGGCCGGCGGTGACCGCGAACGCGCCGATCCAGTCCTGGCGGCCGCTGTCCTTGGGCGCGATGAAGTCGGCCAGGCAGAAGTCGGGGCGGTCGGCGGGCTTGTCGGCCTGCTGGCGCAGGAAGTGCAAGGTTCGGGACCGGGAACCGGGGACCGGGGACCCGACGGCACGGGGCGCGGGATCGGCGAAGCTCTGCCGGTCCCCGGTCCCCGGTCCCGGGTCCCGCAGATCGACCTCGACGTCGTCGCCGACCGCGTTCGCCGGCCACAGGCCGAACACCGCCTTGGCCCGGATCCACTTTTCCGCGACCAGCCGCTTCAGCATCGCGCGGGCGTCGCGGTACAGCTCGGTGGCCTGGGTGCCGACGATCTCGTCGGTGAGGATCGCCGGATAGCGCCCGGCCAGTTCCCAGGTGTTGAAGAACGGGGTCCAGTCGATGTAGTCGACCAGTTCCTCCAGCGGATAGTCGTCGAACGCGTACACGCCCTGCGCGTTCGGCGCCGGCGGCGCGTAGTCGGCCCAGCCGCCGTCGAAGCGCTGGCCGCGCGCCTTCTCCAGCGAGACCAGGCGCTTGCCGTCGCCGCGGTTGCGGTGGCGCTCGCGGATCTCGGCGTAGTCGGAGGCGTTGGCGGCGACGAACGGCTCGCGCAGCTCGATCGAGATCAGCGACTGGGCCACGCCGACCGCGCGCGAGGCGTCCTTGACCCAGATCGTCGGCGCCTTGTAGTGCGGATCGATCTTCAGCGCGGTGTGCGCGCGCGAGGTGGTGGCGCCGCCGATCAGCAGCGGCATGGTGAAGCCCTGCCGCTGCATCTCGCGGGCGACGTGGCTCATCTCCTCCAGCGAGGGCGTGATCAGGCCGGACAGGCCGATCAGGTCGGCGTTCTCGGCCTTGGCCCGGTCGAGGATGGTCTGCGCCGGCACCATCACCCCGAGGTCGACGACCTCGAAGTTGTTGCAGGCCAGGACCACGCCGACGATGTTCTTGCCGATGTCGTGCACGTCGCCCTTGACCGTCGCCATGACGATCTTGCCGTTGGACTTGCCGACATCGCCGGTGCGCAGCTTCTCGGCTTCGATGAACGGCAGCAGATAGGCGACCGCCTTCTTCATCACCCGCGCGGACTTGACCACCTGCGGCAGGAACATCTTGCCGGCGCCGAACAGGTCACCGACCACGTTCATGCCGGACATCAGCGGGCCTTCGATCACGTCCAGCGGGCGCGCGGATTCGGCGCGCGCGACTTCGGTGTCCTCCTCGATCCACTGGTCGATGCCGTGGACCAGGGCGTGGCTGAGCCGCTCGCGCACCGGCTTGTCGCGCCAGCGCAGGTCCTCGGTCTTCTTCTCGCCCTTCTTGCCCTTGAAGCGGTCGGCGATCTCCAGCAGGCGCTCGGTGCTGTCGCTGCGGCGGTTGAGGACCACATCCTCGACCCGCTCGCGCAGGTCCGCGTCGAGGTCGTCGTACAGCGGCAGCGCGCCGGCGTTGACGATGCCCATGTCCATGCCGGCGCGGATCGCGTGGTAGAGGAACACCACGTGGATCGCCTGGCGCACCGGCTCGTTGCCGCGGAACGAGAACGACACGTTCGACACGCCGCCGGAGATGTGGCAGTACGGAAAGCGCCGCTTGATCTCGCGGGTGGCCTCGATGAAGGCGACCGCGTAGTCGTTGTGTTCCTCGATGCCGGTGGCGACCGCGAACACGTTCGGGTCGAAGATGATGTCCTCGGGCGGGAAACCGATCTCCTCGGTCAGCAGCTTGTAGGCGCGCGAGCAGATCTCGACCTTGCGCTCGATGGTGTCGGCCTGGCCGACCTCGTCGAAGGCCATCACCACCACCGCCGCGCCGTAGCGGCGCACCAGCCGGGCCTGGCGCAGGAACTCGTCCTCGCCTTCCTTCATCGAGATCGAATTGACGATGCCCTTGCCCTGCAGGCACTGCAGCCCGGCCTCGATCACGTTCCATTTGGAACTGTCGACCATCACCGGCACCCGCGCGATGTCCGGCTCGGCCGCGATCAGGTTGAGGAACTCGACCATCGCCTTCTGCGAGTCGAGCAGGCCCTCGTCCATGTTGACGTCGATGACCTGGGCGCCGCTCTCGACCTGCTGGCGCGCGACCACCACCGCCTCGTCGAGGCGGCCTTCCAGGATCAGTTTCTTGAACTGCGCGCTGCCGGTGACGTTGGTGCGCTCGCCGACGTTGACGAAGTTGCTTTCCGGGGTGATCTGCAGCGGTTCGAGGCCGCTGAGACGGGTTTGGCGGGGGAGGGCGGAGGTCATTCGGGTGTCTGGCGGCGTTCGGGCGGGTGGGAGAGGTAGGAGTGAGCGCAGAGGAGTGAGGAGTGAGAAAGAGCCTGCTTTCGCTCACTCCTCACTCCTCTGCGCTCACTCCTCGCTTTCAAGCGGCATCGACCAACTGCAACGGCCGCCGCGGCGCCACCCCCGCCACCGCCGCCGCGATCGCCGCGATATGCGCCGGCGAGGTGCCGCAGCAGCCGCCGACCAGGTTCAGCAGGCCGGCGCGGGCGAACTCGCCGAGCACCGCGGCCATGTCCTCGGGCGTCTCGTCGTAGCCGCCGAAGGCGTTGGGCAGGCCGGCGTTGGGGTGGGTGCTGACGTGGGCGTCGGCGATCTGCGACAGCACGTCGACGTGCACGCGCAGGTCCTTGGCGCCGAGCGCGCAGTTCAGGCCGATCGCGGTCGGCTGCACGTGCCGCACCGAGTACCAGAACGCCTCGGCGGTTTGGCCCGAGAGGGTGCGGCCGGAGGCGTCGGTGATGGTGCCGGAGATCATCACCGGCAGCCGCGCGCCGCGCGCGTCGAAGGCTTCCTCGATCGCGAACAGCGCGGCCTTGGCGTTGAGGGTGTCGAAGATGGTCTCGACCATCAGCACGTCGGCGCCGCCGTCGATCAGGCCGTCGGCGGCCTCGCGGTAGGCCTCGCGCAGCTGGTCGAAGCTGATCGCGCGGTAGCCGGGGCGGTTGACGTCCGGGCTCAGCGAAGCGGTGCGGCTGGTCGGGCCGAGCACGCCGATGACGAAGCGCGGACGCGCCGGGTCGAGCGCCTCGATCTCGTCGCACACGCCGCGGGCGAGCCTGGCGCCTTCGAAGTTGAGCTCGCGCGCCAGGTGCTGCAGGCCGTAGTCCTCCAGCGAGATCGTGGTCGAGTTGAAGGTGTTGGTCTCGACCAGGTCGGCGCCGGCCTGCAGGTACTCGCGGTGGATGCCGGCGATGATCTCGGGCCGGGTCAGGGTCAGCAGGTCGTTGTTGCCGCGCTGGTCGCGCGAGCACCCGCAGCCTTCGCCGTGCACGTGCTCGCCGTCGTGCTCGCGCGCCGGCGGCGAATACAGCCGGTCGTAGCCCTGCGCGAAGCGCTCGCCGCGATAGTCTTCCTCGCCCAGCGAGTGCTGCTGGATCATCGTGCCCATCGCGCCGTCGATGATCAGGATGCGCGCGGCCAGGCCGTTCAGCAGCGCTTGCGCGCGTTCGGGGTGGAGCCAGGGCAGTTGTTTCATCGGCGGTTCCTCACTTCTTGGCCGGCTTGCGCGCCGCGGGCGAAGCGGCCGCCGGCTCGGGCAGCGGCTTGCGCGCCATCAGCGCGATCACTTCGAAATGCGGCGGGCGGCGTTCGCGGGTGACGGTCTCGCAGCTGACGATGTCGAAGCCGGCCTTGGCCGCGAACTTCTGCAGGTCCTTCTCGGTGAAGCCGAGGTTGACGTGGCCGAAGGCCTCGACCGCGCCGCGGTGCTCGTGCCGGGCCAGGCTGGTCAGCAACACCCGGCCGCCGGGGCGCAGCACGCGCGCGGCCTCGGCCACGGCCTGGGCCGGTTGCTCGGCGTAGGTCAGCGCGTGCATCAGCACCACCAGGTCGAAGGTCTCGGCCGCGAACGGCAGCGCGTGCATGTCGCCCTCGCGCACTTCCACGTTGCGCAGCTTGCGCAGGCGCTCGGATGCGGCGGCGACGACCTTGGTGCTGGCGTCCAGGCAGATGTAGCGGTGCGAATGCGGCGCCAGCAATTCGGCCAGCACGCCGTCGCCGGAGGCGATGTCGAGCACGTCGCCGGGCTGCAGCAGCGGCAGCGCCGAGCGCGCCAGCGCCTCCCAAGTGCGGCCGGGCGAGTAGTGGCGTTCCATGTCGCCGGCGACCGAATCGGCCCAGTTCTGGTCGGAGGCGCGCATCGCCAGGACCGCGGGCACGCGCTCGGCGTCCTGGCGCAGCAACGGGTCGTCGCTGCCGGTGCTCAGGGTCTGCCACAGCGCGCGCTGGGCGTTGTCGAGCGCGCCCTCGTCGAAGCGGTAATAGGCCGAGACGCCGGCGCGGCGGTCGCGCACCAGCCCGGCTTCCTTGAGCTTGGACAGATGGGTGGACACGCGCGGCTGGGCCAGGCGGGTGATCGCCGAGAGCTCGGCCACGGTCAACTCCTCACGTTCGAGCAGGGCGAGCAGCCGCACGCGGGTGGCGTCGGCGAACACTTTGAGTCTTGCGGACCAGCCTTCGAGATCCATTGGGGGCGTCGGAGTGGGAAATGGAGAATGGGGAAGCGTTTACGGCGCGGGCGGAAGCGGGAGGCGCATCGCGCTTGCCGGTTCGGGCAAACGATTTCCCGGCTTCCATCAACGTATCGCGATATAGAGATGAGTGTGTGCCGGCCGTGCGCCCAGGTCAAGTCGTGCGGCGGCGCAGCAAGGCGCAACGGCGACTGAAGCGCGTGGGCGCGGGGCAGGGATGACGCCAGATCGGGGCAGCCGCATGGGTGGGGTTCTGCGGCGCGCGCGGCTACAATTCGCATTCGCGGCGCCGGGTACGGGCCGCGGACCAGGACGCGGAACCAACGCGCCGGTCGTTCCGGGATGACGCGGCGCCGCTTACGGGCGCGCCGCGCAAAAGGGGGAACGGCCGCGGCGCTCAACCAGCAGAGGTGCGACGTGGATTTTGGCTTTACCGAAGAGCAGTTGATGATCCAGGACGTGGCGCGCCGTATCGCCCAGGAGAAGATTGCTCCCAGCGCCGAGCACCATGACCAGACCGGCGAATTCCCGCTGGAGAACATCCGCACCCTCGGCGAGAACGGCCTGATGGGCATCGAGGTGCCGGCCGAGTACGGCGGCGCCGGCATGGACCCGGTCGCCTACGTGCTGGCCATGGTCGAGATCGCCGCCGGCGACGCCGCGCACTCGACCATCGTCTCGGTCAACAATTCGCTGTTCTGCAACGGCATCCTCAAGTTCGGCAGCGAAGAACAGAAGCAGCTGTACGTGCGCGCGATCGCCGAGGGCCGCGAAATCGGCGCCTTCGCCCTGACCGAGCCGCAGTCGGGCTCCGACGCCACGGCCATGCGCTGCAAGGCGGTCAAGCAGGCCGACGGCAGCTTCGTGATCAACGGCAAGAAGAGCTGGATCACCTCCGGCCCGGTCGCCAAGTACATCGTGCTGTTCGCGATGACCGACCCGGACAAGGGCGCGCGCGGCATCACCGCGTTCATGATCGACACCGCCAAGCCCGGCTTCCACCGCGGCAAGACCGAGCCCAAGCTCGGCATCCGCGCCTCGGCCACCTGCGAGATCGAATTCGAGGACTACGTGGCCCAGCCGGCCGACGTGCTCGGCGAGGAAGGCCACGGCTTCAAGATCGCCATGGGCGTGCTCGACGCCGGCCGCATCGGCATCGCCAGCCAGGCCATCGGCATCGCCCGCGCCGCCTACGAGCGCACCCTGGAGTACGTCAAGGAGCGCAAGGCCTTCGGCGCGCCGATCGGCACCTTCCAGATGACCCAGGCCAAGATCGCCGACATGAAGTGCAAGCTCGACGCGGCCCTGCTGCTGACCTTGCGCGCGGCCTGGCAGAAGGGCCAGACCGAGAAGAACGGCGGCCGCTTCAGCAACGAGGCGGCGATCGCCAAGCTCACCGCGTCCGAAGCGGCGATGTGGATCACCCACCAGGCCGTGCAGATCCACGGCGGCATGGGCTATTCGAAGGAGATGCCGCTGGAGCGCTATTTCCGCGACGCCAAGATCACCGAGATCTACGAAGGCACCAGCGAGATCCAGCGCCTGGTCATCGCCCGCAACGAAACCGGCCTGCGCTGACTTTCCGACCACGATGAAACGCTTCGGCTCGTCCCGGCCCACCGCCTGTCCTGAGGACGGCGGCACTGGCCTGCGCGCTGTCGTCGCCGCCGCCGCGCTTCACGCCGGCCCGCATTCCGGCCTTCGGGCCGGTGCGCGAGGCTGCGCCGCGGCGTCGCCCGACTACGGCGCCGGCGCTTTTGCCGCCGTGCGAATTCCGCTGCACCCGCCGCAATAACCTCTCTCTTGGCCCGCGCGCAAGCGTGGGCCTCATTCCATCCGGACCTCAAACGTTCCCATGAGCAGCAAACCCAAAGCTTCCAAGTCCGAACCCGCCAAACCGGCCGCCAAGGCCGTCAAGCCGGCTTCTGCCAAGCAAGCCACGGCCCGCGCCGCCGCCAAGCCGGCCAGCAAGTCCGCCGCCGCCAAGCCCGCCGCCGCCAAGCCGGCCGCCGCCAAGCCGGCCGCCGCCAAGCCGGCCGCCAAGAAGCCCGCCGGCCGCGCGCCGCAGCCGGCGCCGGTCGCGGACGTCCAGGCCGTCGACCTGCGCCCGATCGTCGAGGCCATGCGCAAGCGCCTGCCCAAGGCGCGCCATGCCGAGGCCGAGGCCTTCGCCCAGGCGTTCTACAAGCGCATGAGCGGCGACGAGATGCCGCAGCACGCGGCCGACGGTTGGGCCGCGCTGGCCGCGGACTTCCTCGACTTCGCCCGCGACCGCAAGCCCGGCAACGCGCTGGTGCGCCTGTTCAATCCGCAGCTCAAGAGCCACGGTTGGGAATCGCCGCACACCGTGCTGCAGATCGCCAACGACGACATGCCGTTCCTGGTCGACTCGGTGACCATGGCGCTGGCCGACCAGGGCATCGGCGTGCACGTGCTCGGCCACCCGGTGGTGGCGTTCCGTCGCGACAAGGCCGGCAAGCTGGCCGCGGTCGGCGAGGGCCAGGCCGAATCGCTGATGCACCTGGAGCTGGACCGGCAGACGCCGGAAGCGATGGCGCAGATCCAGCGCTCGCTGGAGACCGTGCTCGCCGACGTGCGCGCGATCGTGCGCGACTGGGCGCAGATGCGCGAGCGCATGAACCAGGTCGCCGAAGCGCTGCCGAACCAGGCCATGCCGATCGACGAAGACGGCAAGCGCGAGGCGCAGGCGTTCCTGCGCTGGGCCGCCGACAACCACTTCACCTTCCTGGGCTACCGCGAATACGAAGTGGTCGAGCAGGGCGGCGAGAGCGTGCTGCGCGCGATCAAGGACAGCGGCCTGGGCCTGCTGCGCGGCAAGTCGCCGGGCAAGCCGCGCGCGCTGACCTCGCTGGCCGCGCACTACATGCCGCAGTCGGGTTCGGTCGATGCGCTGATCCTGACCAAGACCAACGCGCGCTCGACCGTGCACCGTCCGGGCTACATGGACTACATCGGCGTGCTGAGCTTCGACGCCCAGGGCCGTCCGACCGGCGAAAAGCGCTTCCTCGGCCTGTACACCTCCAGCGCCTACAACCGCCGGCCGTGGGACATCCCGCTGGTGCGCCAGCGCCACGGCTACGTCATGCAGCACTCCGGCCTGCCGGCCGACAGCCACAGCGGCAAGGCCCTGCGCCACGTGCTGGAGACCCTGCCGCGCGACGAGCTGTTCCAGTCCGGCGAGGAGGAGCTGCTCAAGACCACCTCGGGCATCCTCGGCCTGCAGGAGCGCGTGCGCAGCAAGCTGTTCCTGCGCCGCGACCGCTACGGCCGCTATTTCTCGGTGCTGGTCTACATCCCGCGCGAGCGCTTCAACACCGACGTGCGCCTGCGCGTGGAGGCGATGCTCAAGGACCGGCTGCACGGCGAGCACGTCGACACCACCGTGCACATCGGCGAATCGCCGCTGGCCCAGGTGCACCTGATCGTGCGGCCGAAGTCGGGCGAAGCGGTCGAGGTCGACAACGCCGCGATCGAGGCGCAACTGGCCGAGATCGTGCGCAACCGCCAGGACGACCTGCGCGAGGCGCTGGTGCGCAACAACGGCGAGCAGCAGGGCCTGGCGCTGATCCAGCGCTACGGCCGCGCGCTGCCGCCGGGCTACATCGACGAGGTCTCCGCCGGCGTCGCCGCGCAGGACATCGCCCACCTGGCCGCGCTGACCGGTCCCGAGGACCTGCGCCTGAGCCTGTGCCGGACCCGTCCGGGCGAGGGCGGCCTGCGCTTCAAGTTCTACCGCCAGCTCGACGACATCCCGCTGTCGGACGCGCTGCCGATGATGGAGAACATGGGCCTGCGGGTGATCTCCGAGCACCCCTACCGGCTCACCGTCGACGCCCAGCCGGTCTACATCCAGGACTTCGAGGTCGAGACCGCCAACAACGACATCGACGTCGACCGCCTCGACGAGAACTTCGAGGAGGCCTTCGCCCAGATCTGGCGCGGCAACGCCGAGAACGACGGCTTCAACCGCCTGATCCTGGCCGCCAGCCTGTCCTGGCGCCAGGTCGCGATGCTGCGCGCGTACTGCAAGTACCTGCTGCAGGTCGGCGTGCCGTTCTCGCAGAGCTACGTCGAGGAGACCTTCGCCCGCTATCCGCTGCTGGCGCGGCTGCTGGTCGAGCTGTTCGAAGCGCGCTTCGACCCCAGCACCGGCAGCGAGAGCAAGGCCGAGATCAAGGCCGGCCAGGAGCGCCTGAAGGTCCAGTTCGAAGCCCTGCACAGCGGCGAAGACGCCGTGCGCGCCGCGCTCGAGCCGGTGATCGCCGCGCGCGCCGGCAAGCGCGAGGCCCAGGCCGAGGCCGCGGTGACCGCGCTGAAGTCGCTGCTCGACCGCGTCTCCAGCCTCGACGAAGACCGCATCCTGCGCAGCTTCATCGGCGCGATCAACGCGACCTTGCGCACCAGCTACTACCAGCGCGCGAGCGACGGTTCCGAGCGCGGCTACGTCAGCTACAAGTTCGATTCGGCCCAGGTGCCGGACCTGCCCAAGCCCAAGCCCTACCGCGAGATCTTCGTCTACGGCCCGCGCGTGGAAGGCGTGCACCTGCGCTTCGGCCCGGTCGCGCGCGGCGGCCTGCGCTGGTCGGACCGGCGCGAGGACTTCCGCACCGAGGTGCTGGGCCTGGTCAAGGCGCAGATGGTCAAGAACACGGTGATCGTGCCGGTCGGCTCGAAGGGCGGTTTCTTCGCCAAGCGTCCGCCGCTGGGCGGCGACCGCGACGCGGTGCTGGCCGAGGGCATCGCCTGCTACAAGATGTTCATCAACGGCCTGCTCGACATCACCGACAACATCGTCGACGGCAAGATCGTGCCGCCGCGCGACGTGGTGCGCCACGACAACGACGATCCGTACCTGGTGGTGGCCGCCGACAAGGGCACCGCGACCTTCTCCGACATCGCCAACGGCATCGCCGCCGAGCATAAGTTCTGGCTCGACGACGCGTTCGCCTCGGGCGGTTCGGTCGGTTACGACCACAAGGGCATGGGCATCACCGCCAAGGGCGCCTGGGAATCGGTCAAGCGCCACTTCCGCGCGCTCGGCCGCGACAGCCAGACCCAGGACTTCACCGCGGTCGGCATCGGCGACATGTCCGGCGACGTGTTCGGCAACGGCATGCTGCTGAGCGAGCACATCCGCCTGGTCGCCGCGTTCGACCACCGCCACATCTTCCTCGACCCGAACCCGGACGCGGCGCGCTCGTTCAAGGAACGCGACCGCATGTTCAAGCTGCCGCGCTCGAGCTGGGAGGATTACGACAAGGCGCTGATCAGCAAGGGCGGCGGCGTGTTCGCGCGCTCGGCCAAGTCGATCCCGCTGTCGGCCGAGGCCCGCGCCGCGCTCGGCATCGAAGGCAACGCCACCGCGCTGAGCCCGGCCGAGCTGATGAGCGCGATCCTCAAGGCGCCGGTCGACCTGCTGTGGAACGGCGGCATCGGCACCTACGTCAAGGCCTCCAGCGAGAGCAACGGCGACGTCGGCGACCGCGCCAACAACGCCCTGCGCGTCAACGGCGCGGACCTGCGCTGCAAGATGGTCGGCGAGGGCGGCAACCTCGGCCTGACCCAGCTCGGCCGGATCGAGGCGGCCCAGCACGGCGTGCTGCTCAACACCGACTTCATCGACAACTCCGCCGGCGTGGACACCTCCGACCACGAGGTCAACATCAAGATCCTGCTCAACGGGCAGGTGCAGGCGAAGAAGCTCACGCTGCCCGAGCGCAACAAGCTGCTGGCCTCGATGACCGACGAAGTCGCCGAGCTGGTGCTCAACGACAACTACCGCCAGAACCAGGCGATCAGCCTGATGGAGCGGATGAGCCTGACCCGCCTGGGCAGCAAGCTGCACTTCATCCGCACGCTCGAATCGCAGGGCCTGCTCGACCGCCAGATCGAGTTCCTGCCGTCCGACGCCGAGATCGCCGAGCGCAAGGCGCGCGGCCAGGGCCTGACCCGTCCGGAACTGTCGGTGCTGCTGTCGTACTCCAAGCTGGTCGCGTTCCAGCAGATGCTCGATTCCGACGTGCCGGAAGACCCGTACCTGTCCAAGGAACTGGTCCGCTACTTCCCGCAGCCGCTGCAGGCCAAGTACGCCAAGGCGATGGAGAACCACCGCCTGAAGCGCGAGATCATCGCCACCGCGGTGACCAACTCGACCATCAACCGGATGGGCGCGACCTTCCTGCTGCGCATGCAGGAAGACAGCGGCCGCACCCCGGGCGAGGTCGCCAAGGCCTTCACCATCACCCGCGAGACGCTCGACGCGCGCGAGCTGTGGGCGCAGATCGACGCGCTCGACGGCAAGGTCGCCGAGTCGACCCAGATCGACGCCCTGCAGGTGATCTGGAACCTGCAGCGCTCGTTCACCCGCTGGCTGCTGTCGCGTCCGGGCGCGATCCCCGACATCACCACCGCGGTGGAGCGCTACCACGACGGCTTCAAGAACATCCGCGCCGGCCACGGCATCCTCGGCGACGGCGAGCGCCCGACCCACGATGCCGCGTTCGCCGACTGGAAGGCCAAGGGCGTGCCGGAAGCGCTGGCCGCGCAGCTGGCGGCGCTGCCGTACCTGGAGCCGAGCTGCGACATCATCGAACTGGCGCGCGAGCGCAAGCTCAAGCCGGTCGACGTGGCCAAGGTTCACTTCCGCCTCGGCGAAGCGCTGCGCCTGCCGTGGCTGCAGGAGCAGATCGACGCGCTGGCGGTGGACGGCCGCTGGCACGCGGTCGCGCGCGGCGTGTTGCGCGAGGAACTGTCGACCCAGCAGCGCGTGCTGGTCGGCCAGGTGCTGAAGGTGCCGGGCGCCAACGCCGAAGCCAAGGTCAAGCAGTGGCTGAGCCGCGACGACCAGTCGCTGCGCTTCACCCTGGCGATGCTGACCGAACTGGCGGCGCAGAAGACCCTGGACTACCCGACCGCTTCGGTCGCGGTGCAGCGCCTGTCGCAGTTGGCCGCGCGCGGCTAAGCGCGATCAGCGGGGCCGGCGCTCGCGCCGGCTCCGCTGACTCGAACCGAGCCCTTCGCCCTCGCGGGCGAGGGGCTTTTTTGTGGCCGCTGCTGATGCGGGAGCGATGCGCTTGCGCAAGAGCTCTGGTGGGAGGGCCTTCAGGCCCGATGCTTTTCGGTCGGATCGCGGCGATCTGAAACAGAAACATCGGGCCTGAAGGCCCTCCCACTACAGGCCGCGCTTGCGCAATCGCTGCGTTGTCGCAGTCGCGGCTCGCGCCGCTCCTGCAAGGGGCAAGCGCGACAACATCGAAAACCGTGACTGCGTCGCGAAAACGGCCGGTGCGCAGCGAACCGCGCCGGATCGACCCGACACCAATCCCCCGCATCGGCCGGGTTATGCTGGCGCCGTCCTCCCGGAGCCGCCGATGACCGCGACGCCCCGCATCGCCTTTCTCGCCAGCCACACCGACGAAGCGCAGCGCGCGCTCGCCGATCTCAGCGCCGACCACGGCCAGTGCGAGCCGGCCGAAGCCGACATCCTGGTCGCGCTCGGCGGCGACGGCTTCATGCTGCAGACCCTGCATCGCCACGGCGCGCTCGGCAAACCCGTGTACGGGATGAAGCTGGGCACGGTCGGTTTCCTGATGAACCAGCACGCCGGCGGCGCCGGCGACTTGTTCGAACGCCTGGCCCAGGCCGAACCGGCGGTGCTGCGGCCGCTGGAGATGGTCGCCCAGACCGAATCCGGCGCGACCTTCGGCTCGCTGGCCTACAACGAGGTCTCGCTGCTGCGCCAGACCCGCCAGGCCGCGCACCTGCGCATCGACCTCAACGGCCAGACCCGCCTCGACGAACTGATCTGCGACGGCGTCCTGGTCGCGACCCCGGCCGGCAGCACCGCCTACAACTTCTCCGCCCACGGCCCGATCCTGCCGCTGGGCTCGGCGGTGATCGCGCTGACCCCGATCGCCGCGTTCCGCCCTCGGCGCTGGCGCGGCGCGCTGCTCAAGGCCGACACCGAAGTGCGCTTCCGCGTGCTCGACCCGTACAAGCGCCCGGTCAGCGCCACCGCCGATTCGCACGAAGTGCGCGACGTGGTCGAAGTCACCATCCGCGAGTCGCGCGACCGCACCGTCACCCTGCTGTTCGATCCGGAGCACAACCTGGAAGAGCGCATGTTGATCGAGCAGTTCACCAGCGGCTGAGCGGCGGCCGATCGGCGCCGGCCGGCCCGGGGCTCAGGCCAGGCGCCGCAGCAGCGCGCCCAGGCGCGGATGCGACAGATCGGGCAGGGCGGCCGCCTGCGCGGGCTCGAACCATTGCAGGCGCTGGTGTTCGTCGCCGAGCGCGCGCGGCTCGCCGACCCAGTCGCGCACCGCGTACAGGCGCAACACCACGCCGTCGAACGCGAACTCGGCCACGATGCGCGCGGCGGCCGCCGGGTCGGCGGGCGGGCCGACGCCGGTTTCCTCGCCCAGTTCGCGCCACAGCGCCTGCTCGGGCGTCTCGCCGGGTTCGACGTGGCCGCCGGGCAGGTCCCAGCGGCCGGGCGCCAGCCGTTTGTGCAGCGCGCGCAGGCCCAGCAGCACCAGCCCGTCGCGCAGCAACAGCGCGCCGACCCAACCGATGGGAGGCGTCGGGTCGGCGCTCATGGCACGCAGCGCTGCCGCAGGACGCTGCCGCGGCCCGGCGGGACGGCCGAAAATCGAAGGCAGCGGGGGCCGACGGCAGGCGTCATGCGCTTGGAAACTACTTTAAGTTCCGGTATTTAAATTATTCAAAAACAGATACTTAAGCAGTATTTATAAAGTCGAATCGAATGTAATGGCGACCGTCAGCCGCGCGCCCGCATCCGCCGCGCGATCTCGCTGACCGCGGCGATGCCCAAGGTCAGTCCCACCGTCGACAGCAATTGCACGCGCGGGCCCGGGGTCATCAGCGCGAGCACGAACACCAGCGCCAGGATGCCGAGGCCGAACCAGGTCACGTACGGGAATGCCCACATCTTGAACGGCAGCGCGGTGCCGGCGCGGTCGGCGCGGCGGCGCAGGATCAGCTGCGCGACCAGCGACAGCGTCCACACCAAAAGACAGGTCGAACCCACCACGTTCAACAGCGCAGGCAACACCTTGTCCGGATACAGCAGCTCCAGCGCGGTGGCGATGAAGCCGAACGCCACGCTCGCCAGCACCGCCGCCACCGGCACCTGGCTGCGGCTGAGGCGGGCGAGGAAGCGCGGCGCTTCCTGGCGCTGGGCCAGCGAGTAGATCATGCGCGAGGCGCCGTAGAGGTTGGCGTTGAGCGCCGACAGCAGCGCCACCACCGCGACCAGGGTGATGGCGGTGGCCGCGCCGGGGATCCGCGCCGCTTCCAGCACCGCCGCGAACGGCGACTTCAAGGCCTCGCTGGTCCACGGCACCACCGCGATGATCACCGCCAGCGAGCCGATGTAGAACACCAGGATGCGCCAGGCCACGGTGCGGATCGCCTGGGTGATGCTGCGCTGCGGGTCCTGGGTCTCGGCCGCGGCGACCGCGACGATCTCGGTGCCGCCGAAAGCGAACACCACCACCAGCAGGGCCGCGCCGATGCCGGCCCAGCCCTTGGGCGCGAAGCCGCCGTGTTCGGTGAAGTGGCTCAGGCCCGGCGAGGGCACGTCCGGCAGCAGGCCCAGCAGCAGGGCGGCGCCGATGGCGATGAAGATCAGGATCGCGGCGACTTTCAGGATCGCGAACCAGAACTCGAACTCGCCGAAGTTGCGCACCCCCAGCAGGTTGACCAGGGTGAAGGCGCTCATGAACACCAGCGACGTGGCCGCGACCGGCAATTGCGGCCACACCGTCGCCAGCAGGCCGGCGGCGCCGACCGACTCGGCCGCCACCACGATCACGATCTGCACCCACCACAGCCAGCCTAGGGTCGCGCCCGCGGTCGGGCCCATGGCGTCGGCGGCGTAGACCGAGAACGCGCCGCTGGTCGGCCGCGCCGCGGCCATCTCGCCGAGCGCGCGCATGACGATGATGATCAGGGTGCCGGCGATCAGATAGGACAACAGCACCGCCGGCCCCGCGGTCTGCACGCCGACGCCCGAGCCCAGGAACAGCCCGGCGCCGATCGCGCTGCCCAGTCCCATCATCACCAGCTGGCGCGACTTGAGGGCGTGGCCGAGCTGCGGATCGGCGGAAGCGGCGGCGGGACTGGCGGTCATCGAGCGGGTCCGGGGTGCGGCGGGAAGTGCGGCACGATACCGCATCGGCGGCGGGGGCGAGCGCGGCGGCGGCGGGGCGGGCGCGGTGAGATGCCGGCTTGTCCGGATCGGTGTCGCCGTCGGGGTATCGCGGTCGCGGCTTGCGCCGGCCGGCTTCGTGATGCCGCACCGCGTCTTGTAGGAGCGGCGCAAGCCGCGACCGCGCCAATGCAACGACCGCGCACCTCGATCCCGACCGCATTCGCCCCAAACCCGAACGCCAAACCCGGCGGCCGAATCTCAGCTCCCGATTCCCGCCTCAGGCACAATAGCCCCATGCCCGACCGCGATGCCGACCCGTTGATTGTCGCGATTTCCTCGCGAACCCTGTTCGACATGGAAGAGAGCCACTCGCTGTTCGAGCGCGAGGGCATCGACGCCTATGCCGCCTTCCAGCGCGCGCGCGAGGACGACGTCCTGCGCCCGGGCATCGCCTTCCCGCTGGTGCGCAAGCTGCTCGCGCTCAACCGCGATGCGCCGGCGGAGGCGCCGCGGGTCGAGGTGATCCTGATCTCGCGCAATTCCGCCGACAGCGGCCTGCGCATCTTCAACTCGATCGCCCACCACGGCCTGTCGATCAAGCGCGCGGCGTTCAGCAACGGCGCGCCGCCGTTCCCCTACATCCGCCCGTTCGGCGCCGACCTGTTCCTGTCGGCCAACGCCCAGGACGTGAGCGCCGCGCTGGAAGCCGGGATCGCCGCGGCGACCCTGCTGCCGGCGGTGCCCAACGCCAAGCTGGCGCCGCACCTGCCGGCGGACCAACTGCGCATCGCCTTCGACGGCGACGCGGTGATCTTCGACGACGAGGGCGAGCGGGTCTCGCGCGAGGGCGGCCTGGCCGCGTTCGCCGAGCACGAGCGCAACCACGCCGGCGAGCCGCTGTCGGGCGGGCCGTTCCGCGGCTTCCTCGATGCGCTGCACCGGCTGCAGGCGGCGTTCCCGGTCGGCCAGGACGCGCCGATCCGCACCGCGCTGGTGACCGCGCGCTCGGTGCCCGCGCACGAACGGGTGATCCGCACCCTGCGCGAATGGGACATCCGCCTGGACGAGGCGCTGTTCCTCGGCGGCCGCGCCAAGGGGCCGTTCCTGGAGGCGTTCGGCGCCGACATCTTCTTCGACGATTCGGAGAACAACATCGCCTCCGCGCGCGGGCACGTGGCGGCGGGGCATGTGCCGCACGGGGTCGCGAACCGCTGAGGCGCGAGGCCGGCGGTGCTGTTGTAGGAGCGGTGCGAGCCGCGACCGCGACAACGCAGCTGTTGCGAAGGGTTCGGCGCAGGCGCGTTGTCGCGGTCGCGGCTCGCGCCGCTCCTACAGCGAGCCGGCCCGGTTTCGCCGGATCCGAAACGACGCAAGCCACGCCGATGGGCGTGGCTTGCGAGGGCGCCGCGCGCTGGCGGCTCGGCTCAGTTCCAGGATTGCTTGACGATCATGTCCGCGCGGCAGGTGCCGGCCTTGCACTCGCGGGCGCGGTCGCGCAGGTACTCGGTGCGCTCGCGGTTGACCCGGTAGTTGCAGTCGACGTTGATGCTGCCGGAGTTCTCGCAGCTGGCGTCGCGGTGCTTGATCCACTGCAGCTGGGTCTGCTTGAGCTGGCTCTTGGCCGGTTCCTTGGCGACGCCGCGCAGATCGTTGTAGGCGGCGTTGAGTTCCTTGTCCGACTCCAGGAACAGCTTGGCGAAGCAATAGGTCTTGTCGTAGCTGGTGCGGTACTTGTCGCACTCGCCCTGGGCATAGGCGTTGCCGGCGGCCAGCCCGAGCAGGGCGAAGGCAAGGGCGGGGAAGATCGTTTTCATGGCGTTCCAGTCCAAGTCGTGTGGCGGTGACGATCGGGGCCGGGCATGCCTGTCCGGCCGGCGCCGCGCGCGGCGCGGGCGGCGTTGGCGTGAAAGTATTGCCGCTCCCCCGGGAAAGCAAGCGCCGGTGGGCGATCCCCATGTAGGAGCGGCGCGAGCCGCGACCGCGACGAAGCAGCTACGCCGGATCCTCTCCAAGCCGGGTATTCCACGAGCCGGCTTTTCCACGAGCCGGCTTTTCCACGAGCAAGCTCTGCCCCAAGGCCGACTCGTCCACAGACCAAATCTCTCGCAAGCCGAATCTCTCGCAACAGTTGCGCTGTCGCGGTCGCGACTCGCGTCGCTCCTACAAGGGGCTTCAGGGCAGCATCTTGTCCAGCGGCAGCCGCACCTCGGTCACCCGCCAGCTCAGGCCCTGGCGGGTCAGCACGAACACCACCGGGTCGCCGTCGGCGTTGGCCACCGTCGCGGTGAACCGCGACGGGGTTTCGAAGCGGTAGCTCAGGCGCTTGAGCGGTTCGGCCGGCTCGACCGGGGCATAGGCGTCGCGCGGCGGCGCGGACGGATCCAAGCGCTTGAGCAGGTTGCGTCCTTCCAGCACCGCGCCGATGCCCATCGGCGTGGCGATGGCGTCGACCGCGCCGCCGGCGACGCTGCTGGCCATGCCCAGCCCGATCGCGCCGAGCAGGCTGGACTGCACCGAAGGCCCGGCGCGGCGCACCAGATAGTCGTCGACCTGGGCTTTCAGGCCCAGCCGCACCGAGGCGAAGTCCACGTGCTTGGACAGCGCGGCGGTATCGCCCTGCTTGACCGCGGTGCGGATGGCGTTGACGGTCATGAACGGTCCGGCGGCGACCCAGCCGAGCACTAGCGCGGCGGCCACGACCAGGGCGGCGATCCATTTCTTCATGGCGGCGATCCTTGTGGGCAGACGCCAGGATAGTCGGGGAGGATCGGGGCGGCATTAAAAGCGGCCAACGATGGCGCCGCGGCGGCGCGCAACAGAATGGGGCCCGCTGCGCTGCAGCATCATGCGCAGGCCAGCAACGGCGGGCGGCCGCCCTGCGGGAGTACAGGCATCCCCTACATGTCACCGGCGCCGATCATCTCTGTGCGTTGCTGATCGGGCAGCGCCGAGGCCGGGCCGCGATCACCGCGTTGCAGCTGCCGCGACCCGCCGACGGACTTCGCGGCGGCGCGCTCCGGATCGGCGCGATGAGCGCCGCATCCGGAGCGGCCGGGATCGCGCTCTGCGGCGGCGATCAGGCCGTAGCGGCCTGGATTCCGCTGGCGTCGATGACGGCGATGGCCTGGTTGCCTTCGACGACCACGCGATCGTAGTGAGGACCGTCGCCGGCATCCTTGGCTGCGGCGCTGACCTGGACGACCTCCGTGGTGCATACCGCGACCGCCTTGGGCGTGATCAGCAAGGTCCCGCCAACGATGCTGCGCATGCGGTCGCGCAGGATCATCGCGGCTTGGAGCAGTTGCCAGCGCGTGTTCTTGTGCGCTTCGCGGTTGATGCAGTTCATGGCGTCGTCCGATGCCTGTTCCAGCGCCGCTACCAGCTTGTCCTCGGCATCCGTCAATTTCTTATCGTTGCCCATGATGGTTCTCCTTGAGTTGGGGCGGCGGGGTCAGAATGCCGCTGCGAGGCCGACGAACACGCCGACCAGATCCATGAATTGACGGTAGGCCAACTCGGCCCGGCGCTGGCGCTGGCGCGCGTTGGGACGGTCGGCGATCAGCGACGACAACTCGCCGTGCGCCTTCGAGGCCGCGTACATGAGGCCCGCGGCCTTGGCGCTGCAAAAGCGGGTCAGTCCCTTTTTCTGGACGATCGGCGAATTCTCGCAACGTTCGGTCTCGCGTTCGCTCTGCCATTGCTCCTGTTGATTTCGATAAAGATCGTCGAGGATCCGCATGCGCCCCGCGGCATCCAGGCGGCTGGCGGCGTCGCTGTCTATCGCCAATTTGCGGGCCTCTTGGGCGGCCTTCCTATCGAAATTGTCTTCCTTTTTCTCATCGAGCAAATCCTCGGCCAATTGTTCGAGTTGGACCTGGGCCGCGGCACCGTTTCGCTTGAACTCCTCGCGGATCGCGTTGGCGCTGTCCCCGTTGCGGGAAATCGCTTCGAGCGCATTCAACAGATCGGACACCGCACCGACCTTGGCATCGGCGACCGGTGCGCCTTCCAATGCCGTGGTCAGATTGTTGAAGTCGGCCGCCACTTGCCCGAAGTTCTTGGCGGCAACCAGCTCCGGGTCGGCGGCGGTCTCGGCCAGTATCGACACGTAATCGGAAACGAACTGCAAGGAACGGAACTGCGCATCGAAGGTTTTGTATTCCAGCTTGTATTTCAGCGCTAAGCAGGTTTTGGCCACGGACGAGGCCTTGGCGAGGGCAGCCTGCGCAGCATCATCGCGCAGCGCCGGCGGTACGCAACGCGCATCGAGTGCGTACATCAGTCCGTGCAATTGTTGGTTGCTGTGGATGCGATCGATATAGGAAGTTTCGGCAGCGGCGGTGGCCGTTGCGGCCTTGGCGCTGAAATCCCGAGTTTCCAGTCGAAGCAGTTGGTTCTTTACGCAGCCCGTAGCGAACAGGAACGACAGGGCCAGGACGGACCCGGCGAGCTGGTGCCATTGCATATTCCCCTCCTTGAGTGACGACGGCTTCCGTGTCTGGAGCCCTCGCGTTGCTGGTATCAACGCAATCGCCGAGGCGACGCGGACAGCACTGGCGCAGGCGTGGCCTCTGCGCAAACACCTAGCGCGGAAGGTTGGTGCGGTATAGGTGGTCTATGGCACGTTTGATTTGCTTGGTAGGCACACTTAAGCGGTAGCACGCGGACTGCGTGCGTGTGGCCGTCGTGAGCGAAAAGGGCGAGGAGGGCGCGCAAGCGGTCCAGCCTCCGGACAGTGCTCGTCCTCGTCGCTCTTTCTTTGTTTCAGAACTCCAGATCCAGCGCCGCGCACAGGTAATCGGCGAACGGCGCCAACCCGGCCAGGTCCTTTTCCAGCGTGGACAGCAGGCGCGGGCCGGTCATGACCGCGTCGTCGAGGCTGCGGTAGGCGACGAAGTTCTTGCGCTTGAGGTCGTCGGCGAATTCGAACTCGGGCGGGAAGCCGCGCGGCGCGCGGGTCAACACCTCGCTGTCGTCGAGGTCGAAGCGCTTGCGGAACTTGGCGTCGTGCGCGGCGGCTTTCCAGCTGCCGGGGTTGTCGAAGACGAAGTGGCGGATCTTGCGCAAGGTCTCGGGCGCCGGATGCCAGACGCCGGCGGCGACGAAGCACTCGCCCTGGGCGAGGTGGATGTAGAACGAAGGCGCCTCGACCTGGCGCCCGCGCTCGTGGAACAGGCGCGCGCCCTGCCAGCTCTTGTACGGCGCCTTGTCGTTGGCGAAGCGGGTGTCGCGCTGGATCCGGAACAGCGAGCCGCCGACGTTCCTGGGTTCGCTGCGGTAGTGCTCGCTGACCTGGGCCAGCCCCGGCTGCAGGTCGCCGAGCAGGCGCAGGAACGGGCCGCGCACGTGTTCGTCGTAGGCGGCCTTGTGGGCGTGGAACCACTCGCGATTGTTGTTGCGCGCCAGCGAGCGCAGGAACTTGAAGCTGGCGTCGGAGAAGTAGCTGGGCATGAGGGCAGGCTATAACGGGTTAGGAGTCAGAGATCGGCGGATCGCGCGACTACGGTAGCGGGCGGGAAGTTAACGCCGGGTTTGGCGTCGGCCGCGATCCGCCGGCTCGCAGCCGCGCATTCCCGGGTTTCGGCTGTCACGCGTGCAGTTCGCGCCACAGCCCGCGGCCCCAGTCCTCCAGCCGATCCAGCAAGGCCTGCTTGGCGCCGTCTTCGCCGGCGTGGGCGCGGACCTGGCGCAGCTCTTCGGCGAAGCGGGCGAAGCTGTATTCCGACAGGCCCGATTCGCCGTCCAGGCGCTGGCGGCGGTAGTCGTCCCAGCGCTCGCGTTCGGCCGCGCTGAGGCTCTGCGGCCAGTTGCGCGCGCGGTAGCGGAACAGCAGTTCGGGCAGGCGCGCGTCGCGGAACTCGAACGCGGCGTGCGCCAGTTCCTCCGGCGCGGCGGCGCGCACGCCGCGGAACAGGCGCTTGTCGCCGTCGCCGATGAAGGCGTCGTAGAGCGAGGCGTCGGCGTCGGCGGGCGCGCGCGCGGCGTCGCGGGCGTAGACGCGGCGGACTTTCTCGACCAGATCGGGGCCGGCTTCGCGCAACTGCGCGGCGCGGTATTCGGCGCGCACCGGATCGATGCTCAGGCGCTCGAAGTCGTCCGCGCGCAGGTGGTTCCAGGCGGTCAGCGCCGGGCAGCGGTTGAGGTGCACTTCCTTGAGCGCGACCCGCTCCTCGCCTTCGGGCAGGTCGGCCGACGGGGTGTAGAGGCGGTCGGCGATCTCGTCCGCGGCCAGGTCCAGCAACGCCTGCGGGTCCTGTTCCAGGTCGAACACGACGATGCGGCTGTCGATGCGCGGGTGCCGCGCCAACGGGATCACCGGCGCCGCGCACAGGCGCGCGGCCGGATAGCGCGAGGACACGTGCAGGGCCGGCTGCATCGCGATGGGGTCGAGCAGGCTGGCGGCGAAACGCTTGTCGCGCAGGCGCAGCGCGTATTCCCACAGCCGCGGCTGCGACTGCTTGAGCTTGCGCGCGATGCCGATCAAGGCGCGCACGTCCGACAGCGCCTCGTGGGCGTCGCCGACGCGCACGTCGTTGGCGACGGCCAGGTGTTCGAGCTTGAACGAAGTGAAGCCGTCCTCGCGCTGCGGCCACTGCAGCCCGTCCGGACGCAGCGCGCGCGCCAGCCGCAGCACGTCGAGCAGGTCCCAGCGCGAGTTGCCGTTGCGCCATTCGCGCTCGTAGGCGTCGTAGAAATTGCGGAACAGGCCGTAGCGGACGAATTCGTCGTCGAAGCGCAGCGAGTTGTAGCCGGCGGTGCAGGTCTGCGGCCGTGCCATTTCCTCGAAGATCAGGGCGAAGATCTGCGCCTCGGTCACGCCGTCGCGCAGCGCGTCCTGCGGCGCGATGCCGGTGATCAGGGTCGCCATCGGCGAGGGCAGCAGGTCGTCGGCGGGCTTGACGAAGACGCTGATCGGCGCCTCGACCTCGTTGAGCTCGGCGTCGGTGCGCATCGCCGCGAACTGGGCGATGCGGGTCGTGCGCGGGTCGGCGCCGAAGGTTTCCAGGTCGTAGAACAGGAAGCTGGCCGGCATGTCAGGCGTCCGCCGGCAGCGGGTCCAGGCGCGCGCGCACGGTCGCGTCGACGGCGTCCCAGTCCAGGCTGTCGAGCGAGTCGTGGCCGCGGGTCAGTTCGACCAGCAGCTCGCGCTGGCGCTGGCCGCGGTCGAAGGCGACTTCGTACGGCATGCGGTGGAAGGTCACCATCGCGTAGCGCGGCATGAAGCGCTCGGGATGGCGCTGGGCCAGCTCGCGTTCGAGCGCGCGCTGCAGCAGGTAGTCGTCGTCGTCGACGCGGTCGCGCATTTCCAGGTAGTTCTCCAGCGCCATCGCCTGGATCGCGCGCGCGCTGGGCAGGCGCTGGCGCTGGAACGCGGCGAAGGCTTCGCTGCGGTCGCCGCCGGCGAGCAGGCGTTCGGCCAGGGCCACGCAGTCCTCGAACGCGCAATTCATGCCCTGGCCGTGGAACGGCACCATGGCGTGGGCGGCGTCGCCGAGCAGCACGGCGCGGTCGTCCAGGTGCCAGCGCTCCAGGTACAGCGTCGCCAGCAGGCCGGCGGGGTTGCGTTCGAAGTCGCGCTCCAGTTCGGGAATCAGCGGCAGCGCATCGGCGAAATCGCGCTGGAACAGCGCGCGCGCGTCGGCGCCGTCGCGGATCGTCTCGAAGCTGGGATCGCCCTGGTTGGGCAGGAACAAGGTGACGGTGAAGGTGCGTTCGTCGTTGGGCAGGGCGATGCACATGTAGCGCCCGCGCGGCCAGATGTGCAGGGCGTTGGGTTCGATGCTGAAGCCGCCGTCGCGCGCCGGCGGGATTTCCAGTTCCTTGTAGGAATGGCCGAGGAACTCGGTGCGCTCGCCCAGGTCGGCGACTTCGCCCATCGCCGCGCGCAGCGCCGAGCCGGCGCCGTCGGCGCCGACCAGGCTGTCGAAGCCGACCTCGTGCTCGCTGCCGTCGCGGTCGTCGCGGAAGCGGGCGATGCGCGCGTCGAAATCGACGCCGGACAGGCCGCGGTGGAAATGCAGGTTCGCGCCGGCGTCCTGCGCGATCTGCAGCAGGATCAGGTTGAGCTCGCCGCGGTGCACCGACCAGATCACCTCGCTGTCGTCGCGGCCGTAGCGCTGCAGGTCGGTGCGGCCGTCGAGGAAGTGGACCATGCGCCCGCGCATCATCACCGCCTGCGCCATCACCGCCTCGTCGGCGCCGGCCAGGCGCAAGGCGTGGCGGCCGCGCTCGGCCAGGGCGAGGTTGATCGAGCGCCCGCCCTGATAGCCCTTCAGTCGCGGATCGCCGCGTTTTTCGTACACATCCACCCGCCAGCCGGCGCGCGCGAGCAGGGTGGCGAGCAGGGCGCCGGCGAGGCCGGCGCCGATGAGGGTGATGTGCGGGGTGGCGTTGGCCGAAGTGTTCAAGGAATCGATCCTTGCGGGCGATGAGGGGAGCGTAAGCGGTTGCGGCGGGCGGGTCACGCGTCCCGCCACGCCTCCACCGCAGCGACGAAGCGCACGATATCGCCGTGGGTGTTGTACAGCGGCGCCGGCGAAATCCGGATCACGTCGGGTTCGCGCCAGTCGCCGAGCACGCCGCGGCGGGCCAGGTCTTCGAACAGGTCGCGGCCGGCGGCGCGGCCGCTGAGGCCGCGGCCGCCGATCACCCGCAGCGACAACTGGCAGCCGCGCCGGGCCGGCTCGGCCGGGGTCAGGATGTCCAGGGTTTCGCCCAGGCGCGCGCGGATCAGCGCTTCCAGGTAACCGGTCAGGCGCAGCGACTTCTCGCGCAGCGCGCGCATGCCGACCCGGTCGAACAGGTCCAGCGAGGCGCGCAGCGGCGCCAGCCCGAGGATCGGCGGGTTGCTGAGCTGCCAGCCTTCGGCGCCCGGCGTGGGCACGAATTCGGGGCCCATGCGGAAGCGGGTCGCCGATTCGTGGCCCCACCAGCCGGCGAAGCGCGGGCGGTCGCTACGAGCGTGGCGTTCGTGGACGAAGCAGCCGGCGACCGCGCCGGGGCCGGCGTTGAGGTATTTGTAGTGGCACCACACTGCGAAGTCGGCGCCGCTGTCGTGCAGGTTCAGCTCCAGGTTGCCGACGCCGTGGGCGAGGTCGAAGCCGCACAGCGCGCCTTGCGCGTGTGCGAGCGCGGCGATGCGCGCGAGGTCGAAGGCCTGGCCGGTGCGGTACTGCACGCCCGGCCACAGCACCAGCGCCAGGCGCGGGCCGTGTTCGGCGATGGCGCGCTCGATGCTCTCCATCGAGAACACGCCGCCGGGGCCGTCGGGCTGCAGTTCGATCAGGTCGGTGTCGGGATCGAAGCCGTGGAAACCGACCTGCGAGGCCAGGGCGTAGCGATCGGACGGGAACGCGCCGGCTTCCATCAGGATCGCCGGACGCTCGCGGGTGGGCCGATAGAAGCTGACCAACATGAAGTGCAGGTTGGCGGTCAGCGAATTCATCGCCACCACCTCGTGCGGCAGCGCGCCGACCAGGCGCGCGAGCGGTTCGCGCACCAGCTCGTGGTACGGCATCCACTGCGCCTGGCCGGTGAAGTGGCCTTCGACCGCTTCCATCGCCCACTTGTCCATGACTTCCTCGACATGGGCGCGCGCGCCGCGCGGCTGCAGGCCGAGCGAGTTGCCGACGAAATAGGCTTGTTCTTCCTCGCCGTGGCGCGGGATCAGGAACTCATGGCGCAGCGTCGGCAGCGGGTCGGCGGCGTCGAGCGCGGCGGCGTGGGCGGGCGTGTGCAGGTCGGTCATGGGGTTCGGGCGATTGCGATGCGAGAGGGGCGGCGCGGACTCAGCCGGCGGATTCGAGCGGCCCGGGCGCGGGCGCTTCGGCGACGTGGAGATAGCTTCGGTGCAGCGCCCGCACCCAATCCGAGCACAGGCCCAGGACCTCGCTTTCGTAGATCAGCGCGGCGTCGTCGGCGAGATAGGCGGCCAGTTCGGCATGGCCGGCGGCCTGCATCGCGGCGACGAACGCCGCCTGCCGCAGTTGCGCCGATTCGGCCTGGGCGCGTTGTACCCGCTGCGGGTCGAGCCGTCGCTTGTGGCTCTGCAGCGCGGCGTCGGCGCGGGTCCACTGGCCGTCGAACGGTTCGCGGTCGCGCCGGTCGAGGTAATCGTCGATGGCCTTGCCGTCGGCGTCGGCGATGCGCTCGGCCCAGTCGCGCAGGGTCGCGAGCAGGTCTTGCGGATCCAGCGGCGGCGGCGCGTGCAACGCGGACGGGCTCATGCGGTCGCGCCCATGCGCAAGCGTGCCTTCGCGCTCATGCGAACCGCGACAGCGGCAGGCCCAGCCATTCCAGCGCGGTGCCGTGGTACAGCCGCGCCTGTTCGGCCTCGGGCAGCGCCAGCGAAGCGATGCCGGCGCCGGGCGTCTGTTCGCCGAGCGGGAACGGATAGTCGGTGCCCAGCATCACCCGCGACACGCCGCAGGTGTCGAGCAGGTAGCGCAGCGCGCGCGGATCGGCCACCCACGAATCGAAGTACAGCCGCGACAAATAATCGCGCGGGTTGCGCGGGTTGTCGGTGGCGACCAGGTCCGGGCGCATGTTGAAGCCGTGCTCGATCCGGCCGATGGTGTAGGGGAAGCTGCCGCCGCCGTGGGCCATGCAGATCTTCAGTTTCGGCAGCCGCTCAAGCACGCCGCCGAACACCAGGCAGCAGGCCGCGCGCGATTGCTCGGCGGGCATGCCGACCAGCCACGGCAGCCAGTACTTGGGCATGCTGGGCGTTCCCATCATGTCCCAGGGATGCACCAGGATCGCCGCGCCGAGCTCGCTGGCGGCCTGGAAGAACTCGAACAGCTCCGGCGCGTCGAGGTTCCAGTCGCCGATGTGGCTGCCGATCTGCACGCCCTGCAGGCCGAGCTGGTCCATGCAGCGCTCCAGTTCCTGCACCGCCAGCCGCGGCGACTGCAGCGGCACCGTGCCGATGCCGGCGTAGTGGCGCGGAAAATCGCGGCAGGTCTGGGCCATGTGCTCGTTGAGCGCCTGGTGCAGCGCCAGCGCCTGGTTGGCCTTGGCCCAGTAGCTGAACATCACCGGCACGGTGCTGATCACCTGCACCTGCACGCCGAAACGCGCGTAGTCGTCGATGCGCTCCTGCGGGTCCCAGGTCTTGGACCAGATCTCGCGGAAGAACTTGCCGTCCTTGTAGATGCGGTGGCGGCCGTCGTCGGTGTGGTGGATCACCGGAAAGCGGTCGTCGCCGTACTTGCGCGCCAGGTCGGGCCAGTCGCGCGGCAGGTAGTGGGCGTGGGTGTCGATCTTGAGCATCGCCGCCTCAGGTGTCGGGCATCGTGTAGCGCGCCGGCGCCGGGTTCAGGTGCCCGCATTGGCCGCAGCTGCGGTGTTCGCGCGAGGAATAGAAGCGTTCGAACACCGGCGGGAAGTCGGTCTCGATGTTGCGCAGTTTGAAGAACTCTTCGTACAGCTTGTGGTTGCAGCGTTCGCAGAACCACATCAGGCCGTCGTCTTCGTGTTCCAGGCGCTTGCGCTCGATCACCAGGCCGACCGAGTCGGGCATGCGCTGCGGCGAGTGCGGCACGCGCGCGGGCAGCAGGAAGATCTCGCCGGCGCGGATCGGGATGTCGCGGACCGCGCCGTCCTCTTGAATCCGCAGCACCATCTCGCCTTCGAGCTGGTAGAACCACTCCGGGCCTTCGTCCCAGTGGTAGTCGGTGCGCTGGTTCGGGCCGCCGACCACCATGACGATGAAATCGCCGACGTAGATGGTCTTGTTGCCGACCGGCGGCTTGAGCAGGTGGCGATGCTCTTCGATCCAAGAGAGCAGGTTGATCGGTCCGGGCAGCATGGCCTTACTCCGTTCCGGCATCGCGCAGGCGCGCGACGCATTTGAGTTCGATCGCGATCGGCGTCGGCAGCGCCGTGATGCCGAGCGTGGTCCGGCACGGCGCGCGGTCGATGTCCGGGAAATACTCGGCCCACAGCGCGTTGTAGGCGGCGAAGTCGCGCGCCATGTCGGTCAGGTAGACGGTCACGTCGACCAGGTCGTCCCAGGTCGCGCCGCTGGCTTCCAGCACCGCGCGCACGTTGGCGAACACCGAGCGCGTCTGCAGTTCGATGTCGTAGGCGATCAGCCGGCCTTGCGCGTCGTGCACGTTGCCCGGCACCGCGTTGCTGGCGGCGTCGCGCGGGCCGACCCCGGACAGGAACAGCAGCTCGCCCACCCGGCGCGCATGCGGGTACGAGCCGACCGGCCGCGGCGCGTTGCCGGCGCGCACCGCGCCGCTCATCGCGGCGAGCCGCCGTGGGTGGAATGCACCCGCGCCAACGCGCGTTCGTAGGCCGGCTGCAGCGACTTGAACGAATGCACGTTCATGCCGGTGTCGTGGACGCGGCCGTTGCGCAGGCTGTAGACCCAGCCGTGCACGCTCAGCGGCTGGTCGCGCGACCAGGCGTCGCGCACGATCGTGGTCATGCACACGTTGAACACCTGCTCGATCGCGTTGAGCTCGCACAGGCGGTCGTGACGCTCGCTCTCGTGGGCGTGGTTCATGCACTCGGAATGTTTGTCGGCCACGTCGCTGACGTGGCGCAGCCAGTTGTCGGCCAGGCCGACCCGGGTGCCGTGCAGCGCCGCGTGCACGCCGCCGCAGCCGTAGTGGCCGACCACCAGGATGTGCTTGACCTTGAGCACGTCGACCGCGTACTGGATCACCGACAGGCAGTTGAGGTCGGTGTGCACGACCACGTTGGCGATGTTGCGGTGGACGAACACCTCGCCCGGGGCCATGTCGATGATCTGGTTGGCCGGCACGCGCGAATCCGAACAGCCGATCCACAGGTACTCGGGCGCCTGCTGCTTGGACAGGCGGGCGAAGAAGTCCGGGTCCTCGGCGTTGATGCGCTCGGACCATTCGCGATTGCGTTCGAGCAGGTCGTCGAGCGGGTTCATGCGCGGCTCCCGGCGTGGAGAGCGCTGACGAAGGACGTGGGGTAGGGCGCGGTCATGCAGGTCATCCGAGATGGAGGCCGACGTTCTTGGCCTCGGTGAAGAAACGCAGGGCCTCGACGCCGCCTTCGCGGCCGAGGCCCGAGGCGCCGGCGCCGCCGAACGGCGTGCGCAGGTCGCGTTGCAGCCAGGTGTTGATCCAGACCATGCCGACGTTCAGGCGCGCGGCCAGGCGGTGGGCGCGGGCGAGGTCGCGCGTCCACAGGCTGGCGCTGAGGCCGTAGTCGCTGGCGTTGGCCAGGGCCAGGGCGTGGGTGTCGTCGTCGAACGGCTGCAGGGTGGCGACCGGGCCGAAGATTTCCTCGCGGTTGCTCGCGGTGTCCGGGCCGAGGCCTTCGAGCAGGGTCGGCGCGACGTACCAGCCGGGGCGTTCGAGCGCGGCGCCGCCGCACAGCACCCGGCCGCCTTCGGCGCGGGCGCGCTCGAGCGCGGCGACGACCTTGGCGAAATGCGCCTGCGACACCAGCGGGCCGAGCGCGGTGGTTTCCTCGCCGGGTTCGCCCACGCGCAGGGCTTGCGCGCGTTCGACCAAAGCGTCGCGCACCTCGGCGTAGATCGAGCGTTCGACCAGGATGCGCGAGCCGCACAGGCAAATCTGGCCGGAGTTCTGGAACGCCGAGCGCACCAGCAGGTCGAGGTGCTCGCGCCAGTCGCTGTCGGCGAAGATCAGGGTCGGATTCTTGCCGCCCAGTTCCAGCGAAACCTTGCGCAGCAGCGGCGCGCAGGTCGCGGCGATGCCGCGGCCGACCGCGGTGCTGCCGGTGAAGGAGACCGCGCGGATCGCCGGGTGCGCGACCAGCGGCGCGCCGACCTCGGGCCCGAGCCCGTGGACGATGTTCAGCACGCCGGCCGGCAAGCCGATCTGCGCGCAGAGTTCGCCGAGCATCGTCGCCGTCGCCGGGGTCACCTCCGAGGGCTTGGCCACCACGGTGTTGCCGGCGGCCAGCGCCGGCGCGATCTTCCAGGTGAACAGGTACAGCGGCAGGTTCCACGGCGAGATCGCCGCGACCGGGCCGAGCGGCTGGCGCAGGGTGTAGTTGAGCCCGGCCTGGCCGTGGTGGGATTCGCTGGCGAACTGGGTCGCGGCGTGGGCGTAGAAGCGCAGGTTGGACACCGCGCGCGGAATCTCGGCCTCGCGCGCCAGCCGGATCGGCTTGCCGCCGTCGCGCGATTCGGCCGCGGCGAATTCGCCGGTGCGCGCTTCCAGCGCCGCGGCCAGGCGCTCCAGCCACTGCGCGCGTTCGCTGTGCGCCAGCCCCGACCAGGCCGGAAACGCGGCCTGCGCCGCGGCCACCGCGGCCTCGACCTCGGCCGCGCCGCCGGCGGCGACCTGCGCATACGGCTGCGCATTGGCGGGATCGAAGACTTCGAGCCAGCGCCCGTCGGCCGCATCGCGCGGCGTCCCGTCGATCCAGTGCCGGAATGTCTGCATGGCGCAAGCTTAACGCGTGGGCCCGGTGGCGCCCATAGCGTCGAAGGTGAACGTGGGAGGGCCTTCGGGCCCGACGCTTTTCGATCCGGCGCGGTGCGGGTTTGCTGCGACCCGAGCGAAAAGCGTCGGGGCTGAAGCCCCTCCCACAACAACGTCTGTATCGCCTGGCCCGGACCGGCTTTTGTGGGAGGGCCTTCAGGCCCGACGCTTTTCGATCCGGCGCGGTGTGGGGCGAGCGACACGAGCGAAAGGCGTCGGGGCTGAAGCCCCTCCCACAACAACTCTGTATCGCTTGGGCCCGGACCGGCTTTTGTGGGAGGGCCTTCAGGCCCGACGCCTTTCGATCCGGCGCGGTGTGGGGCGAGCGACACGAGCGAAAGGCATCGGGGCTGAAGCCCCTCCCACGACCGCCGCATGCAAACGAAAACGTTCTGGTCGAAGTTCTTGCTTTCGGACCTTGCGCACACGGTGTTTGCCGAATCGGTCCACGCGCCGACGCGGCCTAGGTCGAAAGTCATGCCCGTCGCGGCAAATCGCCGAATCGGCCTGCACGTCTAGCGAAATCCGGCAGCGACACGAGGTCCGTCGGCGGCCGACCGTGCCGCTGTGCACTTGACGCCCAACTACGACGCTGCGCACATTCCGGCGGGGTTCATTCACTCACGCTCCGGCGCGCGGGCGCCGAGCCATTCAGGGCGGGAACGATCACGTGGACAGACGCAATTTCCTCAGCATGTCGGGGCTGGGCATCGCCGGGCTCATGATTCCCTTCGGCAAGGTCATCGCCGCCGAAGACCTGTTGGCGCCGCTGGACGTGGCCAAGAAGAAGGCCTGGGCCGACGCCGCCCTGACCGCGGCGCGCGGCGCGGGGGCGAGCTATTGCGACGTGCGCGTGGGCCGCTACCTGCGCCAGTTCGTGATCACCCGCGAGGACAAGGTCCAGAACGTGGTCAACGTCGAGTCCAGCGGCATCGGCATCCGCGTACTGGTCGACGGCGCCTGGGGCTTCGCCGCGACCAACCAGTTCGGCACCGACGGCGCGGCCAAGGCCGCGCAGCAGGCCGCGGCCATCGCCCGCGCCAACGCCAAGGTCATCACCGCCAAGGTCCAGCTGGCCAAGGCGCCGGGCGTGGGCGAGGTCGGCTGGAAGACGCCGATCCGCAAGAACGCGATGGAAGTGCCGCTCAAGGACAAGGCCGAACTGCTGCTGGGGGTCAACGCCGCGGCCATCGGCGCCGGCGCCAACTTCGTCAACTCGATGCTGTTCCTGGTCAACGAGCAGAAGTATTTCGCCTCCACCGACGGCAGCTACATCGACCAGGACGTGCACCGGATCTGGGCGCCGATGACGATCACCGCCATCGACAAGGCCAGCGGCAAGTTCCGCACCCGCCAGGGCCTGTCCTCGCCGCGCGGCATGGGCTACGAGTACCTCGACGGCGCGGCCTCGGGCAAGACCGTGTTGCCGTGCGGCGCCACCGTCTACGGCGATTCCTACGACATGCGCGAGGACGCGGTCGCCGCGGCCAAGCAGGCGCGGCAGAAGCTCACCGCGCCCTCGGTCAAGCCGGGCAAGTACGACCTGGTGCTCGATCCCTCGCACACCTGGCTGACCATCCACGAATCCATCGGCCACCCGCTCGAACTCGACCGCGTGCTCGGCTACGAGGCCAACTTCGCCGGCACCAGCTTCGCCACCCTGGACAAGCGCGAGAGCGGCTTCAAGTACGGCAGCGACAAGGTCAACGTGTTCGCCGACAAGACCCAGGTCGGCAGCCTCGGCGCCGTGGGTTACGACGACGAGGGCGTCAAGACCAAGCGCTGGGACCTGATCAAGAACGGCGTGCTGGTCGATTACCAGACCATCCGCGACCAGGCCCACATCCTCGGCAAGACCGAATCCGACGGCTGCTGCTACGCCGATTCGTGGTCGAGCGTGCAGTTCCAGCGCATGGCCAACGTGTCGCTGGCGCCGGGCAAGGACGCGCTCGGCGTCGCCGACCTGGTCAAGGACGTGGAGAACGGCATCTACATCGTCGGCGACGGCTCGTTCTCGATCGACCAGCAGCGCTACAACGCCCAGTTCGGCGGCCAACTGTTCTACGAGATCAAGAACGGCAAGGTCACCGGCATGCTCGAGGACGTGGCCTACCAGATCCGCACCCCGGAATTCTGGAATTCCTGCGTCGCGGTCTGCGACGACAAGGACTACCGCCTGGGCGGCTCGTTCTTCGACGGCAAGGGCCAGCCGGGCCAGGTCTCGGCGGTCTCGCACGGCTCCAGCACGGCGCGGTTCAACGGCGTCAACGTCATCAACACCGCCCGCAAGCTCGGCTGACCGGGGCAGGAGAACAACTTATGAGCATCTTCACCGAAGCCCAGTCCAAGGCGATCCTGGACAAGGTCATTGCGTTGTCCAAGGCCGACGAGACCAGCGCGCGGCTGACCGGTTCGATCGACGGCAACATCCGTTTCGCCCTCAACAACATCTCCACCAGCGGCGTGGTCAGCGACGTCGACCTGGCCGTGCAGGTGTCCTTCGGCAAGCGCGTGGGCGTGGCCACGATCAACGAGTTCGACGACGCCGCGCTCGAACGCGTGGTCCGCCGCGCCGAGGACCTGGCCAAGCTCGCTCCGGAAAACCCGGAGTTCATGCCGATCATCGACAAGCAGACCTACAAGCCCAGCCCGACGTTCTCGGCCTCGACCGCGGCGATCGACCCGGCGTTCCGGGCCAAGGTCGCCGCCGATTCGATCGCGCCGTGCCGCGAGGCCAAGCTCACCGCCGCCGGCTTCCTCGAGGACGGCCAGAGCTTCGTCGCCTTCGCCAACAGCAAGGGCAACTTCGGCTACCAGACCGCGACCAACTTCAACTACACCTGCACCGTGCGCACCGACGACGGCCGCGGCTCGGGCTGGGTCGGGCGCGACCTGACCGACGCCGATGCGTTCAAGGCCGACGCCGACATCCGCATCGCCATGCGCAAGGCCACCGAATCGGCCGAGGCCAAGGCGCTGGAGCCGGGCAAGTACACGGTGATCCTGGAGCCGCACGCGGCCGCCGGGCTGATCTCGTTCATGATGAACTTCTTCGACGCGCGCCAGGCCGACGAAGGCCGCAGCTTCCTGTCCAAGAAGGGCGGCGGCAACAAGCTCGGCGAACAGGTCTACGACCCGCGGGTCAACTTCCTCGCCGATCCCTGGGACCCGCGCGCGCCGGTGATGCCGTGGGACGGCGAAGGCCTGCCGCGCGAGAAGATGCCGATCGTCGAGAACGGCAAAGTGGTGGCGCTGAACTATTCGCGCTACTGGGCGCAGAAGCAGGGCAAGCGCGCGGTCGGCACGCCCGGCAACCTGCTGATGTCCGGCGGCGACAAGACCACCGCCGAGCTGGTCAAGGGCACCCAGAAGGGCATCCTGGTCACCCGCACCTGGTACATCCGCATGGTCGATCCGCAGACCGTGCTGCTGACCGGGCTGACCCGCGACGGCACCTTCTACATCGAGAACGGGCAGATCAAGCACCCGATCAAGAACTTCCGCTTCAACGAATCGCCGGTGATCATGCTCAACAACATCGAGGAGCTCGGTCGGCCGGTGCGCGTGGCCGGCGACGAATCCGACTCGGTGATGATGATCCCGCCGATGAAGCTGCGCGATTTCACCTTCACCTCGCTGTCCGACGCGGTCTGACCGCAACGCGCGCGGCGCGCCCGGCGACGGGCGCGCCGCGCCGCGGGAACGCACCCCCGTACCCCGCACCGCCGCACCACCGCAAGAGGCCTCACCGTGCAACGACGCGACTTCCTCGGTTCCGCCGGTCTCGGCCTGGCCGGTCTGATGCTTCCCTTCGGCCGCAGCGTCGCCGCCGAAGCCCTGCTGGAACCGGCCGATCCGGCGCTGCGCAAGCGCCTGGCCGATACCGCCCTGGCCGCCGCGCGCGAAGGCGGCGCGCACTACTGCGACGTGCGCGTGGGCCGCTACCTGCGCCAGTCGGTGCTGACCCGCGAGGCGCAGGTGCGCAACATCGTCAACGCCGAATCGGTCGGCGTCGGCGTGCGGGTGCTGCGCGACGGCGCCTGGGGCTTCGCCGCGACGTCGCAGACCACGGTCGACGCGGTCGCCGCGGCCACGCAGCAGGCGCTGGCCATCGCCAAGGCCAACGCGCGCGCGCAGACGCGCAAGGTCGAACTCGCGCCGGTGCGGGGCGTCGGCGAGGTGCGCTGGGCCACGCCGGTGCGCAAGAACGCGCTGGCGGTGCCGATCCAGGACAAGGTCGCGCTGCTGATGGCGGTCAACGCCGCCGCGCTCAAGAACGGCGCCGACTTCGTCCAGTCCAACCTGTTCGCGATCAACGAACAGAAGTATTTCGCGTCCACCGACGGCAGCTACATCGACCAGGACGTGCACCGGATCTGGCTGCCGCTGACCGCGACCGCGGTCGACAAGGCCAGCGGCAAGTTCCGCACCCGCGACGGGCTGTCGGCGCCGATGGGCATGGGCTACGAGTACCTCGATGCCGATCCGGCCGGCAAGTTCGCCCTGCCGGGCGGGCTGACCGGCTACGGCCGCAGCTACGACGTGATGGAAGACGCCGCCGCCGCCGCGCGCCACGCCCGCGCCAAGCTCAAGGCGCCGTCGGTGAAGCCGGGCAAGTACGACCTGGTGATCGATCCGTCCAACCTGTTCCTGACCATCCACGAGAACGTCGGCCACCCGCTCGAACTCGACCGCGTGCTCGGCTATGAAGCCAACTACGCCGGCACCAGCTTCGCCACCCTCGACAAGCGCGAGGCCGGCTACAAATACGGCAGCGAGCGGGTCAACTTCGTCGCCGACAAGACCCGCGCGGGCAGCCTGGGCGCGGTCGGTTTCGACGACGAAGGGGTCAAGACGCGCGAATGGGACCTGGTCCGCGACGGCGTGCTGGTGGATTACCAGGCCACCCGCGACGAGGCCCACATCCTCGGCCAAAAGGAATCGCACGGTTGCAGCTACGCCGATTCGTGGTCGAGCGTGCAGTTCCAGCGCATGCCCAACGTGTCGCTGCGACCCGGCAAGGACAAGCTCAGCGTCGCCGAGATGATCAAGGGCGTCGAGCGCGGGCTGTACATCCACGGCCGCGGCTCGTATTCGATCGACCAGCAGCGCTACAACGCCCAGTTCGGCGGCCAGTTGTTCTTCGAGATCAAGAACGGCGCGGTGGCCGGGATGGTCGAGGACGCGGCCTACCAGATCCGCACGCCGGAATTCTGGGCCTCGTGCTCGGCGATCTGCGACGAGCGCGATTTCCGCCTCGGCGGCTCGTTCTTCGACGGCAAGGGCCAGCCGAGCCAGGTTTCGGCGGTCTCGCACGGCGCGGCCACCGCGCGTTTCGACGGGGTCAACGTCATCAATACGGCGCGGGCGCTGTAGCCGATGCGCGCGGCGACGCCGGCGGGCATGCGCGTGGGCGCGGCGCGGTGAACCGCGCGCGGTTCCTGCGGCTGATGCTCGGCGCCGCGGCCGGTGCCGTGGCGGCACGCGTGCCGCTGGCGCGCGCGGCGGCCGATTACGATTTCTGGTTCACCCGGCTCAAGTACGACTCCGGCGACTGGGACGTGGACCAGCGCATGCCGGCCAACCTGATCACCTCGCTGATCGACTACACCCACCTGCGGGTGGACCCGAAGGAACACGTGCTCGCGCTGGCCGACCCGAAGATGCTGGCCGCGCCGTTCTGCTACCTGGCCGGGCACAAGCTGGTCGAGTTCAACCCCGACGAGCGGCGCAACTTCGAGCGCTACGTGCGCAACGGCGGCTTCGTCTTCGTCGACGACTGCAACCACGACATCGACGGGCTGTTCGCCAAGTCGTTCGAGGCGCAGATGGCGAAGATCTTCGGCGCCAAGGCGCTGAAGAAACTGCCGAACAAGCACCCGATCTACCGCAGTTTCTTCGTCTTCGACGGGCCGCCGGCGACCGGGTTCGAGCTCAACGGCTGGGGCGACGATCTGGTCCACGATTACCTAAAGGGCATCGAGATCGACGGGCGGCTCGGCATTTTGTACAGCAACAAGGACTACGGCTGCGAGTGGGATTACGACTGGCGCAACAAGCGGTTCCTGGCCGAGGACAACACCAAGTTCGGGGTCAATATCGTGATGTACGCGTTGAACTCGTGATCGGCGCGCGGCGGTTTCGCATTCGCGACAACAAGTGGTTTCGGGAGCGGCGATGAGCGGCAACGACAACAACGGCGACGACGCGCTGCAGGCGCAACTGGCGCGGCTGGACGAACTGCGCGCGGCCATCGCCCAGGCCATCGTCGGCCAGGACGAGGTGGTGGAGCAGTTGCTGATCGGCCTGCTCGCCGGCGGGCATTGCCTGCTCGAAGGCGTGCCGGGACTCGGCAAGACCCTGCTGGTGCGCTCGCTCGGGCAGGCGCTGGAACTGCAGTTCCGGCGGATCCAGTTCACCCCGGACCTGATGCCCAGCGACATCCTCGGCACCGAGTTGCTGGAAGAGGACCACGGCACCGGCCATCGCCATTTCCGCTTCCAGCCGGGGCCGATCTTCACCAGCCTGCTGCTCGCCGACGAACTCAACCGCACCCCGCCCAAGACCCAGGCGGCGTTGCTGGAGGCGATGCAGGAGCGCACGGTGAGCTATGCCGGCACCACCCATTCGCTGCCGGCGCCGTTCTTCGTGCTGGCCACCCAGAATCCGCTGGAGCAGGCTGGCACCTATCCGTTGCCCGAAGCCCAGCTCGACCGGTTCCTGCTGCATATCCGGGTCGGTTATCCGAGCGAGCAGGAAGAACACGACATCCTGCAACAGACCACCGGCAGCGGCGGCGCGCGGGTGCCCAAGGTGATGGACGCGCACGCGGTGCTGGCGCTGCAGGCGAGGGTGCGCGAGGTGCATCTGGGCGAGGACGTGCTGCGCTGGATCACCCGCCTGGTGCGCGCCAGCCGGCCCGCGGCCGATGCGCTGATTGAGGTGCGGCAGTGGGTGAAGTGGGGCGCCGGCCCGCGCGCCGGCCAGTCGCTGGTGCTCGCGGCCAAGGCGCGTGCGCTGCTGCACGGGCGCTTCGCCGCCACCCGCGAGGACGTGATCGCGCTGGCCGCGCCGGTGATGCGCCACCGCCTGTTGCTGTCGTTCGCGGCCGAGGCCGAGGGCAAGAGCGCGGACGATGTGATCGCGGCGCTGCTGCGCGGCGTGCCGTTGCCGGGGTGAGCGCGATGTCCGGCCTGCATGGCGCGAGGATCGGCGAGGGCGGATCGTGCGCGATCTGATCCCCGCCGACGTGCGCGCGCGCCTGCGCGGCCTTAGCCTGGTCTCGCGCCGCGCCGTCGGCGCGCACGGCATCGGCGCGCATCGCAGCCGCAGCCGCGGCGCCGGGCTGGAGTTCGCCCAGTACCGCGCCTACGAACCCGGCGACGAACTGCGCCAGGTCGATTGGAAACTCTATGCGCGCTCGGACCGCTTCTTCGTGCGCGAAGCCGAACGCGAAAGTCCGCTGGCGGTCTGGCTGTTGCTGGACGCGAGCGCGTCGATGGACCAGCGCGACGGCGCGCGTCCCGATTACCCGCGCCTGGACGCGGCCAAGGCCATCGCCGCCTGCGTGGCCGAACTGGCGCTGCGCCAGAACGACCGCTTCGGCCTGATGGTGTTGCGCGAAGACGGTCTGCGCCTGTTGCCGCCGGCGACCGGCGCGCGCCAGCGCGACCGCTTGCTGCTGGAACTGCACGGCCTGCGCGCGCACGGCGGGTGGCCGGCGCCGGCGTCGCTGCGGCCGCTGTGGGAGCGCATCGGCGCGGGCGACCTGGTGCTGATGCTCGGCGACGGCCTCGACGAGGCGGCGCTGGCCGTGGCCGAACGGCTGGCCGCGGCGCGGCGCGAAGTGCTCAGCGTGCGCATCCTGACTGTCGAGGAGCGCGATTTTCCGTTCCGTGGCGGCCATCGCTTCCGCGATCCGGAGACCGGCGAGGAACTGCTCGGCGACGGCGCCGCGTTGCGGCGCGAGTTCATCGAGCGCTTCGGCGCGGCGCGGCGCGCGGTCGATGCGCGCCTGGACGCGGCCGGCGTCCGCCATGCCGAGCATACGCTCGACGAACCGGTCGACCTGCCGCTGCGGCGCTTGTTCGGCGCGCGCGACGCGGCGGCGGGCGCATGAGCGCGGCGCTGTTGCTGCCGCTGGCTCTGGCCGCGCTGGCGGCGCTGGCGCTGCCGCTGTTGATCCACCTGGCCCGGCGCAGCGAGCAGCGGCCGACCGTGTTCGCCGCGTTGCGCTGGCTGCGCGAACGGCCGCGTCCGCGCAGCCGCATCCGCTTCGACGAATGGCCGTTGCTGTTGCTGCGGCTGCTGTTGCTGACGGTGCTGGCGCTGCTGCTGGCGCGGCCGGTGCTGTACGGCGCGCAGCCGCGCGAGGCTTGGCTGGCGGTGATGCCCGGGCTCGATCCTGCTCGGGCGGGCGAGGGCCTTGAGAACGCGCGGTTGCAGCGGCGTTGGTTGGCGCCGGGATTTCCCGATGTGCGCGAACCTGCTCCGGCGTTGGCGGCGAACGCGGCCAGCCTGCTGCGCGAACTCGACGCGACCCTGCCGCCGGGCGTAGCCCTGACCGTAGCGGTGCCGGCGCGGTTCGACGGCGCCGACGGCGCGCGCCTGCGGCTGTCGCGGCCGCTGCAGTGGCGCGTCGTCGATGATGACGCCGCAGCGCCGGTGACGCCAGCGGTGCGCGAAACCGCGCTGGCGCCGCCGCCGATCCGCTACGCGCCCGAGCGCGCGCAAGCGGCGGCGTATCTGCGCGCGGCCGTCGCGGCCTGGGACTCGCACAGCGCGAAGATCGATTCCGCCCCGGTCGCGCAAGCCTTCGATCCGGCCGCGAGTTCGTTGATCTGGTTGGTTCCCGGCCCGGTGCCGGCGAGCGTGCGCGACTGGGTCGCGCAGGGCGGGCGAGTATTGCTCGACGAGAAAGCGGTTTGGCCTGAAGCCGACTTCGACGCCGCGTTGTGGCGCGACGAACAAGGCCGGGCGCGGGCGCTGGGCGCGCGGGTCGGACGCGGCCAGGCGCTGCGCTTGACCGCCGCGGTCGAGCCGCGCGCGTGGCCGGCGCTGTTGCAGCCGGGCTTCGCCGCGGACTTGCGCGGACTGTTCGCGGACGCGCCGCCGGCGCCGATGCGGGTCGCGGCGCGCGATTACGCGCCCAGCGCCGACGGCCCAATGTTCGCGCCGCCGCCGCTGGATCTGCGGCCGTGGCTGGCGTTGCTGGTCGCGGCGCTGTTCCTGCTCGAACGCCTGCTGGCGACGCGCGCGCGGCGCGCGGCGGCGCCATGAGCGCGGCGCAACGCATCGCGCAGTGGCACGCGCGGGCGCGGCGCAGCCGCGCGGCGTACCTGGCCTGCGTCTGCGGCGTGTGGCTGTTGCCGCTGGCGGCGTGGGTCGCGCGCAGCTACGGCGCCGGCCCGGCCTCGGCCGCGGCCGCGCTCGGCGCCGCGGCGGTGGGCTGGCGCGCCTGGCGCGGCGCGAGGGCGCTGGACCGCCAGTGGCTGCGGCGCCGGCTCGACGCGTTGCGCGCCGACATGGACGACAGCGCCGATCTGTTGTTCGCCGACGACGCGGCGCTTGTTGGCTTGCAGCGCCTGCAACGCGCGCGCCTGCAACGGCGCATCGAGACCGCGCCGGCCTCGGACCTGCGTCTGCCCTGGAACTGGCGGTCGCTGGCGGTCGGCGCGTCGCTCGCGCTGGCGCTGGCCGCGGCCGCCGCGTGGTGGCCGCAGCCGCGCCCGCAGGCGCCCGGACCGGCCTTGTCGCCCGCGCCGCCGGTCGCCGCCGCGCCCGGCCAGCCGCGTCTGGTCGCGCAGGCCCTGCGCATCGAACCGCCGGCCTACACCGGCCTGCCGGCGCGCGACGAGCCCGCGCTGGAAGGCCGCGCGGCCGAAGGCGCGCGGCTGCGCTGGCGCCTGCGCTTCCAGCCGCAGCCGGCGCAGGCGGCGCTGGTCTTCCACGACGGCGAACGCCTGCCGCTGCGGCGCGAAGGCGAGGACTGGAGCGCGCAGCGCACGCTGGCCAAGTCGACGCTGTACCGGATCGACGCCAGCGGCGCGCCGCCGGCGCAGGCCCGGCGTTTGTATCGGCTCGACGTCGTTCCCGACCGGCCGCCGCAGTTGCGCGTGCTCCAGCCCGAGCGCGGCCTGACCCTGCTGGCACCGGGCCAAAAGGCGTGGCCGCTGGCGTTCGAAGCCAGCGACGACTACGGCGTCGCGGCGACCGCGCGCCTGCGCATCACCCTGGTCCAGGGCAGCGGCGAGCAGATCAGCTTCCGCGAACGCAGCGTGGACCTGCGCGGCAGCGGCAACGCCCGTGCCAAACGCTTCGTCCATCGCCTCGACCTCGCCACGCTCGGCTACGCGCTCGGCGACGACCTGATCGTGCAACTCAGCGTCAGCGACAACCGCGCGCCGCAGGCGCAGACCGCGCTGAGCCCGAGCCTGATCCTGCGCTGGCCGGCCGACGCGGGCAGCGAGGCGACCGGCATCGAAGGCATGGTCAAGACCGTGCTGCCGGCGTACTTCCGCAGCCAGCGCCAGATCATCATCGATGCCGAGACGCTGATCGCGCAAAAGCGCAAGTTCGACGGCGAGAGCTTCGAGAAGAAGTCCGACGCGATCGGCGTCGACCAGCGCCTGCTGCGCCTGCGCTACGGCCAGTTCCTCGGCGAGGAGGCCGAGGGCGAGCCCAAGCTGCCGACCAGCGACAGCGAGGACGATCACGATCATGGCCGCGATGGCGATGGCCACGCCGGCCATGAGCCGTCCGCGCCGGCCGCGGCGCACGACGATCACGACCACGGCGCCGCCGCGGCCAAACCCGCGTTCGGCGAGGAAGGCGCGGTGCTGGAGGAGTTCGGCCACACCCACGACCATGCCGAGGCCGCGACCTTGCTCGATCCGCAGACCCGCAAGCTGCTGAAGTCGGCGCTGGACCAGATGTGGCAGTCCGAACTGCACCTGCGCCAGGGCCAGCCGCAGCGCGCGTTGCCGTTCGCGTACAAGGCGCTGGGTTTCATCAAGCAGGTGCAGCAGGCCAGCCGCATCTACCTGGCCCGGGTCGGGCCGGAACTGCCGCCCATCGACGAGAGCCGGCGCCTGAGCGGCGATCGCGCGGGACTCGCGCGGCGCGAGGACGCGCTGACCCCGGCGACCGCGGCCGACCCGCTGCCGGCGCGACTGTGGCGCGAACTGGACGCGCCGGCGTCGCAGCCGGTCGACTACGCCGCGTTGGAACGCTGGCTCGGCGCCAACAACGAGCGGGTGGCCGATCCGCTGGCCTTCGCCGCCGCGCTGTCGGCGCTGCGCGACCGGCCCGATTGCGGCGAATGCCGCGCCCGCCTGCGCGGCCTGTTGTGGCCGTTGCTGCAGCGGCCGGCGGCGGCGGTGCGCGCGCGCGCCGCGGGCGATGCGCGCGACCGCCGTTATCTTGACGGCCTGCCGCAGGAGGCGCGATGACCGCGCGGTTCGCAGGCGATCTCCTGTCCGCGGAGGCGGCGGTCGCGCTGCTGCTTGCGCTCGCCGCGGCGCTGGCGATGGCGCGCACGCTGTGGCGCCAGCATCGCGCCGAACCGGCGACGCGTTCGCGCGGCTGGCGCGTCGCGGCGCTGGTGCTGGCGCAGCCGCTGCTGGCCGGATTGCTGTACGCCGCGTTGTTGCCGCCGCGCCTGCCGGAGCGGGCCGGCAGCCTGGTCGTCGCCACCGCCGGCGCCGCCGACGCGGCCCTGGACGCCGCGGCCGGCGATGCGCGCGTGCGCCTGCCGGAAGCGCCGCGCAGCCAGGCCGGCGAGCGCGTGCCGGATCTGGCCAGCGCCTTGCGCCGTTATCCGCACAGCCGGCGCGTGCGCGTGGTCGGCGCCGGACTGCTCGCGCGCGACCGCGACGCGGTGCGCGGGCACGTGTTGGATTTCGCCGCGCCGCCGTTGCCGCGCGGCATCGTCGGGGTGTGGACGCCGGCCCGAATCGGCGAGGGCGAAGCCTTCACCGTGTACGGTCGCGCGCAGGGCCTGGACGGCGGCGCGGTGGAATTGCTCGATCCGGCCGGCCAGCGCATCGACCGCGTCGTACCCGATGCCGACGGCGGTTTCGCCGTGGATGCGGTGGTGCGCGTCGCCGGCCGCGCCGGATTCGTCCTGCGCGCGCTCGATCCGCGGCAGCGCCCGGTCGAGCGCGTGACGTTGCCGTTGTCGGTCGAGGCCGAGCCGCCGACGCGCGTGTTGCTGCTGGCCGGCGCGCCCGGGCCGGAACTCAAGTACCTGCGGCGCTGGGCCAGCGACGCCGGCATCAAGCTGCATACCCAGCTCGCGGTCGGCGCCGGCCTGCAACTCGGCGACGCGCCGTTGCGCATCGATGCGGCGACCCTGGCCGGCTTCGATGCGCTGATCCTCGACGAGCGCGCCTGGGACGCGCTCGCGCCGGCCCAGCGCGGCGCGCTGGCGATCGCGCTGCGCGACGGCCTGGGCGTGCTGTTGCGCGTCACCGGCCCGCTGTCGCCGGGCCTGCGCGTGCAACTGCGCGGCTTCGGTCTGGAACCCGGCGCGGGCGGCGACAGCGCGCCGCTGCGGTGGCCGGCGGAGCGCTACGACGAAGCCGGCTTGCGCGCGCGCCTGGGCCCGGGCAGCGCCGACGCGCCGCACTCGCGCGAACAGGCGCCGGCGGCCTTGCCGGTGCTGACCCGGCGCAGTTTGGCGCTGGATGCGCCGGCGTTGCAGCCGCTGGGTCGCGACGCGGACGGCCGCGCCTTCGCCGCGTGGCGCGCGGCGGGGCAGGGACGGATCGCGCTGTGGGGGCTGGGCGACAGCTTCCGCCTGGTCCTGGCCGGGCGCGAGGACGCGCATGCGCAGTTGTGGAGCCGGGCGTTGTCGGCGCTGGCGCGGCCGCGCGGCGACGCGCGCGCGCGCATCGACGGCAGCCTGCGCGTCGGCGAGCGGGTGCGACTGTGCGGCGTCGGCGCGCAGGCGCAGGTGGCCGCGCCGGACGGCTCGCGCATCGCGTTGTTGCCGGACCCGGCCGCGGGGCCGTCGGCCTGCGCCGGTTTCTGGCCGACGCAGGCCGGCTGGCATGCGCTTACGCAAGGCTCGCGGTCGCAGGATTTTTACGTGCGCGCGCTCGACGACGCGCCGGGACTGCGCGCGAGCGAATTGCGCGAGGCGACGCTGGCGCTGGCGTTGCGCTCGCAGCCTGCCGCCGGCGGCGGCGCCGTTGCCGCGCCAACGGATGGCGAGCGCGGCTCGCCGTGGCCGTGGTTCGCGGCATGGCTGGCGCTGTGCGCCGCGCTGTGGTGGTTCGAACGCTCGCGACTGGGGCGGGCTTCGGGTTCAGCGCCTTCCGATCCGCGGTAAAGCCCGAGGCGACCTGAGCGAACGGCGTCGGGGCTGAAGCCCCTCCCACAAAAGCCTCAAGCCGATGTTCCTATGGGAGAGCTTTGGCTGCTGTGGGAGGGCCTTCAGGCCCGATGCTTTCCGATCCGTCGCGATGAAAGCCCGAGGCGACCTGAGCGAACAGCGTCGGGGCTGAAGCCCCTCCCACACAAGCCTCAAGCCGACGCTTCTGTGGGAGAGCCTTCGCTCCTGTGGGAGGGCCTTCAGGCCCGACGCTTTCCGATCCGCCGCGATGAACGCTCGCAGCGAACCGCATCGACTGCGAAGTCCCACGACCGCCGTGGGATCAGATCGACTGCATCCGCCCGCCATCCACCGCCAGGCTCACGCCGTTGATGTAGCCGGCCGCCGGCGAACACAGGAAGGCGATGGCCGCGCCGATCTCGGCCGGTTCGGCGAAGCGGTTGGCCGGTACGGTCTTGCGCATCGCTTCGAGCACCGCTTCCGGCGCCTGGCCGCTGTTGCGCGCGCGGTCGGCGACGATCTGGTCGATGCGCGCGGTGCGGGTGTAGCCCGGCAGCACGTTGTTGACGGTGATGCCGTCCGCGCCGAGTTCGCGCGAGAGGGTCTTGGCCCAGCTCGCCACTGCGCCGCGGATGGTGTTGGACACGCCCAGGCCGACGATGGGCTCCTTGACCGAGGTCGAGATCACGTTGACCACGCGCCCCCACTGCGCCGCGCGCATGCCCGGCAGCGCCGCGCGCAGCAGCGCGTGGTTGGCGAGCAAGTGGCGGTTGAACGCGTCGAGATAGGCGGCGTCCTCGGCCGCATGCGCCGGGCCGCCCGGCGGGCCGCCGGTGTTGTTGATCAGGATCTGCACCGGCTTGCCCGCGGCCAGCGCCTGCACCTGCGCCGACAGCGCGGCGTGTTCGGACACGTCGGCGGCGATCCAGCCGTGCGCCTGCGCGCCGCGCCGCGGCAGTTCGGCGGCGACCGCGGCCAACGCCTCGGCGCGTCGCGCCAGCACGGTCACGTCGCAGCCCAGCAGGGCCAGTTCCCGCGCGGCGGCGCGGCCGATGCCCTCGGAGGCGCCGCAAACCAGGGCGTGCTTGCCGGTGAGATCCAGATCCATCGATGCTCCTGCGAAATCGCTGCGATAACGGTGGCGCTCAGTCTTCCCGCCCGCGCGCGGCCATGCGCTCGCGCATCAGCGCGGCGACCGCGCGGCTGTCCTCGCGGTCCTGCGCCTGCAGCTGCGCGGCGACGTTCTCGCGATTGGCCAGCGGATGGTTCTGGCTGAGCTTGAATTTCAGTTCGATCCGCTCGACCGCGAAACGGAAACCGACGATGCCGCGCAGTTGCCGGCGCAGCTCGTCGCGTTCGCTTTCGAAACGCCAATCGCCGCCGACCTGCGCTTCGTGCCGCACGCTGAGGTCGTCGACCAGCGCCGCCAGCGCGGCCTCGTCGTCGAAGGTGTGCAACTGGCCGTGCAGATGCGCGACCGCGTAGTTCCAGGTCGGCACGCGCGCGGCGGTTTCCTTGTCCGGATACCAGCCGGGCGAGATGTAGGCATGCGGTCCGTGCAGGATCGCCAGCGCCGCGCCGGCGTGGCGCGCCTGCGGGTTCGGCCGCGCCCAGTGGCCGCGCAGTTCGATCCGCTCGCCCTCGCGCGCGTACAGCACCGGCAAGTGGCTGACCTGCGGCGCGTCGTCGCGCACGGTCACCAGGGTGGCGAAGGCGTCGGCCGCGGCGAGGCGGTCGAGCGCGCCCAGGTCGGTTTCGTCGAACGCGCGCGGCAGGTACATGGCCCGGCTCAGTGACGCGGCGGCAGTTGCTGGGTCATCAGCGCGGCCAGCGCGGCGTCGCTGCCGGCCTGCGGCGGCGCCAGTTCGCCCAGGGCGAAGCCGCGCGCGGCCGCGTCGTCCTCGTCGAGGCCGTCGTACTGGACGAACTCGGCGTCCATCAGCGCCGCGCGCGCGGTGTCTTCGCTGTCGTAGGGCAGGGTGTTGCCGTCGCTGTCGAGGACCTCGGCGGTGCCGGCCTCGAGCACGCGCAGGCGCGCCCAGATCGCGGTGCGGCCGAGCGTGGCCAGCCACCATTGTTCGTGTTCGAATGCTTGGGTCATTACGGCACCATCAGGGAAAGCAGCCACAGCAGCCCGGCGCAGGCCAGTGCGGCGAAGGTGATCAGCAGCGACACCCGCGCCGGGGTCGCCAGTCCGTCGAGGTTGCGGTCGCCGGCGCCGCGGTAGCGCTGGCGCAGCAGCCAGTTCCATGCCGCGGGGGCGACGAAGGCGGCTTCGCCGAGCTCGCCGCGCAGGGCCGGATGGCGATCGCGCAGGTGCACCAGCGCCAGCGGCCAGAAGATCGCGAACGCGCACAGCGCGGAGATCGCGATGCCGACGAAGGTCAGGGCCAGGAACAGGATCATCCGCTGCCTCTCGATGAGGCGCGGGGAGCGCGTTGCCGGCCGCTCGCCGCGCACGTTGGAAGTCGTCCTCCCCGCGAAGGCGGGGATCCAGAGACTTCAGCGCCATGCCTGGACGAAGCCCTGGGTTCCCGCCTGCGCGGGAACGACGGTGTAGAGCGGGCAACGCCGCTCCGGCTCGCTCAGAACTCCGCGCTGCCCGGCGCGCGCGGATAGGCGATGGCGTCGCGGATGTTGGCCAGCCCGCACACGTACACCACCAGCCGCTCGAAGCCCAGGCCGAAACCGGCGTGCGGCACCGTGCCGTAGCGGCGGAAGTCGCGGTACCAGCCGTAGTGGGCCGGGTCCAGGCCGAACTGGGCCATGCGCGCGTCGAGCACGTCCAGGCGTTCCTCGCGCTGGCTGCCGCCGATGATCTCGCCGATGCCCGGGGCCAGCACGTCCATCGCCGCGACCGTCTTACCGTCGTCGTTCAGGCGCATGTAGAAGGCCTTGAAGTGCTCGGGGTAGTTCAGCACCACCACCGGACGGCCGACGTGTTCCTCGGTCAGCCAGCGCTCGTGCTCGGTCTGCAGGTCCAGGCCCCATTCGACCGGGAACTCGAACTTCTTGCCCGACTTCTGCAGCAGCGCGATCGCGTCGGTGTAGTCGATGCGCTCGAACGGCGAGTTGACGAACGCCTCCAGCCGCTTGATCGCGTCGGGCTGCACGCGTTCGGCGATGAAGGCCATGTCGTCGGCGCGTTCGTCCAGCACCGCGCGGAACAGGTACTTGAGGAAGTCCTCGGCGACCTGGGCGTTCTCCATCAGGTCGGCGAAGGCGATCTCCGGCTCGATCATCCAGAACTCGGCCAGGTGGCGCGTGGTGTTGCTGTTCTCGGCGCGGAAGGTCGGGCCGAAGGTGTAGACCTTGCTCAGCGCCAGGCAGTAGGCCTCGACGTTGAGCTGGCCGGACACGGTCAGGAAGGTTTCCTTGCCGAAGAAGTCGCGCGAGAAGTCGACCGCGCCGTCCTTGCCGCGCGGCAGGTTGGCCAGGTCCAGGGTCGACACGCGGAACATCTGTCCGGCGCCCTCGGCGTCGGAGGTGGTGACGATCGGCGTGCTGATCCAGTAGTAGCCGTTCTCGTGGAAGTAGCGGTGCACGGCCTGCGACAGGCAGTGGCGGATGCGGGTGACCGCACCGAACAGGTTGGTGCGCGGGCGCAGGTGGGCGAACTCGCGCAGGTACTCCAGCGAGTGCTGCTTGGGCTGCATCGGGTAGGTCAGCGGGTCCTCGACCCAGCCGACCACTTCCACCGACGAGGCCTGGATCTCGAAGCTCTGGCCCTGGCCCTGCGAGGCCACCAGGGTGCCGGTGGCGATCACCGAGCAGCCGCTGCTCAGGTGCTTGATCTCGCTGTCGTAGTTGCCCAGCTCGTTGGTCGCCACGACCTGGATCGGCGCGAAGCAGGAGCCGTCGCTGACATTGACGAAGCTCAGCCCGGCCTTGGAATCGCGCCGGGTGCGCACCCAGCCGCGTACCGTGACCTCGCCGCCCGCCGGGATCTTGCCTGCGAGTGCCTGTTCGACGCTTACCACCGTCATGTCGTGCCGCCTTAGCGCGTTGCAATGTGAGGGAGGGCGATGATAACGGATGATCCCGGCGCAGCGCGCCGCGGGCGCGGCCCTTAGACTGCGGCGACGATCACGGCAAAGGGGACGGGGCATGGGCAAGGGCCGCAACGGGCGACGCCGCGCGGGCGCGGGTTGGGGGCTGGCGGCGTTGCTGGCCGCGGGACAGGCCGTGGCCACGCCCGCGCCGCCGGCGCCGCAGCTGGACGCGGTCCAGGCCGCGAACTTCGCCGCCCTGGCGCTGGACTGCGTGGATCGCGAGTATCCGAACAAGATCGCCCACCGCCTCGACGGCGCCGCCGACGCGCGCGCGCCGTCGCAGCTGTATCCGGCCTTCTACGGCTGCTACGACTGGCATTCGGCGGTGCACGGCCACTGGCTGCTGGCGCGGCTGGCCCAGCGCTTTCCCGGCGAGCCGTTCGCGCCGCGCGCGCGCCAGGCGCTGGACCGGCACCTGACTGCGGCCAACATCGCCGGCGAACTGGCCTACCTGCGCCGCAACGACGACGAATCCTTCGAACGCCCCTACGGCCTGGCCTGGCTGCTGCAACTGGGCGCGCAACTGCGCGGCTGGGACGACCCGCAGGCGCGGCGCTGGGCCCAGGCGCTGGAACCGCTGGAGCGCGAAGCGGCGGCGCGGTTGCAGCGCTGGCTGCCCAAGCTGACCCGGCCGATCCGCGTCGGCGAGCACAGCCAGACCGCGTTCGCGTTCGGCCTGGCCCTGGACTGGGCCCAGGTCAGCGGCGATCGGGCGCTGCGCCAGGCGCTGCTGGCGCGCTCGCGCGACTACTACCTCGGCGACCGCGACTGCCCGCTGGCCTACGAGCCCTCCGGCCAGGACTTCCTGTCGCCGTGCCTGGCCGAGGCCGATCTGATGCGGCGGGTGCTGGCGCCGGCCGAGTTCGGCGCCTGGCTGGACCGGTTCCTGCCGGCGATCCCGCGCCGCGCCCGCGCCGACTGGCTGGCGCCGGGCGTGGTCCTGGACAAGGCCGACGGCAAGCTCGCCCACCTGGACGGGCTCAACCTCAGCCGCGCCTGGATGCTCGAAGGCATCGCCGCCGGCCTGCCGCCGCGCGACCGGCGCGTGCCGGCCCTGCGCGCGGCCGCGGCGCGGCATCGCGAACTCGGCCTGGCGGCGGTGTCCGGCGGGCATTACGCCGGCGCGCACTGGCTCGGCAGTTTCGCCACCTACCTGCTGGCGCCGCCGGGCGCGGCGGGCGAGGGCGCCGCGCCGGCCGCAGCGGCTGCCGGCGGGCGCTGAACCGGGCGGCGCCGCGCCGGCGGCGGCTTGAATGCGTCGTCCGAGCCGCCATATCCGGTAGCGGAGGCGTTGCGGCCCGCTGGTACCATGGCGGCGACGCCGTCGTCCCCCTTCCGACCGCACTCCGCTTCGAGATCATCATGGCCGTAACCCTCGCCCCCGCCGCCCTTGCCCGCGTTCAGCATTTCCTGACCGAGACCCCGGCCGCGCTGGGCCTGCGCTTCGGCGTGACCCGCACCGGCTGTTCCGGCTGGCAGCACGTGGCCGATCTGGCCCGCGAGCAGCGCGAAGGCGACACCGTGTTCGAGCAGGACGGCGTGCGCATCTTCGTCGACGCCGTCAGCCTGCCGCTGGTCGAGGGCACCCGCATCGATTTCCTCAAGCAGGGCCTGGGCGAGATGTTCGTGTTCCAGAACCCCAACGCCACCGCCGAGTGCGGCTGCGGCGAGAGCTTCACCACCTCGGCCGACGCGGCCTGAGGTCCGGCGGCGCGGTCCGCGCCGCTTTCCCGAGCATTGCGGCTCCCGCCTGCGCGCGGGAGCTTTCATTTTCTGGCCCTTGCCCCGCGGTCAGCGCTGCGGCCGCGGCACTGCCTGGGCCGGCGCGGCGCAATCGACGCACTCCGTCGGCGCGGGCGCCGGCAAGGCCCGTGCGGGCCCGGGCGCGCCGCCGGTTTCGCGCAGACTGATCCGCGACAGCGCCACGCCGAGCAGGCGCGTGTCTTCGCCCTGGCCCAGCGACTGCGGCGAGGTCGGGTGCGGGATGCTCAGGCTCAGCTCGCGGGTCGGGGCCACGTCGCGGAACTCCAGGGTATGGCGGGCCGCGCTGGCGCCCAGCGCCAACGGCTGCCGCGACGCGCCCAGCGCCACGGTCACCGGCTGGCCGACGTTGGGGCCGAACGCGGCGGCGTCGACGACCACGCGCACGTCGCCGGACAGCTCGCGATCCAGCTCGATCGCCGCGACGGGACCGTCGCTCCAGCGCCCGAACGCTTCCGGCGCGCTCAACCCGCGCAACGCGCGCACGCCCGCCGGCTGCGCCTGGCTCAGTTCCAGCGTGGTCGCGCTCGCCAGCCGGTAGACGTCGAAGCCCGGGTGGGTTTCCTTGTCCAGGTAGCTGCCGGCCGGCAGGGCCAGGCCGTCGAGCGCGACGGCGGTGCCGCGGTTCCAGTCCAACGCCGCTTGCGCGTCGCCGCCGGGCGCGACCGGGCGGATCGCCAGGTCCATCGAATCGGCATAGAACTGGGTCTTGAACCGGCCGGAGCCGTCGCTGACCAACAGCTGGCTGTCGGCGATGCGCTGCGTCCCCTGCCGGTTGAGCCACTGGCCGGCGCGGACATAGGCCGATTCGAAGCGGGCGTTGCGCACCGAAACGGTTACCGCGCCGGTGCCGAGCGCGGCCACCAGGACGAAGTAGCCCAACGCCGCCAGACGCGCGCGCGGCAGTTCGCGGATCGCCAGCCAGCCCAGGCACGCGGCGGCGCCGAGCAGGCCGACCGGCGCGCTCAGCCAGGTGCGGTTGATGACCCACACCAGTTCCGGCGAGTCGGCCGGCGCCGGCAGGTACAGCCGCAGCGCGTAGGCGCCGGCGAACAGCGCGAGCGCGGCCAGTCCCAGCGCCGACGCCCACAGCGCCCGCCGCTGCCAGACCGCCCCCGGCTCCGCCCCGCGCCAGGCCAGCGGCGCGAGCAGCAGCAACGGCAGGCAGAAGTTGTAGTAGCGCAGGTGCAGGCGCCCGATCGCTTCGTTGGCGCCCATGCTGGCGGTGAAATAGACCGTGATCGCGACCAGGGTCGCGAGCAGGACCAGCGCGAACAGCACCGCGCTGCGCGCCCGCTCGGCGGCCTCGTCGCCGCGCGGACGCAGCAGCATCGGCAGCGCCGGCACCAGCAGCGGCGCGAACAGCAGCGCCAGCGCCAGGCCGTGCCCGACCGAGGAAATCGACAGGTTCTTGGCCAACGTCGCCGCCGACTGCACGCCGACGTTGCCGCGCGCCTGGCCGCTGTAGAACTCGCCCATGAAGTCCAGGCTCGCGGGGCCGGCGAGCAGGTAGCCCAGGCCGAAGCGCACCGCCAGGAACGCGCCGGCGCTGGCGGCGGCCACCACCATCGCCGCCGGAATCCGGTCGCGCCGGCCCGGCCACAGCGCGTCGACGACGATGAACGCGCCGAAGCCCACCGCCACGAACGCGGCGTGCATCTTGACCAGGCACATCAGCCCCAGGATCGCGCCGGCGAGCAGGCCGTAGCGCAGCGGATGCGGCGCATACGGCCGCAGCGCCGCGGTCGCCCATACCCAGAACAGCAGGAAGTACATCGACTCGGGCATGAAATACGCCGCGTAGCTGTTCACCGGCGCGGCCACGCAGGCCAGCGCCAGCAACGCGGCCAGCAGCGGCGGGGCGTAGGCGCGCAGGATCCGATAGATCAGCGGCAACGCCGCGACCAGCATCGCGGCGTTGAGCGCGCGCGCGCAGTCGAGGAACTCGCTGCCGCATTGGCGGGTAAGGCCGAAGATCCACAGGTACAGGTACGAGGGCAGCTTGGACTCGGCCAGCGGCACCAGGCGGCTGTAGGCGCTGTAGTACCACTCGTCCGCGAACACCGCGGCGAACAGGTTCTGGTCGCGCAGCGACATCGCCGCCAGCAGGGCGAGCCCGCCCAGGCCGAGCAGCCATCGGTGCAGGGAAGGGGCGCGGGGCGGGGCGGAGGCGGAAACCATGGGCAGGGGGGCGGACTCGAAATGGAGGGCGGGTGCCGGCGCGGCGGATGCGAGGGGCATCGCAACCGTGCCTGCGCCGCCGAGCGCGCGTCTGTGCGCGCAGGCATCGCGCGGGCTGGACTAACGCCGGCGGCGGGCGGCCGCATGCGGTCCGCGCGGCGGCGGCAGGGCGAGCGCGGAATCATAGCTAAACCGGCCCGCGCGGCCAGCGTGGCGGCCGGCGCCGGCGTGCGCGCCGCTGGCGACCCCGACTTCCGTCACGCGGCCGGCCGGGCCGCGGCGGTCTAGACTCCTGCGCTCGCCGTATCCGCGCCGCCGTATCCACGTGGCCGCATCCGCGTCAACGCATTCGCGCCCGCATCCGTCCAGGGAGTCCCGCCATGTTCCGTCCCGTCCTGCTCGCCGCGGCCATCGCCGCCGGCCTCGCCTGCGCGCCGGCGCCCGCCGCCGCGTCGGACGCGCCCGCGTCCGCCACCGCCGCCGCGCGCTCGCCCCAAGCGCGGGCCTTGCACGATCTGTTCGATCAGGAATGGGAACGCGGCCTGCGCGACAGCCCGGAGAGCGCCAGCTACAACGGCGACAAGCGCTACAACGACCGCTGGGCCGACAACAGCCTGCAGGCGATCCGCGCCCGTTTCGACGGCGACCGGCTCGCCCTGAAGCGCCTGCGCGCGATCGACCGCGCCGCGCTGTCGGCCGAGGACCAACTGAGCTACGACACCTTCGCCTGGAACCTGGAGCACTCGCTGCAGCGCGAGAAGTTCCGCGAGTACCTGATGCCGCTGAGCCAGCAGGGCGGGGTGCAGACCGCCGACGGCATCGTCGAAGGGCTGGCCTTCGACAGCGCCAAGGACTACCGCGACTGGCTGGCGCGGCTGCGCGCGGTGCCGGCGATGATCGAACAGACCCAGACGCTGATGCGCGCGGGCGTCGAGGCCGGCCTGACCCCGCCGCGGGTGCTGATGCAGCGGGTGCCGGCGCAGATCGCCAAGCAAGTCGTCGACGACCCGACCCGCAGCCCGTACTACAAGCCGTTCGCGCGCTTCCCCGACAGCGTCGCGGCGGCCGAGCGCGCGCAGTTGCAAGACGAGGCCAGGCGGGTCATCGCCCAGACCGTGGTGCCGGCCTACCGCGCCTTCGGCGAGTTCTTCCAACGCGACTACCTGCCCAAGACCCGCGCCAGCATCGCCGCCGGCGACCTGCCCGAGGGCAAGGCCTACTACGACTTCCTCGCCGGCTACTACACCACCACCGACCTCAGCGCCGAGCAGATCCACCAGACCGGCCTCAAGGAAGTCGCGCGCATCCGCGCCGAGATGGAGAAGATCCGCGCCGAGGTCGGCTTCAAGGGCAGCCTGGCCGAGTTCTTCCACTATCTGCGCACCGATCCCAAGTTCTTCTACAAGACCCCGGCCGAATTGCTGGAGGCCTATCAGGCCACGGCCAAGCGGATCGATCCGGAACTGGTGAAGATTTCCAAGATCATCCCGCGCCAGCCCTACGGCGTGCGCCCGATTCCCGACAACATCGCGCCCGACACCACCACCGCCTACTACCTGGCCGGCGCCGTCGACGGCAGCCGCGCCGGCTTCTACTACGTCAACCTGTACAAGCCCGAGTCGCGGCCGAAGTGGGAGATGATCCCGCTGTCGCTGCACGAGGCCGTGCCCGGCCACCATTTCCAGTTCGCCCGCGGCCTGGAGCTGCCCGACGCGCCGCTGTTCCGCCGCACCGGCTATTTCGTCGCCTACGGCGAAGGCTGGGGCCTGTACGCCGAGCGCCTGGGCTACGACATGGGCCTGTACGACGACCCTTACGACCGCATGGGCCAGCTGTCCTACGACATGTGGCGCGCGGTGCGGCTGGTGGTCGACACCGGCATGCACGCCAAGGGCTGGAGCCGCGAACGGGCGATCGCGTTCTTCATGGACAACGCGCCCAAGACCGAGCAGGACGTGGTCAACGAGATCGACCGCTACATCGGCACCCCGGGGCAGGCGCTGGCGTACAAGATCGGCCAGCTCAAGATCAGCGAACTGCGCGAGCGCTCGCGCCAGGCGCTGGGCGAGCGCTTCGACCTGCGCGATTTCAACGACCAGGTGCTGGCGACGGGCTCGGTGCCGCTGAGCGTGCTGGAAGCACGGATCGACGCCTGGATCGCGATGTCCAAGAATAAAAAGTCGAATTGAATTATTGGCTTACAAGATTAATTCGAGAAATGACATGATCCGGGTGCGGGCGGTCGATCCTGGCCGCCGGTGCTCCCGGCGCCGCAGTCCCGGTCTGTCCGCTACGCGCAAATTGCGCTGACTGCCTGTCGCTGCCATACTTTCCGGCTCCCGCGCGGCCGCTGGCCGGGCCGGGACCCTTGCTCCACCGGGCCGCTGCTGGCCTCGGGGGGCTGAACGGGGCCGCCGTCGGCGGTCCTTCATCCACAAGGAATCACCGCAATGCGTCATTACGAAGTCGTGTTCCTGGTCCACCCGGACCAGAGCGAGCAGGTCCCGGCCATGATCGAGCGCTACAAGTCGCTGATCGAAGCCGGCGAAGGCAAGATCCACCGTCTCGAAGACTGGGGCCGCCGCCAGCTGGCCTACCCGATCGAGAACCTGGTCAAGGCCCACTACGTCCTGCTGAACATCGAAGTCACCCAGACCGTGCTCAACGAGCTGGTCGACGGTTTCCGTTTCAACGACGCGGTCCTGCGTCACCTGGTCATGAAGCGCGACGAAGCCGATACCGAGCAGTCGCTGATCATGAAGTTCAAGGACGAGAAGGGCGACAAGCCCGAGCGCGGTGAGCGCCGTCGTCGCGACGACGACAGCGACAGCGCCGTCGGCTCCGCCGACAGCGCCGAAGACACCACCGAAGCCGCCTGATCCCTTCTAGGAACGCATTCCCATGTCCAAGTTCTTTCGCCGCCGCAAGTTCTGCAAGTTCACCGCCGAGGGCGTCAAGGAGATCGATTACAAGGATCTCAACACCCTGCGCCAGTACCTGACCGAGACCGGCAAGATCGTGCCGAGCCGCGTCACCGGCACCAAGTCGAAGTACCAGCGCCAGCTGGCCACGGCGGTCAAGCGCGCCCGTTTCCTCGCGCTGATCCCGTACACCGACAACCACAACGCCTGATCGGCGTTGTCGGGAGCGAGTGGCGGCTGCGCCGCCTTGAGGAGTGAGCGGAGAGAGAAAACTTCGCTTCCGCTCGCTTCCCGCTCCTCCACGCTCGCTTCTCGCTTCTTCGGACAGCGAATCCTGCTGCGGGCCTATAGACCCGCTAACGAATACGGAGCAATCCCATGCAACTGATCCTGCTGCAGAAAGTCACCAACCTCGGCAACCTCGGCGACAAGGTCAACGTCAAGCCGGGCTACGGCCGCAACTACCTGGTCCCGCAGGGCAAGGCCGTGCCGGCGACCGCCGCCAACCTGGCCGAGTTCGAGACCCGCCGCGCCGAGTACGAAGCCAACGCCAAGTCGCTGCTGGAAGGCGCCGAAGGCCGCAAGGCCAAGCTGGAAGGCGTCGAGGTGACCATCACCGCCAACGCCGCCACCGAAGGCAAGCTGTACGGCTCGGTGACCCCGCGCGACATCGCCGAGGCGCTGACCAAGGCCGGCTTCGAAGTCGGCAAGTCGGAAGTGATCATGGGCGAAGGCCCGATCCGCCGCACCGGCGAGTACGACGTGCTGATCCACCTGCACGCCGACGTCGAGACCAGCGTCAAGGTGATCGTGATCGGCGACGCCGCCTGATCCGACAACGCGGTCCGCGCCCGACGGGCGCGGTCGCGAACCAGCGAAAGGCGCCGCGAGGCGCCTTTCGTTTGTTTGAGCGCAAGTCCGGGATCGTGCGTGCCGGCGATACGTTCGGGCCCGCGCCGGGCCGATCCGGCCACATTCGGCCGCGTCCGGCAGGGCTTCGCCGAACCGGGAGGTTTCGCCGCCGTTCGGCGATGTTCTTCCAGTCTTAGCCGCGTAGACGCGACGGGCGCATAAACGACCCACTCGTTGTCCACAGCCTGTCCACCGTCTTGTCTGCAACCCCCTGCCGGCGACGGCCGCTAGGATGAGCCCCCGGGCGACGTCCCGGCCACCGCCGCAGACCGGCCGCCAGCGCGGCCCTCCGACCAGGATCGTCTCCCCGATGAGCTCACGTCCCGGATTCCGTGGCGAAAAACGTTTCGAGACCCGCGCCGAGCAGCGCATCGACCAACTGCGCGTGCCGCCGCAGTCGGTCGAGGCCGAGCAGGCCGTGCTCGGCGGCCTGATGCTGGCGCCCGACGCCTACGACCGCGTCGCCGACCAACTGGTCGAGGAAGACTTCTACCGCCGCGACCATCAGCTGATCTACCGCGCGATCCGCGAGCTGGCCGAGCGCAGCCGCCCGTTCGACGCGGTGACCCTGGGCGAATGGTTCGATTCGCAGGGCCTGAGCGAGCAGGTCGCCGGCGGCGCGTACCTGATCGAACTGGCCACCACCACGCCCTCGGCCGCCAACATCGCCGCCTACGCCGAAATCGTTCGCGACAAGGCGGTGATGCGCAAGCTGATCGAGGTCGGCACCGAGATCGTCAACGACGGCTTCCAGCCCGACGGCCGCGACAGCAGCGAGATCCTGTCCAAGGCCGAGCAGCAGGTGTTCGCCATCGCCGAGGCCGGCGCGCGCGGGCGCACCGACTTCACCCCGGTGACCAAGGCGCTGTCGGAAGCCTTCGACGTGCTGCAGACGCGCTACGCCAACGGCGGCGCGGTCACCGGCCTGCCGACCGGCTACACCGAATTCGACGAAATGACCGCCGGCCTGCAGAACACCGACCTGCTGATCCTGGCCGCGCGTCCGGCGATGGGCAAGACCACCTTCGCCCTCAACATCGCCGAGCACGTCGCCTTCCGCACCAAGAAGGCGGTGGCGGTGTTCTCGATGGAAATGTCGGCCAGCCAGCTGGCGCTGCGCCTGATCTCCTCGGTCGGCCGGGTCAACGCCCAGCGCTTGCGCTCGGGCCAGCTCGAGGACGAGGACTGGGCGCGCGTGACCGGCGCGATCCGGCAGTTGCGCGAGGTCAAGATCTTCATCGACGACACCCCGGGCCTGTCGCCGGACGTGCTGCGCGCCAAGTCGCGCCGGCTCAAGCGCGAGCACGACCTGGGCCTGATCGTGATCGACTACCTGCAGCTGATGTCGGTGCCGGGCAACCAGGAGAACCGCGCGACCGAGATCTCCGAGATCTCGCGCTCGCTCAAGCACCTGGCCAAGGAACTCAACCTGCCGGTGATCGCGCTGTCGCAGCTCAACCGCTCGCTGGAACAGCGCGCCGACAAGCGCCCGGTGATGGCCGACCTGCGCGAATCCGGCGCTATCGAGCAGGACGCGGACATCATCATCTTCATCTACCGCGACGACTACTACAACAAAGAGACCTCGCCCGATAAGGGCCTGGCCGAGGTCATCATCGGCAAGCAGCGTTCCGGCCCGACCGGTTCGCTCAAGCTCAAGTTCTTCGGCGAATACACCCGCTTCGACAATCTCGCCCACGACTCGATCGGCAGCTTCGAGTAATCCGCGCGCGAGCCGGCGCCGGCCCCCGGCCCGCGCGCCATGCCGGCGTCGTCGTCGCCGCGGCGTCGCGCGTGTGCATCCGCGCGGCGTCGCGCGCATGACGATTGTCATCCGGCGCTTCGCGCCGCAAATCCGTGTTGCAGCGCAGCGCCATCGGCGCACGCGCGTCCGCGTTCGCTCGCGCGCGAGCCAGGCGCGACGGGCGATCGCGCGCGCAAGCCGCAGTTCTTTTGCCGCATCGGGCGCATTGCGCGCGATCGGACGACGATGCCTCGCGCGCATCCGGCGACGATGAATCGTTTTGCGACACGCTTTGCGCTTTGTCACGCATCGCGCTCGCATGCGCGCGCTCGCACAGCCGCAAGGGCCGCATACAGAAAAAAACTTGCCGGTTTGCGATGCCCATGCACAAAAGCGCATGACATCTTCTTGCTATAAGCCCAGGAGTCGGACGAACGCAGCGCACCTGTCGCACCGCGATCGTCCCGCACGCGCAAGCAACGACAACTCGAACGCTGGATTTCGCGAGGTAGGTCTTCCCATGAGAGATCTGATCAAGCAAGTCGACGCGGGTCTGCAGGCCCACGACGAGTTCGGCAATTCGCAACAGATCGTTCGGCTCAACGTCGAACGCTATAGATTCGCGCTGGCGGTGCTGGCGCGCGAAGACGCCGCGCTGCAGGCCTTGCTGCCTGCGCTGGAGGCCCTGGACGAGCGCCGCGCCGACAAGCTGTTCGGCGACCTGCTGGTGCGCGCCGAGTTGGAAGCGGCGATCGAACGGCTGGAAACCGGGGTGGCGCCGATCCACCAGGCCGGCGTGCTGGCCTGGAGCCTGGCGCAGTCGCTGCAGCGCATCGACCAGCCGCTGAGCCTGTCGGCTTCGGCGATGCAGCGCAGCTTCGTCGCCGGTCCCGACCTCGACGGCCGCCGCATCTGGATCTGGGACCTGCCGGACGCCTCCGAGCCGGTCGCCGACGCGTTGCGCGAAGCGCTGCGCCTGGGCTTCATGCCCGGCGGCCATTGCGAGGCCGAACTGGTGCGGCCGACGCCGCAGATGGTCGCCCAGCTCGACCGCGCCTGTTCGCTGCTGCAATCGCTGGTGCCGCAGGTCGCGCGCAGCGTGTTCGGCCACCTGCATTCGGTCGCGTTCGCGAACATGCGCAACGAGCGCGGGCCGATGCTGACCGCCTCGGGCGGCGACTCGACGCCGTGCATGATCTTCATCGCGCCCGAGGAACTGGCCAATCCGTGGGACACGGCCGTGCACATCATGCACGAGGCCGTGCATCTCAAACTCTCCGACATGGTCCGCACCAGCGCCGCGGTGGTGCGCGAGGACATGGTGACGCTGCCGTGGGGCCGCGAGATCTCGGTGTCGAACTGCCTGTTCGCGTTCCACGCCTACGTCCACCTGCAGATCTTCCGCACCGCGGTCGAGCAGATCGGGCCGGAGCTGCACGCGGTCTACGGCGCGCCGGAGAGCTACCGCGCCGCGACCCGGCCGCATGCGATGTCGGTGGTCAACAACGCCTCGGCCGCGCCGTTCTCGCGCGGGCACGAACGCATGGCCTACCTGGCCCAGCAGTTCCGCACGCAGTGGTCGCACTACCTGACTCCGTACGCGCGGCGCATGGTCGATTGGCTGTGCGCGGCGATCGCGCCGCTGATCGACCTGTCGGTCGCGCCGCAGGCCGGCGCGGTCGGCGAGCCCGCGCCGGTCGCGGCCAGCGCGCCGACGACGTCGGTGCATTACGCCAAGAACCCGCAACTGCAACTGCGCCCGGTCGGCGACCGCGGCATCCTGTTCGCGGCCGATCCGGCCCGGCCCAAGATCCAGAAGCTCAACACCGCCGCCTGGCTGATGTTCGAGTTGTGCGACGGGCGCAGCGAGAGCGATCTGACCCAGGCCTATGCCGACCTGGCCGGGCTGGCGTCCGAGCGCGCCTGGCAACAGGTCGAGCCGATGTTGGACAGCCTGGTCGCCACCGGCATGATCGTGGCGCAAGGCCAACGCGCCGCGCTGCGCGAGGGGAGGGCCGCATGAGCGCGCCGTCCGCCCAGGGCCACGCCCACTCGCCGCAGGCGCAACTGGTCGCCGCGGCCGACCGCACGCTCGCCCAGCATCCGAACTTCGGCGATTCGCAGCGCATCCTGGCCAAGGTCTACGCGCGCTACCGCTTCGGCACCGAGCTGTTCGCGCAGCGCCTGCCGCAGGCCGCGGCGCTGCTGCAGCAAGTGGAGACGATGCCCGACGCCGACGTGCGGCGGATCTTCTTCGACCCGCTGGTGCGATTGGCCGCCGAAGACGCCTTCTCCGAACTGGAGAGCGGCCAACTGGCCTCGCCGCACCGGCTCGAAGCGCTGTTGCCGCAAGCCATCGCCGCGTTGCCGGCGGGGCTGTGCGAATCGCACATGCTGCAGCGCTGGGGCCTGCAGTCGCAGGAGCAGCACTGGATGTGGTTGATCGTCGGCAGCGACGACCCGTTCGCCGCGCAGTTGCAGGCCGCGTTCGACCGCATCTTCGCCGACAACCCGGCCAACCGCGGGCTGTTGTTGAACCCCGACGCGGGCGCGCAGAAGAAGGTCCAGGATTCGATCGCGCTGCTGTCGATGCTGCTGCCCAACTCGGGTCCGGCGGCGCTGCGCCATGTCGGCGCGATCGCGCTGCTGGAGGCGCAACTGGAAGGCGGGATCGTGCTGTCGGCCGCCGGCGGCGACCTGACCCCTTCGACCGTGTTCGTCTCGCTCGACCAACTCGGCAATCCCTGGGACATCGCCGGCTGCCTGCTGCACGAAGGCCTGCACATGAAGCTGTTCGACGCCGCGCGTTCGGTGTCGCTGGCCAAGGAGCCGGACGCGACCATCCAGGTGCCATGGCGCAACGTGCGCTGGTCGATCGTGCGCGCGATCTTCGCGTACCACGTCTACGTGCACCTGTCGCTGTTCAAGGCCGCGGCGCTGGTCGCCGACCCGCGCTGCTTCGAGCTGTACGGCGATCCGCTGGCCTATGTGAGCCGCGCGCATGCGATGTCGGTGGTCAACAACGACACCGCCCACCAGTACGGGCGCTCGATCGACCGCGCGCGCTACCTCGGCGAGATGCTCGAAGGCGAGTGGTCGCACCTGCTCTCGCCGGGCGGTTTCGAACTGATCCACTGGCTGCGCAGCGCGCTGGCGCCGGTGGACGAGGCGATGTTCGCCGACGCGCGGGAGGCCGCATGAACGCACACGACAGCGTACGCAAGGCCGACGGGGTGCGTTGGCGCCCGGTGCCGCAGGCCGAATGCCTGATGGTGTTCTCGCCGCATTCCGGGCGCATCCATTGGCTGGCCCTGGATACCTGGCTGTTGTTCGAGCTGTGCGACGGCCGCAATGTCGATGCGGTCGCGCGCGGCTATGCCGAACTCGCCGGCGACAAGCTCGGCGGCGGCGATGCCCGGGCCCGCGCCGAGCGCGGCCTGGCGTCGCTGCTCGGCAGCCGCCTGATCGAGGCCGCGCCGGCCTGAGCCTGGCGGCGCGCGCGCCGGCCCCGGCCGGTGTCGCCGCGACCGGACCCACCGATTACGGCCCTCGGGCGGGCCACGCGAAAGGAAGAGGTAGCAAGCGACGGCACGGACGCCGCAGCGATTAAGGCAAGACAGTACGTCCATTCCACAGGAGAACGTCCATGAGCAATGAAACCAACCTGGATACCTTGAAGGACCTGTTGAGCAACAAGAAGGCGCTGGAAGAATCGGAAGTGACCACGGGCTCGGCCGACGAGCGCCGCTGGTGGCCGCCGTACAACGTCTCGCCGGCCCCGCCGAGCAACTGACGCCCAACGCCAGTCGCTGGACCTGCCGCGCCCGCAAGGGCGCGGCAGGGTTGGCGCCGCCCGCATGCAGGACTTTCAATCGCAACGCCCGGCGCCCGCGTCGTTCGCCGATCCCGCCGCGGGCGACGCCGAGGAGGCGCCCTGCGCCGGTGAGATCTGGCGCTCTCGCGCGGACCCGGCCGAGGCCGTGATGGTGCTGCGCCGCGACGCCGACGCGGTCGACTACGCCTGGCTCGACCGCGACGCCGCCGACGGCCGCATGCCGCTGGCGCACTGGGCGCAGCGCTTCGAAGTGGTGCTGGAACAGGCCGACCACACCCACGCCACGCCGATCCGCCGGCACTGGCTCATCGATACCCAAGCCGAACGACTGCGCGGCGCGCGCGTGCTCGAACTGGGCGCGCACACCGGCGGCTTGACCCAGGCGCTGCTCGCCCACGCCGCGCAGGTCGTCGCGGTGGAGAACAACCCGCGCTGCGTGCGCCACCTGCGTCAGCGTTTCGGCGAACGCCTGGGCATCGTCGCCGGCGACATGCATCACGCGCTGTGGGACCTGGGGCAGGACCGGTTCGACGTGGTCGTCTGCGCCGGCGTGCTCTACCACTCCGCCCATCCGTTCCTGCTGCTGGAAGCGATGGCGCACTTGCGCCCGCGCGCGATCCTGATCGACACCCTAGACGACGGCGTCGCCGAGCTGCGCGTGGCGGTGCCGAACCTGGTCAACAGCTGCAACTACCGCTACAACCGGCGTCCGGATTGCGGCTACTCGGTGGTGCTCGGCGAACGCCTGATCGCCGGCGCGATGGCCCGGCTCGGCTACGGCGCGATGCAGCGCATCGACACGGCCGCGGCGACGATCGCGCCGGAGCGCGACAGCGCCTATTTCCAGCAGTGGCGGCGCAGCCTGTCGGCCTGGTTCCTGCGCGACGGCGCGGCCTGAGCCGCGGCCGCGGCGTCAGGCCCAGGCCTGGCGGACCTGCGCGTAGTAGTCGCGGAAGAACGGCACCATGCGCTTGCGGTCGGCGGCGACGATCGCCAGCAGTTCCGGCGCCAGCACGAATTCCTCTTCGCCCAGCTCGTCGTACAGACCGTTGAGCATCTGCTCGTAGAAGCGCGGAAAAGCGTGGTGCCAGCCGACCCGCGGCAGGCGGATGCCGTGCTCGGAGCCCATCGCCAGATAGTGCTTGAGCGCCTCGGCGCGCGCCTGTTCGACGGTGTACAGGCGGATCGGCTTGCGTTCGGGCGCGAAGGTTTCCTCGAACAGGCCGGGGCCGCCGCAGACGCGGTCGGCGATGTGCCGGCCGAGCAGCGGCGACAGGAACAGGCCGTCGCGGTAGGTGCCGGTCAGCAGCCACAGGCCCTCGACCGAGGTCGGGCCGATCAGCGGGCAGGTGTCGACCGCGACCGGGCGGTTGCCGGCCTGCCAGGCCACCAGCTGCGCCGCGCACAGGTCCTGGTCGAGCTGGTCCAGCGCGCATTCGAGCAGGAAGAACATGTCCGCCGGCGAGGTGCGCAGCATCGGCTGCGCGAACAGGGTGTTGGTGGCGCCGACATAGAGCCGGCCGCCGCCGCGCGGCACCGCGTGCAGGCCGCAGGCGAACGCGCGGTTGGGCGTGCGCAGCACGTGCGCCTGCGCGCGCGGGCCGGTGTCGAGCAGCAGCGAGGTGCCGCCGCCGCAGAACAGCCGCGGAATGCGCCGCGCCAGCTCCGGCACGCTGTCGAGCACGGCCTGGGTCCACACGCCGGCGGCGAGCACGACCTGCGGCGCGGCGACGCGGCCGCCTTCGCGCAGGCGCACGGCCCGGATGCGGCCGCCGTGGATGTCCAGGCCGGTCGCGGTGTCGTCGATGAAGCTCAGCGTCGGCGAGCGCTCGATCAAGGCGCTCAGCGCGCCCAACAGCTTGGCGGCGTCGATCGAGCCTTCGTCGGGCAGGTACAGGGCCCGGCTGGGCCGGCAGTCCTCGGCCGGGGCGAGGCCGTCGATGCGGTTGGGGTCGAGCGTCTCGTAGGCCGCGCCGTTTTCCTCCAGCGCCTGCACGATGGCCGCGTAGTTCTCGTCCTCGATGATCCCGGACTTGTTGTTGCTGAAGACGATCGTGCCCGGCGTCAGCGCGATGCGCTCCTCGGCGGGCAGGGCCTGGTTGATGCTTTCCAGCCAGTCCGGCCAGTGCCGCGCGGCGAGCAGGCCCTTGGCCAGCTTGGCGCGTCCGGACGGCGTGCGCAGCAGTTGCGCGGTGACCTCGCCGTAGCAGCCCATCATCGCGCCGGCGGCGGCCGAGGCCGCGCCGGGCCGCGGCGCCGGGCCGACCACGGCCACGCGCAATCCGGGATCGCGCAACTGCAGCGCATGCGCGGTCGCCATGCCCAGTACGCCGTTGCCCACCACCACGACATCGTAACCATCGTAATCGGCCATGCTCGCTCCATCGCGCGCGGGGCGCGTCCGTCATCGGCTCGGGTCGCGTGATCGCATCGGCCGCAAACCATCGCGGCAGGCGTGCGCGGCGATACGCGTCGGCCGCACGCGCCTGGGTCAGGCGACCGTGCGCGGGCGGTCCTGCATCATGCGGGCGCGGGCGCGCGGTGACGAGCGACCCATTGCGCAGAACGCCAACTCGATTACATCTGCGTGCCTTGCCTGTGCGTCTCTCGTCGCCGCCGTCGTCGTCGGCGCCGTTCCATGCTGCAGCGCCGCCGCGCGGGTGTCGCGCCGCACAGCGCCGCGCGGCTCAGGTGCAGGGCGCTTCCCAGGCCAGGCGGCGTTCGGCGCCGGCGGCGTCCTTGACCACGAAGCATTGCGCGTAGTCGGATTCGGCGAAGGTCGGCAGCCGCGGGCATTCGATCTGGCGCGCGCTGTCGTACAGGGAGGCGCCGCTGGCGCTCAGCGGCTGCAACGCGCCGTCGGCGTCGGTGGCGAACTCGCCTGTCTGGCCGTGGCCGTCGACGCGGAAGCGCAACCGCGGCCCGTCCAGGCCGACCAGTTCGGCCGCCATCGGCCGGCCCCAGCGCGCGATCTCGCGGTTCTTGTCGTCGAACTCGACCACCCAATCCGGCAGCAGCCAGGCGTCGTGCAGCGGGATCGTCTCGACCTCGGCGACCGGATACGGACCGCAGCCGTCTTCGCCCCAGTCGACCACGCGCGGGTCCTTGTTGCGCTTGTCGTCCTTGCTCGCGAAGGCGAAGCGATAGGGCGGCTTGGCCAGCGCGGGCGCTGCCTGGACCGGCGCGGGCGCGGCTTGCGCGGGCGCGCTCTGCGTGGCCGGCGCGGTCGCGGGCGCGGCGGGCTGCGCCGCTTCTTCGCGCGGGCCGCACGCGGCCAGCAGCAGGCACGCGCACAGCCATGCCATCGGGGGAGTCGGGATGCGGGCCGCAAGACGGTCCATGCGAGGTTTCTCCTGTTGCGCACGGCACCCGCGCACGCGCGGGCAAACGCCGATCATAGGCGGCCGGGGCAGGGCGCGGTACCGCTGCGCGACGGCGCGGTGCGCAGCGCATTCGGCGACGCCGCGCACGCTGCGCGAATTTCGCCGCGCGCGGCGCGAACGCGCATGCGCCCGTTCAGGCTGGGGCGGCTAGCCTGCCGGGGCGATGTGCCGGATTGACGTCTTTATGACGAGTCCGGGCGCATCGTAGACATCGCCCTCCCAACTCCCTCGGTGAGTTATATGAACTCCACTTTCAAAACCATGATCGCCGCTGCGCTGGTGTCCTGCGTCATGGTCACCGGCGCCGCCGGCGCGCAGACCAAGTCGAAGAAGACTCCGCATTGCTACAACGTGGAAGTGCAGCGTCCCAAGCAGATCAAGGACCAGCACAAGATCGCCGGTACCGCGATCGGCGCGGTGGCCGGCGGCCTGCTCGGCAACCAGGTCGGCGGCGGCAACGGCAAGAAGCTGGCCACCGCGGCCGGCGCGGTCGGCGGCGCGTTCGCGGGCCGCAAGATCCAGGAAAACCAGCAGAACAAGACCGAGACGGTGATCGAGCGCCGCTGCGACTGACGCAGCCGGCCGCCGCCGTCGCAACACCGAGCCGCGCGCGGGCGACCGCGCGCGGTTTTTTTGTGGATGGCTTATGTGGGATCGCGTTCAGGCCCGATGCTTTCGGCTCGGGTCGCCGCGATCTGAAACCAGAGCATCGGGCCTGAAGGCCCTCCCACGACCGCCACCAACATCGGCCGCAAGCTCGGGCTTTGCCCATCCTGCGCGCAGCCGTCACTTCACATTCGCCTCATAGCCCGCCGCGAGCGCGCCGCTAGAATGTGCGCCATGGCACGACCGACCTGCGCACACATCCACACCGACGCCTTGCGTCACAACCTCGCCCAGTCCCGGGCGTTCGCTCCCCGCAGCCGGGTGATGGCGGTGGTCAAGGCCGACGGCTACGGTCACGGCCTGGAACGCGTCGCCCGCGCGCTCGAAGGCGCCGACGCCTTCGGCGTGGCCGCGCTGTCCGATGCCGACCGGCTGCGTTCGGCCGGGCTGTCGCAGCCGATCGTGCTGTTGTCGGGCTTCGACGAACCCGAGGATCTGCCGCAGCTGCGCCGCCTGGGCGTGGAGACCGTGGTCCATCACATCAGCCAGATCGAGATGCTCGAACAGGCCGGGCCGGGCGAGCCGATCCGCTGCTGGCTCAAGATCGACAGCGGCATGCATCGCCTCGGTTTCGCCCCGGAGTTCGTGCGCGAGGCCTATGTGCGCCTGACCGCGGCGCCCGCGGTGGCCGGCGGCATCGTGCTGATGAACCACTTCGCCAGTTCCGACGAATTCGCCAACCCACAGACCCGCCAGCAACTGGCCGCGTTCGCCGCCGCCACCGAAGGGCTCGGCGGCGCGCGTTCGCTGTCGAACTCGGCCGCGGTGCTCGGCTGGCCGGACGCGCATGCCGACTGGATCCGTCCCGGCGGCCTGCTCTATGGCATCAGCGTGGTCGAAGGCCGCAGCGGCGCCGACTTCGGCCTGCGCCCGGCGATGACCCTGTCGACCCGGCTGATCGCGGTCAACCGCGTGCGCAAGGGCGAGCGCGTCGGCTACGCGGCGACCTGGGAATGCCCCGAAGACATGCTGGTCGGCGTGGCCGCGATCGGCTACGGCGACGGCTATCCGCGCGCGGCGCCCTCGGGCACGCCGGTGCGCGTGCGCGGGCACGAAACCCAGCTGATCGGGCGGGTGTCGATGGACCTGATGACCATCGACCTGCGCGGCATCGATTCGCCCGCGGTCGGCGACCCGGTCGAACTGTGGGGGCCGGAGCTGCCGGTGGAGCGCATCGCCGAGGTCAGCGCCACCATCGGTTACGAGCTGACCTGCTCGATCACCCGCCGGGTGCGTTTCGTCGAGACCTGAACGCGTCCCGCGGCGGCTGCAGCGATGCGCACCAAGTGCGCAAGTTGTGGACACCGTCGAGTAAATCCACTCACAAAAAACCGGCCTTTACTTGCGTTTTCCAGGCGCGCACCGGATGAAAATCCGCTGTCGGCCTGGGTGTTTTCCCGGGGTAGGGTGGCACCCTCGCGGCCCCGTTAGGACTGACATCGGGCACGAACATCGCGCCCGACGGCCGCCTCCGACCGGAGCCGGCCCCGTCACTCCAATCCCCGGGGGATCGATGAAGCAGAGCAAGTTGATGTGCGCGTTGGGCCTGGCGCTGGCCGCGACCACCCTGTCCACCGCGGCGATGGCCCAGGAAGGGCCCAACCCCAATCGCGTGTGGGTCAAGTTCAAGTCCGGCGCCGGCGTTTCCGCCAATGCCGCCAACGCGCGCAGCGGCCTGGCCGCGCCGGCGAACCTGGGCCAGCGCATCCAGGCGCTGCGCGGCAAGCTCAGCGCGGCCAAGGCCGGCGACGCCGAACTCAACTACCAGTTCGACCGCAGCAACACCGCGGTGATGACCCTGTCCTCGCCGGAAGCGGTCAAGGCGCTGCGCGCCAACCCCGACGTGGAATCGGTCGAGATCGACCAGCCGCGCTACCTGCAGGCGCAGAGCGTGCCCTACGGCATCGACCAGGTGCAGGCGCGCAACGTGTGGGACGCCAACCGCGACGGCGTGCTCGACACCGGCGCCGCCAACGGTTCCGGGATCAAGGTCTGCATCATCGACTCGGGCCTCAACAAGGGCCACGAAGATTTCGCCGGCATGACCATCACCGGTTATCCGACCGGCTGGGACACCGACACCTGCGGCCACGGCACCCACGTCGCCGGCACCATCGCGGCGGCCAACAACAACGTCGGCGTGGTCGGCGTGAGCCCGGGCAAGGTCTCGCTGCACATCGTCAAGATCTTCGGCAGCAACGGCTACAACGGCAGCGATCACGGCCAGTGCTCGTGGACCTACTCCTCGACCCTGGCCGACGCCGCGCAGCGCTGCCAGGCCGCCGGCGCCAAGGTCATCAACATGAGCCTGGGCGGCCCGAGCGCGTCCACCGCCGAACGCACCGCGTTCCAGACCGTGGCCGACGCCGGCGTGCTGAGCATCGCCGCGGCCGGCAACGACGGCGACAGCTCGCAGAGCTATCCGGCCGGCTACGCCAGCGTGGTCTCGGTGGCGGCGGTGGATTCGAGCAACGTCAAGGCCGACTTCTCCCAGTTCACCCCGAAGGTGGAACTGGCGGCGCCGGGCGTGGACGTGCCGAGCACCTATCCGCTCAAGAACGACCCGCTGGTGGTCGGCACCTCCAGCTTCGCCGCGATCCCGGTGGCGGGCTCCAAGCAGGCTACGGCCAGCGCGGGCTGGGTCAACGGCGGCCTGTGCCAGACCTCGTCCAGCACCTGGCGCAACAAGATCGTGGTCTGCCAGCGCGGCACCAACACCTTCGTGGACAAGATCACCAAGGCCAAGAGCGGCCGCGCCGCCGGCGTGGTCATCTACAACAACGTCGACGGCCCGCTGGCCATCGGCCTGTACACCGGCACCGCGCCGAACCTGAGCGCGACCACCACGACCCTGCCGGCGGTGGGCATCAGCAAGGTCGACGGCGAGTACCTCGTCGCCAACCTCGCCGGCAAGACCGCGACGGTGGACGCCACGCCGTCGGTCGCGAACAGCGCCTACGAGACCATGAGCGGCACCTCGATGGCGACCCCGCACGTCGCCGGCGCCGCCGCGGTGGTGTGGAGCGCCAAGCCCACCGCCACCGCCCAGCAGGTGCGCGACGCGCTCGACGCCACCGCGCTGGACATCGACGCGGCCGGCCGCGACAACAACACCGGCTGGGGCCTAGTGCAGATTCCGGCGGCGATCGCCGAGCTGCAGTCGCAGTAAGCGTTCGCGTCCGAAGCTGCAAGCGAACGGGAGCCTTCGGGCTCCCGTTCTTTTTAAGCGGCGCACGCGGGCCGGTCGCTGGGTTCGCGAGCGCTCGGGGCAGGCCTGTGCGGCGCCCGCTCGCTTGGGCCCGGCAGCTTGCGCGTTGCGGATCTGCGAAGCGCGAGTCTGCGAAGCGCGGATCTGCGAATCGGGCGCCGCCCGACTGCGCGCCGGCTTCGAGGCCGGCGGGGCGGGGCGAGCGAAACGAGGCCGGCGCCGGCGCGCGCGGGCGGCCGCGGTTCTGGCTGCATACTGGTCGCCCCTCCCGCGCGCCGGCCCCGATGCCCGAAGCCCAACCCTCCGCCCTGGTCTGGTTCCGCGACGATCTGCGCCTGGACGACAACCCGGCGCTGCGCGCGGCGCTGGAAGCCGGGTTCGTGCCGGTGCCGGTCTACATCCACGCGCCGGACGAACACGGCGCGTGGACGCCCGGCGCCGCCTCGGACGCGTGGCGGCATCATTCCCTGGCCGCGCTCGACGCCGACCTGCGCAAGCGCGGCTCGCACCTGCGCCGCTTCTTCGGCCCGAGCCTGGCGACCTTGCAGTCGCTGGCGCTGGCCACCGGCGCGCAGGCGGTGTTCTGGAACCGCCGCTACGAGCCCTACATCGAAAAACGCGACACGCGGATCAAGCAGCAGTTGCGGCGCACGGGCCTGGAGGCGGAGAGCTTCAACGGCTCGCTGCTGTTCGAGCCGTGGACATTGCGGACCAAGCAGGGCGGCCCGTTCAAGGTGTTCACCCCGTTCTGGCGCGCGGCCCTGGCCGACTGGCGCGAGCATCCCGCGTGGCAGGCGCCGGCCTCGCTGCCGGCCACCCGCGAAGGGCCGGAGGGCGTGCCGCTGGACGCGCTGCGGCTGCTGCCGAAGCTGGGGTGGGACCGGGAATTCTGGCAGCACTGGAGCCCGGGCGAAGCCGGCGCGCGCGCGGCGCTGGAGACCTTCGTCGACGGCGCGCTGCGCGGCTACGCCGAACAGCGCGACCGGCCCGACCGCGTCGGCACCTCGCGCCTGTCGCCGCACCTGCACTTCGGCGAGATCGCGCCGTGGCGCGCGGTCGCCGCGTTGCAGGCCGAACGCAACGCCGGCAACGCGCGCGACGTCGACGCGGCGATCCGCGAACTGGGCTGGCGCGAGTTCGCCCACCACCTGCTGCACCATTTCCCCGACACGCCCGAGCAGAACTTCAACCCGCGCTTCGCCGACTTCGACTGGGCGCGCGCGGCGCCGCCGAAGCTGGAGCCGTGGCAGCGGGGCCGCACCGGCGTGCCGATCGTCGATGCCGGCATGCGCGAGCTGTGGGCCACCGGCTGGATGCACAACCGCGTGCGCATGATCGTCGCCAGCTACCTGACCAAGCACCTGCGCCTGCATTGGCGGCACGGCGCGCGCTGGTTCTGGGACACCCTGGTCGACGCCGATCTGGCCAACAACACGCTGGGCTGGCAATGGGTCGCCGGCACCGGCGCCGACGCCGCGCCGTACTTCCGCGTGTTCAATCCGGTGACCCAGTCGGAGAAGTTCGATCCCGACGGCGCCTACATCGCGCGCTGGGTGCCGGAGCTGGCCGGCCTGCCGGTGCCGCTGCGCTTCGCGCCGTGGCAGGACCCGCGCCGCCTGCGTCGCGAGGCGCCGGATTATCCGCCGCAGCCGCTGGTCGACCTCGCGGCCGGGCGCGACGCGGCGCTGGAGGCGTATCGCCGCTTGCGCGAGTGACCTAGGCCGGCCGCGGCGAGCGGCCGGCGTGCCGCTGCCCGTTGCGTTTTCCCTTCGTTCCCGAATCCCGACCCGGCGCGTTGACTCCCGCGACGCACGCATGATTCACTCGCCCGAACGCATCGGAGACACGCATGGCGAAGGCAGAAACGGGTGCAGGGCAGCGCCGGCGCGCGCGTCGCGAACCGATGTCGCGGGTCGATACGGCCTGGTTGCGGATGGAGCGCCCGACCAATCCGATGATGATCACCGGGGTGCTGATGTTCGCCGAACCGATGTCGGTGGACGCGCTGCGCAAGGTCATCAAACAACGCTTCCTCGCTTATGGGCGGTTCCGGCAGAAAGCCGTGGACACCGCCGCCGGCGCCTACTGGCAGACCGACGACGACCTCGACCTGGACTGGCACGTGCAGCACACCGCGCTGCCGGGGCGCGGCGGCAAGCGCGCGCTGGAACGCTTCGTCAGCCAGCTCGCCTCCAGCCCGCTCGATCCCAGCCGGCCGCTGTGGCAGTTCCATCTGGTCGAGCGCTACCACGGCGGTTCGGCCTTGGTCGCGCGCCTGCACCACAGCTATGCCGACGGCATCGCCCTCGTCCAGGTACTGCTGTCGCTGACCGACACCACCGCGCAGCCGGCCAAGGGCAGCGACCTGCCGCACGCCTGGCTCAAGCAGGACGGCGCCGACGTCGCCCGCCGGGTCGGCGCGGTCGAGCGCTACATGAAGCTCGGCAGCAAGGCGGTCGAGAAGAGCATGGAGATGTACCGCGATCCGACCCTGGCGGCGATGCTGGCCAAGGAGGGCGGCGAGATCGCGCGCGAACTGCTGCACGCGCTGTCGCTGTCGGACGATCCGCCGTCGATGCTGCGCGGCAAGCTCGGCGTGTCCAAGCGGGTGGCCTGGGCCGAGCCGCTGGACCTGGAAGAGGTCAAGGCGGTCGGCCGCGCCTGCGACTGCACCGTCAACGACGTGCTGATGGCGACCGCGGCCGGCGCGCTGCGCAGCTACATGATCGAACGCGGCGACGCGGTCGACGGCCTGACCCTGCGCGCGACCGTGCCGGTCAACCTGCGGCCGCTGGAGCACGCGCGCAAGCTCGGCAACCACTTCGGCCTGGTGTTCCTAGACCTGCCGGTCGGCGAGGCCAACCCGATCCGCCGGGTCGAGCGCGTCGCCGAGTGCATGAATAATCTCAAGAATTCGCGACAAGCTATTGTCGCATTTGGACTTTTGGCCGCGCTCGGCATGGCCCCGGCGCAGATGCAGGGGCTGGCGCTGGAGCTGTTCAGCCGCAAGGCCACCGCAGTGGCGACCAACGTGCCCGGGCCGCAGCAGCCGCTGTATATGGCCGGCTGCCGGCTCGAAGAGATGATGTTCTGGGTGCCGCAGACCGGCTCGATCGGGGTCGGCATCTCGATCCTGAGCTACAACGGCCGCGTGCATTTCGGCCTGATCGCCGACGGCAAGCTGATCCCCGATCCGGACGAGGTGATCGGCCGCTTCGGCGCCGAGTTCGACAAGCTGCTGTACCTAGCGCTGATGGGCGACTGGAACCACGCCCTGGACGCCGAGGGCGCGGCGGCGTTGATGGCCTGAGGCCCTGTGGGAGGGGCTTCAGCCCCGACGCTTTCTTGCCGGCCTGATCGGAAGGCGTCGGGCCTGCAGGCCCTCCCACATGCAGCGGCAAAGCCCTCCGGGAAAGGCCCGCGCGCCTTCCCCGCCCGGACCTGAACGGGCGGTCGCCTCCGTCACTCGTCCCCCACGGCGGCGTGATTAGCTTGTGGGCGCTCCGCCACCAGACGAGGACAGCCCATGAAGACCCCATTCAAACTCGCCATCGCCGCCGCGACCCTGACCGCGCTGCTCGCCGGCTGCGCCACCGGTGGCGGCGGCTACTACGGCGGCCAGCAGCAGCCGTATCCGGGCGATCCGAACCAGCCGCAGCAACAGCAGGGCGGCATGAGCAAGACCCAGAAGGGCGCGCTGATCGGCGCGCTGGCCGGCGTGGCGGCGGGCCTGCTCAGCGGCAACGACGCCACCGAGCGCCGCCAGCGCGCCTTGATCGGCGCCGGCGTCGGCGGCCTCGCCGGCGGCGCGATCGGCAACTACCAGGACCGCCAGGAGCGCGCGCTGCGCGAGCGCATGCAGGGCACCGGCGTCGACGTGATCCGCCAGGGCGACAACATCACCCTGAACATGCCCAGCAACATCACCTTCGCCTTCAACAGCGCCAACTTGGACCCGAAGTTCGACCCGGTGCTCGACAACGTCGCCAGCACCCTGAACGAGTACAACCAGACCATCGTCGAGGTTGCCGGCCACACCGACAGCATCGGCGGCGACGCGGTCAACCAGCGCCTGTCCGAGCAGCGCGCCGCCTCGGTCGGCAATTACCTGATGTCCAAGGGCCTGGTGCGCGACCGCTTCATCCTCACCGGCGCGGGCAAGACCCGGCCGATCGCCAGCAACGACACTGAGGCCGGCCGCGCGCAGAACCGCCGGGTCGAGATCACCCTGGTGCCGGTGCGCTCGTGATGCCGCGCCGCCGACCCTGACGGCGCGCCGTTCGCGGCGCCTGCGTTCGCGAATCGGGCCGCCCAGTGCGGCCCGATTTTTTTGCGCCTGTATTTCGCGTGGATCGTTCCACGCGGGCGCGGCCTGACGCCGCGACGGCCGACGGATCGCCGAACTCGCCCGCCTTGGCTTGGTGCGGCGAACGCGCGCCATCTCCCTGCGCGCACCTTTTGTCCGCCTGCGCATGTACACGACGAGAAGCTGTTCAAGAGGAACAGCACCGTGAACGAGATGCCCGACGCGACCGATATGCCCGATTTCCCGCGCGAGCCGCTGCGCATCGCCTTGTCCGACGACCATCCGGTGGTGCGCGCCGGCGTGCGCGCGCTGCTCGACGCGGGCGGCGGCGACGCCTGGACGGTGGTGGCCGAAGCCGCCGGCGCCGACGAACTGCTGGGGCTGCTGGCGGTCACGCCGCTGGATTTGCTGATCACCGATTTTTCCATGCCCGGCAGCCGCGCCGGCGACGGCCTGACTTTGCTCGGGCTGATCCGCCGCCGTTATCCGCAATTGCCGGTGATCGTGCTGACCATGATCGGCAACCCGCCGATGCTGCGTTCGATCGCCGACACCGGCGTCGCCGGGCTGCTCGACAAGGCCGCGGCCGCGAACGAGCTTGCCCAGGCGGTGTCCGCGGTGGCGCAGGGGCAGCACTACTACGGCCGCGCCTTGTCGGCCGCGCTCGATCCGGCGGCGGCGCTGGCGCGCGCCGGCCAGGCGCTGTCGCCGCGCGAGGCCGAGGTGCTGCGGCTGTTCGTCGCCGGCTTCGGCGTGTCGCAGATCGCCGCGCAACTGCATCGCAGCAAGCAGACCATCAGCCGGCAGAAGACCGATGCGATGGCCAAGCTCGGCTTGCGCAACGATCGCGAGATCTACGAATACGCCCGCAGCGAAGGCCTGCTGTCCTGAACCGCGCGGGCGCCCCTGCGGCGAGCGCCGAGGCGGGCCGTCGTGCGCCGCGGTGCGGGGCGCTGGCTGCATTGGCGATGGTGGCGGCCGTGGCGGCGGGTTCGGCGCAGGCGCGCGCCTGGAATCCCGATCCGGGCCCGGTCCTCGCGCCGGTTGCTGTCGAGGCCGCGCCCGCGGCGGACGAGCTGCCCGGCAAGGGCGCTCGCATTGCCGAAGACCCTATAGCGGCAGGGCGAACCGGCGAGAAGATCGCCGCAACGCGCACCGCGCCCGACACGGTTTGGTCGTTCGCACGAAACGCGGCCAGTCCCACGGCGGAATCGATCCCCGCCGCCGCCGGCGCCCGTGCGAGCCCGCCGACCGAGCGGCTCGACCGCCTGCCGCAGGCCGAGCGCGAACGCATCCGCGACGGCGCGACCGCCGCGCGCTATCGCCAGGGCGTGCCGTGGAGCCGGGTGCTGGTGATCGTGTCGGTGGCGCTGCTGACGATCAACGTCATCGCCGTGTTCCACCTGCGCCTGCGCAACGAATCGCGGCGGCGCGAGGCGGCCGACCGCAAGCTGCGCGAAGTCGCGCGCAACCTGCCGGGCGTGGTGTTCAAGGCGCAGCGCGCCGCCAACGGCCAGATCCGCTTCCCTTATCTGACCGGGCGTCCGGAGCTGTTGTTCGGGATCGGCGCCGAGCGCGCGGCGCTCGACTCGCGCGCGCTGTTCGCGCGCGTGCATCGCGACGACCTGCCGCGATTGCGCCAGGCGATCCGCGTCGCGACCCGGGCCATGAGCGGCCTGCATGCCGATTTCCGCGTGCACGGCGACGACGGCCAATGGCGCTGGGTCCGGGTCAGCGCGTTGCCGCGGCCGCCGCAGCCTGGCGAGGACGGCAGCGAGGCCGGCTATACCGGCTACTTCGTCGAGGTCACCGACGTGCACGTGCAGGCCCAGGCGCTGGCCAGGGCCAAGGAGCAGGCCGAGGCCGCGACCCGCGCCAAATCGCATTTCCTGGCGACGATGAGCCATGAGATCCGCACGCCGATGGCCGGCATGGTCGGCATGCTGGAACTGCTGCAGCGCTCGCCGCTGGACGCCGACCAGCAGGCGTTGCTGGGCTACATGCGCGAGTCGGCGCAGAGCCTGCAGGCGCTGGTCGGCGACATCCTGGACGTGTCGCGGATCGAAGCCGGGCAACTGCGCATCGAATGGGCGCCGCTGCAGCCGCGCGGGCTCGCCGATGCGGTGGCGATGCACGCCGCCGAGGACTGCCGCAACCGCCGCCTGCGCCTGGACCTGCGGGTGGACGCGGCGGTGCCCGACAGCGTGCTCGGCGACGCGGCGCGGCTGCGCCAGGTGCTGTTGAACCTGCTCGGCAACGCGGTCAAGTTCACCGAGAGCGGCGGAGTCTGGCTGGACATGCGGGTGCGCGCGGCCAAGTTGGTCATCGAGGTCGGCGATACCGGCATCGGCATGAGCCCGGCCCAGTTGCGGCGCGCGTTCGAGCCGTTCCGGCAGGGCGAGGACAGTACCTCGCGCCGCTACGGCGGGACCGGCCTGGGCTTGTCGATCTGCCGGCAACTGGTGGAGTTGATGGGCGGATGCATCCGCGTGGACAGCCGGCTGGGGCAGGGCACGCGGGCGATGGTCGAACTGCCGTTGCGCGCGGCGGTGGCCGCGGCGGCGGAACCGGGGGCCGCTGCGGCGCCGCTGCGGGTGGCGGTGAAGCTGGCCGATCCGCGCCGCGCCGACGCCTTGCGGCAATGGCTGGCGGCGCTGCGCCAGCGGCCGGCCATGCCGGGCGAACGGGCCGACCTGAGTTTCGAGGACGCGGAGCGCCCCGGCCAATTGCGGATGCGCCGCACCGACCATGACGGCGGTTCGCAGAGCTATGCGGTGCACGCCGATCCCTTGCTGTTCCTGCACGTGCGGCGCGCTTGCGAATGGGCGCGCGATCCGGCCAGCGTCGCGCCGGCCGCGGCGGCCGTGCGTGCGGCGGCCGTGCCGGTAGCGGCGGCGGGGCCGCAGGCCACGCGCATCCTGGTGGCCGAGGACAGCCCGATCAACCGCGAACTGATCCGTCGCCAGTTGCTCGAACTCGGCCATGCCAGCCGGGTGTGCGCCAGCGGCCGCGAGGCGCTGGCGGCGCTGCGCGAGGGCGGCTTCGATCTGCTGCTGAGCGACTGCCAGATGCCGCAACCCGACGGTTACCAACTGGCCCGCGCGATCCGCGCCGAGGAGGCGCGCGGCGGCGGCGCGCGCCTGGCGATCGTGGCGGTCACCGCCAGCGCCTTGCCCGAGCAGCTCGAGCGTTGCCATGCGGCCGGGATGGACGATTGCCTGGTCAAGCCGGTGCGGCTGGGCGAGCTGGAACGGGCGCTGCGGCGCTGGTTGCCGACGCCGGAGCAGGCGCCGGCGCAGGCCGAGCCGGACCGCGCGGGCTTGCGCGCGGTGTTGCCGCTGTTGCTGCGCGAGTTGCCGCGCGAGCGCGAGGGCATCGCCGGGGCGCTGCGCGCCGAAGACGCGGTCGCGCTGGCGGCGGCGCTGCACCGCTGCGCCGGCGCCATCGCCTTGTACGACGCTCAGGCGGCGGCGCGCGCGCAGGCGCTGGAGTTGCAACTGGCGCAGCGGCCGTTGCCGGAATCGGCCGCGCAGGTGGCGGCCTTGCTGGAGGAGCTGGCCGGATTGCAGCGGCGCTGGGAAGCGCTGGCCGAGGCCTAGCGCCGTTTCAGTGGCGGGCGTCGCCGGCGTCGGCGACGACGTTGAGCGCGGGCGGCGGGTCGATCGCCAGCTCTTTCTCCAATTCCTCGCGGAACTGCTCGGAGCTCAGTCCGCGCTCGGCCAGTTCCTGGTCGGCGGCGCGGCGCAACGCGCTGGAGCAGCCCAGGCTGACCTGGCGGCCTTCGCGCCGGTGCAGCGACGCGGCGCGTTCGAGCAGGGCCAGCACCCGCGCCGCGCTCTCGGAGCCGCCGACGATGCGGCCGCCCAGGCCCAGGGTCCATTCGCCGTCGCGGCGGACGATGCCGCCGAGCAGGCGGCCGTCGGTATCGCGCAGCTCCGCGTGCGGCTCGATGCTGGCGCCCACCGCCGCGACCGGACGGGCGCGGGCGAGTTTGCGCTTCTTGGCGTCGCGACGGGCCTTGGAGTTGATCGACATGGCTGGCTCCTCGGCCGCGATGATGGCTTGAGCGACATCATAGCCGCGCGTTTGCGGGGGCCCAAGCCGAGTGCGGCGGCAGGGGAGTGCGACGCAGTGCGCCGTTCAGCGAGTGCGTGGCGGCTGGGAGGAAGGCGTCGGGCCTGAAGGCCCTCCCACAACAGCGAAGGCGGCCGGCTTCGGCAAAGCTGGCTGGCTCCAGTAAAGCTCGCTGGCTCTACAAAGCTGGCCGTCTCTACAAAACTGGCCGTCTCTATATAGCTGGCCGGTTCCAGTAAGGCTGGCTGGCTCTATTCAAAGCTGGCTGGCTCTATCTGCGGCGATGTGCGGCCCGACCGCTGTCGTGGGAGGGCCTTCAGGCCCGACGCTTTCCTTTCGGATCGCCACGGAACTTCCGGTATCGGCTCCGCCGCTCGCCACAAACTCCCAGGACCGGCTCCGCTATGAAGCGGAGCCGGTCCGGCCGGGTCAGTGCCGGTGCGATCGGCCGTCGCGGTGGGTGTGCGCGTCCTCGGTCGGTGGCGCGGCCTTGGCGCTGTCCCGCGGTGCGGGCGGATGCGCGTCGTCGTGCGTATGCGCATGTCCGCCGGCGCCGGCATCGCCCGCGCCGGCGTCGTGTCCCTGCGCATCGTCCGCGCCGGACCGGGCGTCGTCGCCATGCGCATGCCTGCCCATGGCGCCATGCCCGGACGCGTCCTCGCCGCCGCCGTGCGAATGGCCGTCGCTGCGCGCGACCAGTTCGCGATAGCCCTGCGCGTCCAGCGAAGGCAGCCGGCCGAGGAAGGCGACCAGGTCCCACAGGTGGGCGTCGTCCATGCTGCCGCCCCAAGCCGGCATGCCCGAGGCCTTGATGCCGTGCTTGATCGTCCAGAACGCGGACGCGGCATCGACTTCGCGCCGCGACAGGTTCGGCGGCGCCGGATACAGCCCGCGCGACAGTTCGCTGGGACCGGCGCCCGGGGTCAGGTGGCAGCCGGCGCACATCGCCGCGTAGTTGCCGGCGCCGCGGCGCACGCGTTCGGCGTCGTCGAGATCGGCCGGCACCGCGATCGCGCTCGCGCGCGTCGCCACCGAACGCGCGCGCGCGTACTCGAGCACGGCGTACACCGGCCGCGTGTGCGGCGCGTCGGCGCCGACGTCATAGATTCCCGACCACAGCGCCGCGACGCCGGCTGCGCCCGCGGTCAAGACCGCGCCGCCCAGCCACAGGCCGGTTCGAAGGAAAGCGTTCATCGGCGCGCTCCTTCAGAACCACAGCCGCACGCCGGCGACCAGGCGGGTGTCCTCGATCCGTTCGCCGTGCGCGCGCCGGTAGTCGGCGGTGTCGCCGAACGCGCGCTCCCAGCTCACGCCGATATACGGCGCGAACTTGCGGCTGAACTCGTAGCGCAGGCGCAGCCCGGCTTCGGCGCTGCTGAGGCCGGCGCCGGTCTCGCGGCGCGGATCGTCCTTGCCGTAGAACTCGACTTCGACCAGCGGCTGCAGGATCAGGCGGTTGGTCAGCAGCAGCTCGTACTCGGCCTCCAGGTTGAGCGCGCTCTGGCCGCGTTCGCCGAGGTAGGCGGTGGCGGACACTTCGAACTTGTACGGCGACAGCCCCTGCAGACCGAACGCGGCCCAGGTCTGCGAACGCTCGGGGCGGAAGTCGTGGCGCACGCCGGCGACCACGTCCCACCACGGCGAGATCGCGCGGCCGTACAGCGCCTCCAGGTTGGCCGATTCGGTGCGGCCGTCCTCGCGCTCGCCTTCGCTGCGCAGCCACAGGCGGTCGGTGTCGTTGCCGAACCAGGCCTGGCCTTCCCAGGCCTGGGCGCTGCCGTGTTCGGCATCGACCGCTTCCAGGCGGTTGAACACCACCATGCGGCCGAACTCGGGCGCGTGCTGCATGTGCAGGCTGATCGGCGGGAACGCGGCGGCGCGGTCGGCGTCGGTGACCGCGGGGATCGGCTCGCGCGGTCGCTGCGGCGCGTCGGTGCGCGGCGCGGCGCCGTGGCCCATCTGCGAATGGTCCATTTTCGAATGGTCCATTTTCGAATGGTCCATTTTCGAATGGTCCATCTGCGAGTGGTCCATCTTGGAGCGATCCATCGCCGCGTCCGGCTCGGATGCGGCGGCAGGCGCCGCAGGGCCGGAGTGGTCCATCCTGGAATGATCCATCTGCGAGTGGTTCACCTGCGCAGCGGCCGCTTTCGACTGCGCGGCGGCCGTCTTCGCCGGCGTTTTCTTGCCGGTGTACGAATGGTTCATTCGCGAACGATCCATTGCGGCCGCGGGCGCCGCGTCGGTCGCATGCGCGGCATGATCGTGCTGCTGTGCGCCGGCGACGCCGGCGAACGACAGCGCCAGGGCCAGGGCGGAGCGGGGCAGGCGTGCGGTCGTCTTCATTCTTCGACCCTCACTTCGCGCATCATGCCCGCTTCCATGTGGTAGAGCAGGTGGCAGTGGAAGGCCCAGCGGCCGAGCGCGTCGGCGCGCACGCGGTAGCTGCGGCGCGTTCCCGGCGGCATGTCGACGGTGTGCTTGCGCACCTGGAATTCCTGCTTGTCGTTCTCCAGGTCGCTCCACAGGCCGTGCAGGTGGATCGGGTGGGTCATCATGGTGTCGTTGACCAGGACGATGCGCAGCCGCTCGCCGTAGGTCAGCCGAATGGGTTCCGCGCCCATGAATTTCTGCCCGTCGAAGGACCAGGCGAACTTCTCCATGTGGCCGGTGAGGTGCAACTCGATCTCGCGGCCGGGTTCGCGGCCGTCCGGGTCGGGGAACACGCTGTGCAGGTCGGCGTAGGTCAGCACCTTGCGGCCGTTGCCGCGCAGGCCGATGCCGGGGTCGTCGAGCTTGGGCGATACGCTCATCGCGCGCATGTCGATCAGGCGCTCGTCGCCGCCCGGTTTCGCGCCGGCGCCGTGGTTCATGCCGGCTTGGTCCATGCCGGCCATGCCGTTGCCGCCGCCCATGTTGGCGCCGCAGCCGCCTTCCATGCCCTTGGACTTGGCGCCGCCCATGTTGCCGCCGCAACCGCCCTCCATGCCCTTCATCTGCGACATGTCGTGGCCGCCGTGCCCGCCCATGCCGCCGTGGCCCATGTCCTCCATGGTCAGCAGCGGGCGCGGATCGGTGCGCGGCACCTCCGCTTCCAGTCCCTGGCGCACCGCCAGGGTGCCGCGCACGTAGCCGGTGCGGGCGTTGTCCTGGCAGAAGATCGTGTAGGCGTCCTGGCCGGACGGCTCGACGATGACGTCGTAGGTCTCGGCCACGGCGATGCGGAACTCGTCGACGCTGACCGGATGCACCGGCATGCCGTCGGCGGCGACCACGGTCATCTTCAGGCCGGGGATGCGCACGTCGAAGTAGGTCATCGCCGAGCCGTTGACGAAGCGCAGCAGCACCTTCTCGCCGGGCTTGAACAGGCCGGTCCAGTTGCCGGCCGGGGTGGCGCCGTTGAGCAGGTAGGTGTAGGTGTGGCCGTTGACGTCGGACAGGTCGGTCGGGGTCATGCGCATGCGGCCCCATTCGCCGCGGTCGCGCAGGGTCGCGGCCAGGCCCTTGTCGCGCACGTCGCGCAGCGCGTCGCCGACGGTGCGCTTGTAGTAGTTGTCGTAGCTGGACATCTGCTTGAGCCGGCGGAACAGCGCGGCCGGTTCCAGGTCGGTCCAGTCCGACAGCAGCAGTACGTGCTCGCGGTCGTAGCGGTAGGGATGCGGCTCGCGCGGATCGATGACGATCGCGCCGTACAGGCCGGCCTGTTCCTGGAACAGCGAGTGGCTGTGGTACCAGTAGGTGCCGGACTGGCCGACCCGGAAGCGATAGACGTAGCTCTCGCCGGGGCGGATGCCGTCGAAGCTCAGGCCCGGCACGCCGTCCATGTTGGCCGGCAGGATCAGCCCGTGCCAATGGATCGAAGTCATGCCCTCGCGCAGGCGGTTGGCCACGCGCAGGGTCACGGTGTCGCCTTCGCGCCAGCGCAGGATCGGCGCCGGCAGGCTGCCGTTGACGGTCACCGCCGGGCGCACGCGGCCGGTGAAGTTGACCTGGGTGGCGCCGATGTCGAGATCGAATTCGGTGCCGCTGAGAACGCGCGGGGCGTGCGCCATCGGCGCGGCGAACGCGCCGCGCCACAGGCCGCTGCCGGCGATGGCGCCGCCGGCGGCGAGGCCGGCGACGAAGCGGCGGCGGCTGCGGTCGAGCGGCGCGCCGTAAGGGGGAATGCGTGAATTCATTGGACCTTCCGTGCCGTTGCCGGCGAGTGGGAAGCGCCGCGATCTGGATCGCGGCAAGCGATGCGAGGGCCGGCCGGGTGGCGGCGCGGCGCGCGTGCGAGCGAACGGCGACGGCGCGCGGCGTTCGCCGCGGGCGCGTACGGCCGTGGGCCGGCGCAGGGCCGGCGGTCGCGAATCAGGCGATGGGCGGGCGGATCGGCAGGCTCAGCACGCCGCTGGGCGGCGCGTGCGCGTTCGGCAGCGCCGGCGCGATTTCGTCCAGGCGCGGCGGCAACGGCACGACCGCGTGGGCGATGCTGGCGGCCTGCAGGCAATCGCACTGGCAAGCGAATTTGCCGCAGCAGTCGCCCTCGTGCGGGGCGGCCGGGTCGCCGGGGTGCGGCGTGGAATCGGGCATGGAGCCGGGCGCGGCGCCGTGATGCTGCATCGGGCCATCGGCATGCGCCATCGCCGGCAGGTCCATGCCTTCGTGGCAGTCGGCCATCGCCGGGTCCGCGGCGGGCGCGGCCGTCATCGCCGTATGCGGGCCCATCGCGTGGCCGCCGCTGGCGATCATCGCCGCCGACGCGTAGCCGTTGAGGCTCAACGCGACGATCAGCGACAGGCGCAGCAGCAGCGAAAGAAAGGACATGCGCGAGGGCGGGGCAAGTGGAGTGCGATGGGAGCGGCGAACGGCGGCGAGACGCGGTCACGCGGTCGAACGAAGCTCATTGTGCACGCAATGGCCGGCGATGGTGCAACCTTCCTGAGTAGGAAGGTTGCGTGCGGCGTTCATTTCGGCGCGCCGCCGAGGGTTCGCGACACCATCGTTTCGCCCGCTGCCGGCAGGGCCGGGAGCGGGCGCGACCGGCGCCGACCCCGCGCTTGTTCGCGGATTTGCCGCTGCGGTAGCATGACCGGCGGAGATGGCATTCCTCCGGTCCTGTCGCGACAGGCGAACCGCCGCCAAGGCTGATGATGCCTGCCCACCCCGGACCGCGGGTGCGCAGGCGTGTCGCCGTCCAGTCGATACCCGCCGCGCGCGCTCCTTGCAAACCGTGAGGAGTCCGAGCGCGTGGATGGCATGTCGGCTGTGAGCATCTTCATCGGCGCGGGCCTGGGCGCGTTGTTGCGCTGGTGGCTCGGCCTGGCCCTGAACCCGCTGTTCCCGACCGTTCCGATGGGCACCCTGGCCGCCAACGCCCTGGGCGGGTTGTTGATGGGCGTGCTGATGGCGGTGTTCGCCCAATACGAAACCCTGCCGCTGGCCTTGCGGCTGGCCCTGACCACCGGCTTTCTCGGCGGCCTGACCACGTTTTCGACGTTCTCGGCCGAGACGTCCAGCCTGCTGTTGCGCGGCGAGTACGGCTGGGCCGGGGCGATCGTGGCCGCGCACGTCGGCGCTTCGCTGCTGGCGACGCTGGCCGGGGTGATGGCGGTGCGCGGACTGTTGCGGTGGCTGGCGGGCGCGGCGGCATGAACGGCGCGCGCCCGCGCCTGTCCGCTCAGAAGTGCCGCAAGCGCCGCGGCCCGCCGGCTCGGCGATGACGGCCGCGACGTCGTCGGCGCGCCGGCGCGGATCGCTCGCGGTCGGCGTCATGGTTCGCGGATGCGTGTCGTGCGAGTGAAAGCGCGATAGAGGTCGCAAACCGGATTTGTACGGCTGTGATGCCTATCGCATCGATCGGCCGCCGCGTCCGGCATATGCGCACACGCGGCCGTACGCGCGATTTCGTTCATCCCGCGCACGGCGCGCAAGCGCTTGCCCGGCCCAGCGCAAGTGGCATAATTCCCACTCACACGGACGACGTACTCACGGCTCGTCCATTTCCGGCCAGCCGGCGTTCCCGCCCGCAAGCTCTCGACCCCAGAGCCTGCAGGTGCCTCTTGAACGCATTCTCCCGCGCGGCTTGCGCGACGCCAGCTTTCCGTTTTTCGCCTTTCTCGTTCCACGATCCTCGCGGCGATCGCGCCGTCGCGCGCGCAGGAGCGCGGCGATGAGCGAAGAAGCCCAATTGGCGCCGCTCGCGCCGGTTCCCGCCAGCGAATCCAATGCGGGCGAATCCAATGTGGGCGATTCGGGACTCGGCGGCTTCGACGCATCCGCGTCCAGCCATGAACCGGCCGAGGCCTTCGCCGCGCCAGCCTTGCTGTCGAGCTACCGCGCGCACGATTCGCTGTTCTCCTCCAGCCACACGCAGCTGCATGCGCGCGGCGTGCTGCAGCCGTTGACGCGCGCCAGCGACGACGATCTCGCCGGCGCCAGCGAGCGTTTGCTGGCGCAGGTCGCGGCCGAAGCCGGGCGCTTGCCGCTGCTCGGCGCGGTGCCGTTCGAAGGCGGCCAGCCCGCGCGGCTGTGGGTGCCGGCGCAGGCCGCGTTCGCGGCCGGGCGCGCGCGCCACCGCGGCGCCGTCCACGGCGAGGCCCGCCATGCGGACCGAATCGAGCCGAACGTCCAGCCGGTGCCTGCGCCGGCGCAGTTCAAGCGCAACGTCGAGCGCTCGCTGCAACGCATCCACGACGGCGGGCTGCGTAAAGTGGTGATGTCGCGCAGCCTGCGCATCGATGCGCGGGTCGAGGTGGCGCAATTGCTCGCGCAGTTGCTGGCGCGCGCGCCTTCGGCCTACACCTTCGCCATGGATCTGGCCGGCGCCGGCGGTCCGGCCGCCTGCCTGATCGGTTCCAGCCCCGAGTTGCTGCTGTCCAAGCGCGGCGCGCGGATCGTGTCGAATCCGCTGGCCGGTTCGATCCCGCGCAGCGCCGACCCGCACGAAGACCGCCGCCGCGCCGAGGGCCTGCTGCAGTCGGCCAAGGACCTGCACGAACACGCGCTGGTGATCGAGGACGTGGCCGCGGCGCTGCGCCCGTTCTGCCGCGAACTGCAGGTGCCGGCCGCGCCTTCGCTATTGGCCACGCCGACCATGTGGCACCTGTCCACGCGCGTGGACGGCGTGCTGCGCGACCCGGCGACCAGTTCGCTGCGGCTGGCGCTGGCGCTGCATCCGACCCCGGCGGTGTGCGGCTATCCGACCGAGCCGGCGCGGCGCACGATCCGCGAACTGGAAGGCTACGACCGCGGCCTGTTCACCGGCCTGGTCGGCTGGTGCGACAGCGAAGGCGACGGCGAATGGGCGGTGACGATCCGCTGCGCCCTGGTCGAGGAACACCGCGCGACGGTGTTCGCCGGCGCCGGCATCGTCGCCGGCTCGCAGCCGGAGGCCGAACTGGCCGAGACCACGGCCAAGCTGCGCACCATGCTCGGCGCGATGGGGCTGGCGCACGTGGCCGAGGCCGAGGGCAGGGCATGAGCGCCGCGCCGCTGGACGGCTGCGTGGCCTGGCCGGACGAATTCGCCGCGCGCTATCGCGAGCGCGGTTACTGGATCGGCGAGAACCTCTACGCCGGCCTGGCCCGCGGTGCGCGCGAACATCCCGAACGCACCGCCGTGATCTGCGGCGAACGGCGCTGGAGCTACGCGCAACTGGATCGCGACGCACGCCGATTCGCCGCGGGCCTGCGCCGCATCGGCGTCGCGCCGCGCGACCGGGTGCTGCTGCAACTGCCGAACATCGGCGAATACTACGTCGCCTGCCACGCGCTGTTCCTGCTCGGCGCGCTGCCGGTGTTCGCGCTGCCGGCGCATCGCCGCGCCGAGATCGGCTATTTCGTCGGCCACGCCGACGTACGCGCCTGCGTGATCGCCGACCGCGACGGCGGCTTCGACTGCCGCGCGATGATCCGCGAACTGCGCGCCGAACATACCGGCCTGCGCGAGGTGGTCGTGATCGGCGAGGCCGAGGAATTCCACGCCTTCCACGCGTTGCTCGACGAACCGCTGCAAGGCGACGGCCCGGACGCGGCCGAGTTCGCCTTCCTGCAGTTGTCCGGCGGCAGCACCGGCGTGCCCAAACTGATCCCGCGCACCCACGACGACTATTTGTACAGCGTGCGCGAGAGCGCGCGCATCTGCGGCCTGGACGGCGAGACCGTCTACCTGTGCGTCTTGCCGGCCGCGCACAATTTCCCGATGAGCTCGCCCGGCGCGCTCGGCGTGTTCCATGCCGGCGGCTGCGTGGTGCTGGCGCGGCAGGGCGACGCCGAATCGTGCTTCGCCCTGATCCAGCGCGAGCGCGTCACCCTGGCTGCGCTGGTGCCGGCCCTGGCGCTGGCGTGGCTGGAATCGCGCGCGCGGGCGCGCTACGACTTGGGCAGCCTGCGCTGCATCCAGATCGGCGGCGCGCACCTGGCCGGCGATGTCGCCCGGCGCGTGCCGGCGGCGTTCGGTTGCCGCCTGCAGCAGGTGTTCGGCATGGCCGAAGGGCTGGTCAACTACACCCGCGACGAGGACGGCGAGGAATTCGTGCTGGGCACGCAGGGACGGCCGATCAGCGGCGACGACGAGATCCGCATCGTCGACGACGAAGACGTCGAGGTCGCGCCCGGCGAGATCGGCCATCTGCTGACCCGCGGGCCGTACACGATCCGCGGCTATTACCGCGCCGAAGCGCACAACGCGCGCGCGTTCACCGCCGACGGCTTCTATCGCACCGGCGACCGCGTGCGCCGGCTCGCCAGCGGGCATCTGATCGTCGAAGGCCGGGCCAAGGACCAGGTCAACCGCGGCGGCGAGAAGATCGCGGCCGAGGAAATCGAAGGCTATCTGCTGGCGCATCCGGCGGTGTTCGACGCCGCGCTGGTGGCGATGCCCGATCGCTTTCTCGGCGAGAAGTCCTGCGCGTTCGTGACGCTGCGCGAGCCGGCCCAGGCCACGCCGCGCGAGTTGGCGCAGTTCCTGCGCGAACGCGGCATCGCCGCCTACAAGATTCCCGACCGCGTCGAATTCCTGGCCGAGCTGCCGCGCACCGCGGTCGGCAAGATCGACAAGAAGGCCCTGCGCGCGCGCTTCGCGCCGCCGGCCGTCGCTTCCTTCCCCGAATCCGCTACCGCCGAAGTCTCGCCATGACCATTCCGAAGATCGCGACCTATCCCATGCCCGGCCCGCAGCAGTGGCCGTCCAACCGGGTCGACTGGCGCCCGGAGCCCGCGCGCGCGGTGCTGCTGATCCACGACCTGCAAGAGTATTTCCTGGCGTTCTACGATCAGAGCCAGGCGCCGGTGCCGCAGTTGCTGGAGAACGTGCGCGCGCTGCGCGACGCCTGCGACGATGCCGGCGTGCCGGTGGTCTACACCGCCCAGCCGCCGGTGCAGAGCGCGCAGCAGCGCGGCCTGCTGCAGCCGTGGTGGGGACCGGGCATCACCGCCCAGCCGCAACTGGCGCCGGTCGCCGCGCCGATCGCGCCGCGCCCGCACGACACCGTGCTGACCAAGTGGCGCTACAGCGCCTTCGTCTCCAGCGATCTTCGCCAGCGGATGCGCGAACAAGGCCGCGACCAGCTCATCGTCTGCGGCATCTACGCCCACATCGGCTGCATGATGACCGTGGCCGACGCCTTCATGCACGATATCCAGCCGTTCCTGGTCGCCGACGCGGTGGCCGATTTTTCCGCGCAAGAACACCAGATGGCGCTGGATTACGTGTCGCGCCGCTGCGGCGTGGTGCTCGGCCGCGCCGACTGCGCGCAGGCGCTGGCCGACGCCGCCGGCCTGCCGGCGAGCCTGACCGCGCTGCGCACCGAACTGGCGCTGATCATGGAGCGTCCGCTCGCCGAGATCGGCGCCGACGACAATCCCTTCGAGGCCGGGCTGGATTCGATCCGGATGATGACCCTGCTGGAGCGTTGGTCGGCGCGCGGCGAGCGCATCGGTCTGGTCGAACTGGCAGAGCGCGGCAGCGTGGCGCAATGGTGGGAACTGATCCAGCAGCGGCGGGCGGCCTGATGGCCGGGAGCCTGATGTCGAGTAGCGTGAAGCCCGACAGCCCGTCCTCCGACGCCGCGCTGCCGCTCACCGGCCCGCAACTGGGCATGTGGTCGGCGCAACAACTCGACCCCGACAGTCCGGCGTTGTGGACCGCCGAAGCCGTGGAGTTGGAAGGCCCGCTCGACGAGGCGGCGCTGGAAGCGGCGATCCGCGAAACCTTGCAAGCCTGCGACGCGCTGCACATGCGCTACGAAGGCGAGGGCGCCGATGTCGTCCAGCGCTTACGCGAATCGCGCAGCGTGGTGATCGGCCGCGAAGACTACGCCGGCTGCGACCAGCCATGGGACAGCGCCTGGCGCTGGATGCGCGAAGACCTGCTGCGCCCGGCCGACCTGGCCCGGCGCCCGCTGTTCGCGACCGCGCTGATCCGCCTGGGCGCGCAGCGCCACCTGTGGTACTTGCGCGCGCACCATATCGCGCTCGACGGCTTCGCCTATCTGCTGCTGATCCACCGCGTCGCCGAGTTGTATTCGGCCCGGACCGGCGGCCGCGCGGCGGCGGCCGCGCGCGACTGGTCGCTTGCGCCGCTGGTCGCCGAGGAAGCGCGCTATCGCGCGTCGCCCGAATCCGCGCGCAGCCGCGAGTTCTGGCTGCAGCGCTGCGCCGATCGTGCCGAACCGGTCACGCTCGGGCCCAAGTGCGCGCCCGACGACAGCGCGCGTTCTTCGCGCCTGCAGCTGCCGGCCGGCGAGCACCAGCGCTGGCATCACGCGGCGCGCGCGCTCGGCGTGGACTGGTCGGCATGGCTGATCGCCGCGGTGTTCGCCTGGATGCGCGCGCGCAGCGGCAACGACGCGATTTCGCTGGGGCTGCTGGTGATGAACCGGCTCGGCTCGGCGGCGCTGGGCGTGCCGTGCATGGGCATGAACGTGGTGCCGCTGCGCTTGCGCCTGCAGCCGCAGTGGAGCTTCGCCGAACTGGCGCGCGCGGTCGCCGCCGAATTGCGCGAACTGCGCCCGCACCAGCGCTACAACTACGAATGGCTGCGCCAGGACCTCGGCCTGGGCGACAGCCACGCGCAACTGTACGGGCCGGTGCTCAACCTGATGCCGTTCGATCGCGGCTTCGTGTTCGACGGCCTGCGCAGCCGCGCGCATCCGGTATCGGTGGGCTCGGTCGAGGATCTCGACCTGACCGTGTCGCCGCTGGCCGACGGCGTGCGCTTCGATATCGAAGCCAACCCGCAAGCTTACGACGCGGCGACGCTGGACGCGCACCATCGCGCCTTGGTCGCGACGATGCGGGCGGCGCTGGCGGATTCCTCATTGCGCCTGGACCAGTTGCACGGCGCGCTCGCGCGCGAGGCCGCATGAGCGCGCGTCCGCGCGCGCGCCTGCTGCGGGTGTTGCGTATCGCCCAGCGCACCGCGCGGATGCGCCGGATCACCGTCGGCGGGCGCGAGCTCGACGGCTTTCCGGCCGGCAGCGAAGGCGCGCACATCAAGCTGTTTCTGCCGGCCGAGGCCGGGCAGACGCCGGTGTTGCCGGAGTTCGGCGAACACGGGCCGGTGTGGCCGCCCGGCGCGGCGCGGCCGGCGGTGCGCACCTACACCGTGGCGCGGATCGATCCGGCCGCGGCCGAGCTCGACATCGACATCGTGCTGCACGGCGACGACGGCCCGGCCTCGCGCTGGGCCGCTGCGGCGCGGCCGGGCGATGCGCTCGGCGTGGCCGGTCCCGGCGGGCCGGCGTTGTTCCGCGCGCAGGCCGGCCGTCATCTGCTGGTCGGCGATCCCAGCAGCTACGCCTTGATCTGCGCGGTGATCGCGCAATTGCCGGCGCACGCGCGCATCGATGCCTTGCTGGAAGCGCCCGATGCCGGCGAGATCCAGCCCTTGCCCGCGCATCCGCGGCTGCAGGCGCGCTGGTTCTCGCGCGACGGCGCCCCGGCCGGCGCTAGCCGGCGGCTGCTGGAGGCGGTGCGCGAACTGCCGTGGCACGACGGCGAAACGGTGTCGGCGACCTTGGCCGGCGAAAGCGCGCAGGTGGTGGCGATCCGCGACCTGCTCGCGCGCGAACGCGGCGTGCCGCGCGCGATGATGTACGCGGTTCCGTATTGGAAGGACCGTTGGGACGAAGAGCGCTACCACGACGAGCGCCACCGGATCATGGATGAATTCGAAGCGCAGGCCGACGCGTTGCAGGGGGCGTCGGCGTGAACGCGCGACAAGACGGGGCAGGGGAGTTCGCCGGGCGCGTCGCCCTGGTGGTCGGCGCGGCTCAGGGGATCGGCGCGGCGACGGCGGCGCGGCTGGCGGGGGAGGGCGCGCGGCTGGCGCTGATGGATCGCGACCAGGCGCGATTGCAGGCGACGGCGCAGGCGCTGCGCGGGCAGGGGGCGCAGGTGTCGACGCAGGCCTGCGACGTCGCCGACATCGGCGCGGTCGAGGCGGCGGTGGCGCGGATCGAGAACGAACTGGGGCCGATCGCGCACCTGGCGCATGTCGCCGGCATCCTGCGCGTCGGCGCGGCTGTCGAGTTGGATCCCGACGACTGGGATGCGTGCATGGCGGTCAACGCCCGCGGCGTGTTCGCCACCACTCGCGCCGTTGCTTCGCGCATGCGCGAGCGCCGCGTCGGCAGCATCGTCGCGGTCGGTTCCAACGCGGCCGCCGCGCCGCGCACCGGCATGTCGGCCTATGCCGCCTCGAAAGCCGCGGCGACCCAGTACCTGCGTTGCCTGGCCTTGGAGCTCGCGCCGTGCGGCGTGCGTTGCAACGTCGTCTCGCCCGGTTCCACCGACACCGCCATGCAGCGCGCCTTCGCCGCCGACGAAGCGGCGCGTCAGCGGATCCTGCGCGGCGACGGCGAGCGCTTCCGCATCGGCATTCCGCTCGGCCGCATCGCCGAGCCCGACGACGTGGCCGAGGCGGTCTGCTTCCTGTTGTCGGACCGTGCGCGCCACATCACCCTGCACGATCTGCGCGTGGACGGCGGGGCGACGTTGGATGCGTGAGGCTTGGCGTTGAGCGGGGCGGCGGGCAGGGGAGTCGCCCGTCGAGAATCCGCCGACGGCGAACCGTAGCGGGATGTTTCGTTGCTGAAACGGGTTGCAAAAGTCGTGGTTGTTGGCGCTGACGCGATCCCAGATGGAGCACGCGCTGGCGGCCCCTAAGGCCGTGCGCATGGAAGCGCGCACGCGAGCCAGTGAAAGGCCAAACACACAAGCGCCGGTCATACCGACCGGCGCTCGTGAGATCCCGTGATCTTCGCGTTATGCGAAATCTACCGAGGCGACGCCTGCACTTACGGCACGGTGATGCCGCGGCTGTCGTCCTCGCCGACCACGCCGCTGTCGGAGCTGTTCCAGACGATGTACAGGTACTTGCGATCGCCCGGCGACGGATCGCCGTAATCGCCGTTGTTGGCGATGAAGGTGCGCTGGCCGGCGCTGTACTGCTGGCGGACCTTGCTGGTGACGTCGTTGGTGCTGTTCCACACGCCGTAACCGGCGTAATCGATGCTAGCCATGATCGGATCCTCGTTGAGCAGACGACGCTCGCCCGCACATCCTGCGGGCCGCTCGCCGGTGTCGTCCTAGCCGGCGGTTGCGCACAGACTGGGCGATGAGGCCGCTGTCGTACCTTTCGGCAACCTTACGGTTGGGGCCGTGCCGTTGCAGCGATAGTCGGCGAGGTCGACCACGACGACTTTGACCGGAAAGGCCGCCGGCTCTTGGCCTGTTCGGCTTGGCGGCGCGAGGCGAAGCCTTGCCTATAGAGTTCCATCTGCTCACGCCACAACAGCCCGCGTAGGCGTCCGATGGTGATGCGTTGCCCGTCGTCGGATATGAGCCAGCGCCCGCATTGGCGCCAGCCCACCCAGTCGCCGGTGAGATCGATGTTCGGGTTGGAGAGGTCCATGGGAAAGGCTGTCCGAAGGTCAGGGCCGATGCGCTGCACTAGTCGCACAAATTATAACATAATGTACATTATGCGAAATTATGGGTCGGTGGGTGCGACAGGCCTGGGCGATTCTGACCCTGCAATTTCAGCCAGGAGCCCGATATGGAAATCCGTCCGCCGTGCTGGCCTGATAAGACGCCTTGCCCCAACGACTGCGCCGCTAAACTCTTGAACCAGCACGCCCACAACCACGTAAACCTGACCGGACCCTGGGATGGCTGGCGACTACGCGGCCGAGACCTGGTGTCGCCCACAGGCCTACGGTTGAGCCCGGAGCGCGTCGCCGGCATGGCCTGGCGAGAACATAACGAAGCTCGGCTACAGGCAACGAAGGCGCGAGCTGCAGCAGCGGCGAAGGCTGCTGGCCAACAACCGGTAAAAGTCGTCATCGTGACCCTGGCCGACTACCGACAGAACGGCGTGGCGGCCGGCTAAGAAAAAACAGCTACAGATCCGCACACCCCAAAAAGAAAGGCCCCCGATCGGGGGCCTTTCTTTTATGCTCGCCAAAAACAAGGAGCAAACATGGACACGGACCAGCCCCGGCGCAGTTGGACAAACAACTTCCTAGTCACCTGCATCGTGATCGGAGTTGCGGCGGCAAGTATCGCAACGCTGTACCTGGTACACAAAAGGCAACCACTAGCGAAAGCAACTCCGATACTCGAGACCGTCAAAAACGATAACGCTGACATGGCGGCGCGAGAGTCGATGCGACTAATGCGCCTGGAAGAAATCCGCCGCGCTCGCGCCTTGTACGACCAACAGGAATTAGATCGCGCAGGAAGCCGATGCATCAACGGTCAATGGATCAAGCGAGAAGGCGAAGCCTGGGTATCCAAAGGAATCTGCAAAAAGCAGTGAAAAATGAAACCTATCCCCTGCCCCTCGAAGATACGGCCTACTTAGACGTTGCAGATGATGCAGTACCACCGACACCAAGCGCGCCATAAGACGACACCTGGGGCGCACTCAGAACGCTTCCAGCAGTCGAAGGAGGCTGACCAACCGATGGGGCTACTGGGGTCGCGGCCGCACTGGTAAGAGGCGCCTGAGCAGGCTGAGGTGCACCCTGCGAGAGCTGGCGATACGGGTTGTAAACCGGACCATCGCGAGCAATGCGGCGACACTCCCCATCGTTGATTTGGTAACGCGTACCCTGCTCCGTCAGACAGGTGCAACTCGCATCACGGCGCTGACCGTCTACGTCTAGGCCCGCCTCAGAAGACATGCACAACAACTGCGGATCGGACAAAGGCTTGCGCTCATCGAACACCGGCGCTGTCCAGGGCATGGTGGGAAAACGCGGCAGATGCGCCTCGGCATACTCATAAGCAGTACGAGGCTTAACAGGCGCCGCCGCACCCGCGCCTAACAGCGCCTGGGCTTGCGGCGCAGACGTTGTGCTGTCCGCATCACGTTGCTTGGGCTTAAAGAGAAACAGCCAAAGAGCCCAGGCCACCAAAAGGCCAACCACCAGCATCGCAAAAGCTTGCCAAATCTTTTTTGGAATCTTGAATTTGTACGTAGACGTATGAAGCGTGGCGCTCTTATATCGACTGTACAACCCCTTCTCGTACGCCCAAATCTCTTCCTCTGCCTTCTCGCGCTGACGTTCATCATAAGGATCAATCTGAGCGCGCGTCCAAGTCAGAACGCCAGCACGCTGCAAGCCCATCGCACGATTCATGTGCACGTGCTTGCCGACGAGAGTGCGTACCTGATGATGAATCTTGGTCGGCCACTGTGTCATCAGCACAATGTCAAAGCCGCGATGCCGGTGGGTGGACATCGATCGGATACGCGGATCGCTAGATTCGCCGGGCTTACCTGTGGAAGGAAAGAGCAGGCCATAGCGCTCTAGCTCTTTAGTCTTGCCGTCGGAATGAGCTTCGTCGTACAGAACGAAAGAGCCGTCCGGGAGTTGGGTCCAGTCAAGGTGATCGGGCAGCTTCTCCATCCATGGGAAAGCGTCTGGATTCTCGTCGGTAGTGGAACCAGCGATGTTGGAGAAGAAACGACGCGGCTGCTCTTTGCCTTCTTTGACAGCGGCAGCATTGCGATCATGCTCCTCCAGCGCCAACGCCATCGCGCGCAACGTCTTACCGTTCCCTGGCTGGCCCGTCACAAGAATAAGCACGTCTTACCCCTTCTTAGCTAAAGCAACGCGGCCGGCAGAAATCGCAGCACGCGTCAGCAGTGCGGAACCCAGCGCGGAAATGCAATCGCCGAGACCTGCAATCAAGCAGATTTGCAACACAGACGCGGTAATCCCAGCGGTAGCATTTCGCGCGATGGTGAGCGCGGACGAAATAACAGGAGTCAGCGCAGCATAGGTAACCAACCCGACACCAACGCCGGTCAGAACACGAGACGCTGCGGTTCCGAGAAGAGACGCCAGCAGTGCACCAAGCCAAGGCATTATTTCCTAGCTCCCGAGATGATGAGGACGGAAAGAATTGCGCTACACGCAAGCAATAGTGTGCGCAGCGCGGCAGCGAAATCGCAGATGGGCTGAAACGAAAACTCGACTTGCGCAGACGACTGACCAATAGAAACAGTGGTAGAAACGGGCGCCGGACAAGTGCCCTGCCCTAAGCCGGACGACCAGGTTGCAGGCGAATAGTCCTCATCCAGCCATGGGCTAGACACAGGCGGAAGCGACTGACCTGAGCCAGTGAGATAGTCGCGAATTTGCCCGGGCGCGGGATCAATAGGCACACCTGTGCCAAGACGCTCAACAGCGCAACGACCGCGCCATGCTTGCAGCAACTGCGCGTATTCCAATGGATCGCAGTTTTTGCCGACGCAAATCGGTACGTCAGCCATCGAACAACCATTGCCCGCATGGACGCTATCTGCGCGACGCGTGTTGCAGTCGATACGCCACTGAATACGCGCCTGACCACACAGGATGTTATCGCCGCTGCACTGGGGCGGTTCTTCGCAGCTTTCGCCGCCTGAGAACTTCCCAGTGTCCTCGCCGTCGTTAGGATCCCCGTCGCCATCGTCGTCAGGCTTGCAGGTCCCATCCTCGCCTTTCGCCTGACCGGCCGGGCAGCCCTCGTCGACGCAGGAGCCATCAGGAGCCTTGATCTTGCCAGTAGGGCACTGCCCCACCGGCTCACACTTACCGTTGAGCTTGTGCTGACCTACGGGGCAATCGCCTTGATCACCGCACTTGCCGGACGGCAAACGCACTTGACCGGGTTCGCACTTCTTAGGTGGCTCATCGTCACCTGGGTCATCGTCGTCGTTTTCATTGCATGTAGCGCCGTTGTACGCGCCGTCATACCAGCAGTTATAGCCAATATTTGGGCCGCTTTCTAACGTGGTGCACTCAGTGGGGGTGGGCTGTGTTTCCCACTGACAACCGCGCAGACACTCTTTCGGAAGCGCTCTAGCGCCCTTGGAAAGATTCACGCGCAGAATCTCCGGCGCTCGACTGGCGCAACTGGCCTTGTACGCGTACTCGCCAAAGAGGCCGTTGACGTTGTGCTGGCCGTAGGTTGCGGAAGCCTGGATAAGCCCCTGTGCGTTCGTTGAATTACTCGACCGCTTGCACTGCTTGTTGCTAAACGGCTTCAGCTGCGGCTGCTCCGCCTCCAATCTCCCCAGCTTCGCCTGACACGCCATCATGGCCTGACCTTCATCGCAGTTGTCAGTACCACGGCACGCCTCACCCGACTGGGCCACGGCCACAGGCGACCACAATAAGGCGGCCGCCAGAATTAGTAGGTAGACAATGATGCTGCGCATACGGGCGCCCTCAGTCGCCGCTAAACAAGATCGATAGCGCAATCAAACCAACTACCAAAACAAACCAGCCAGTCATGTCAGTCCCCTAAAAATAGCGGGGGCAAACGCCCCCGCTCAGGACGTCGGCGATTAGCCGAAGATGGTCGCCTTCATCCACTTCCAACCAACCGCGGCAGCGGCGGGCAGGAGCTTGGCGGCGCCGATCAGGGCCACGCCGGCGGTGATGCCCGCGAGGGCAGTGACCGCATCCGCAACGTCGAACGTCATGGGGATTTCTCCAGATCTACAGTGAACCGTCCTTTCTCCCGGGACGGGGGCGGATCAACCGCGAGGACCGGTTTGCCGACTAAGCAGCTTCCAACCCCAGCAGACAGCGAAGAGCAACGCAGTAGCCGACAGCAGTTGAAACGCATCGGCAACCGAGAGCTCGGGAAATTCGGACCGCTCGACCCAGCCGGCTTGAGTGCAGGTCGCAGTCGCGGTATCGAACGAAATGCACTCATAGACGCGGCGGGCCATGGCTTAAGCAGCCCGCGCGGGCTTGGCCGAGCCAGTGACCTTGGCGAGGATCGATTCGGGCAGCTGTTCGCGCAGGTAGGCGACGGCTTGCTCTTCGTTGAGCAGCAGGACGGTACGACCGATGCGCAGGTCGCCGTACTCGCCGATCTCGATACACGCCGGATCGACGTAGTGCATGCCGACGGGGAACGGGGCACGGTCGCCCAGGCTGATCTTGAAGCGCTCCGGGAAGGCGTGCCCGTTGTGCACGTAGCCTTCCTGATTGCGGATGTGGTAGGTCTCGCCCTTGCGCTCGCCGCGCTGGACGGTGCCGCCACGCTCTTCGACGGTGGCGGACAGAATCTGAATCTTGATCATGGCTTAGGCCTCAAATGGATTGATGTGCTTGATTTGGAAAACGTCACCCTCTTGCGTAAACATCTCGACATAGCCCAGGTGACGTAAGGCCACACCGCTTGGCGTCCACCCATCGGACTGCCACGGGGAAAGAAACGCGTTGCCGAAGGTTGCTTCTACCCAGGCCGTCGTTTTATCTATGACTGTCTTTCCCCACTTACCGATACGCTCAATCGCGAACGGCACGCGACGCACCAGCGTGCCCGGCTCGGTCATCTGCCGAAGCCACTTAGGCGCAAGGCTCCAGGAGCGTTGCGCACGCGCTTCGATGCTGAGGCCCCCTGCCCCATACAAGCGCGACCCCTTCGGAAGATCGGCCGTCGTGCCCTTGCTCGCGTACTTCGCGATATAGCCGACCGGGCTATGCGCCCACTTCGCATTCGACTTGCCGTAGGGCCACCACCCTTGCGCATCCGGGAACGGCGGAACCTTGCCGCCCGTGACCCAAAACACGACGTGGTAGTGCGGCTTACCGGACTGATGCAACTCCATCACCCACACGTACGAGAACAGGCACTTATTGCGCTTGGCCCACTTGCGATAGTGGTCGAGCATGACCCGCAACTGGCTCGGCTGCCACTCGAACTCAGGCGCGTACGTCAACGTCAGGAGCGCACAGCGGAACTCATGCTCGGCCGCGTACCGCCACTGGGCACCACCCTGTTCTGTCCACTGCTGGTAGCCCTTCGCCAACAGATCGTTATGGATCGACATCGCCGACGCCAGCACGCCACGACGCATCTTGCGCAACCGGGCTTCGTGCGACTGCGGACCAAGCAAAAGCGAATTCTTTTTTTCTTCTTTGTTGGAGAAAGAGACAAGCCCAGCGCGCTCGCTGGTCGCGCTCGCTTCGCTCGCGCGAGCGGCGCTAGCGCGCATCGTATCGTCAGACATGGAAGCCCCCCCGGGATTGAACAACTCGCGCGGCCGCATGACCCCACGGCATCGACAGGCAACGCAGCAACCCGTGCGCGCCGCTGGGTCCGGTGCGCGCTTCTGTGCGCGCCACGCTGTAGGCGATGCGGAACAACTCGCGCGCGCGCAGGTAGTGCCAGTTCGGCGGCAGCACGCGGCCGTAGCAACGACGCTCAGCCATGGCGACACCGCGTCGCGTAGACCTGCGCGTATCGCCCGTAGAAGCCGTCTTCGGGGCGCGGTGGCGTGCCATCGCCATCACCCTCCCCCGCCGCGTCGAGACCGTCGCTGACGTGCGTGTGGCGCGTTCTAGAGCGGTCACCGTGGGCTGCGCCCACACCCGCATTACTGGCGGACCAGTCGAGCAGGTATGCGTACTCCCGCTCGCCCTGGTGGCAGAACGTCGCCCAGGCCTTGACGACCGCTTCGACCATTACGCAGAGCGCGACGACGACAAGCAGCACGCACGCAAGCGGCAACGCAAGAAGGGAAATCATGGCGCCCCCCCGCTTTGAGCTAGCGCGGCACGGAAGGCGATCATTCCCTGGCCTGTGCGACAGAGGTATTCAGCGCGATCGAACAACGCGGCCAAGGCAGCGATCACGCCATCCAACTCAGCACACCAGTCGCAGTTCCCTTCCATCGGGCAGGCATCCCGGTGCCGCCGCAGCACCGCCAGCACATTCACAGTGGGCTCAGACATGGAGGCGGGCCTCCAGAGCGGTCGCGAGCAGGTCGCGGATGAGGCCCGCATGCAACTGCGGGGAAGCGCCGGCCCGAATGCCGTCCAGGATTTCTGCCAGCAGTTCGCGCTGCGCCTGCTCGCGCACGATCAAGGCGGCCACGGCGGCGCGGGCTGCGTCCTCGGCGCAGTCCTGTCCCGCTCGGAACTGCGCGTACGCGAGGGACCTGCGCGAAGCCGCGTCCCATTTGCCGACGTGCGAGCCGTCGAATCCACGCCAGAACATCGTGGCGGCAGAATTGCCAGCGCCGCGAGCCATTCCCGCGTTACCGCTTTTGTAAGCGGACACGCAAGTGTCGTACATGCGGCGCATTCCGGTGTCGCGAAACGGCGAACGCTTGCGGTCCAACACCGCTAGCACATCCACAGTGGGCTCAGACATGGCGCCGGGCCTCCTGGGCGGCCCGAGGCCGCTTGATGTAGTAGCGATCCGGGCCGCGCCGGGCGGTACGCAGAATCAAATCGGGGTTGTTGACGCCGCCCATCGCTTCCCAACACCGGCGACGGATGCGCACAAGTGTGTACGGCACATCCACGGCCCCGGCGCGCTTAGTCATGGCGCACCTCGCAGGTGTGGAGGCGCGCACCGCAGCGATAGCAAATGACACCGGGTTGCAAGCCCGGGTCGGCAGCGTCGCCGTAGTGGTGTGTTGTCAGGAAGCAGCAGAACCGCCACCACAGACGGCGAACGAAAAAGCCGGCAGGCTCGCCGGCCGCTGGAACGGTGGACAGCCGCTGCGCGGCCGTGTGCACAACTCCGTGGACGGGATGAACAAGTGCCGGCAGAGATTGACCAGGGGTGGTGAGATCCACGGACGGCACTTGTTCACGCCCGACCACCGAGTTGCACACACTCTGCCCACCGTTCGCGGACGCAGGCACGCGGGCTCGCATGATCCTCTCTCTACCGAGTTTGTTGGAGATAGAAGCAGGAAGCGAATGCGGCTCCAGGCCGGTCATTTCTACGAAATGCCCTTGGGGGGCGACGTCGCCAGAAAGGAGCGTGGTTTTGCGAGGAGGAACGATCCCGGCAGTGCTCCCCACGTCGGTGGGCCCATCCCCTGCCACGTTCGGTGCATGCACCAGTGCGGGTGAGGCGTTGGCCTGGAATACCCCAACTGGCTGCTGCCGAGTTTGGGCAGCCGACGTCGCAGTCGGTTGCGGCGCGTGGGCAGCCTCGTACTGTGCTCGCGTTTGCATCACAGCCGCACCGGGCGGCCGAGGCGACGCATGTGTAGACGCGTACGGGGGGAGAACAACAGTGGGTCGAGGGCGCCGACGAAGGCGTATACGACGGCATCCCTGACAGGCTCGGACATAGCGTAGTGATCAACCGCCGCGATCCGCCACCAACGATACGTCTGCGGACCGACCTCAACGAAGTCGCGGCGAGTGACGCGCTGTCGTGCAAACCCGGCGCGGAATTGCTGTCGTGTGGTGTCCATGCCTACCCCCTTGAGGCCGGGGAGCGGCAGCGCGGTTCCTAGGGGGGAGGCGCCGGGCCCCGCTCCCCGGCGGTTGCCCTGATACTTCGAGACTCTCGAAGCATGTAGGGCATTAGACTATTTTTCCTTGAATACTAATAGGGTCTCGCATGTCCACTCATCCGGAAAGCGCTACCGTTCGTCTGCTAGACGCGTGGAAGGCACGCAAAGGCCTTGACACCGACTACAAGGCGGCAAAAGCGCTACACATCAGCCAAACAACTGTGTCCGGATGGCGAAAGGGCAGAAGCCACGCCGCGACCGGCTTAGCGGCACGGATGGCAAAGGACCTAGATGAGAATGTCGCGCTTTGGTGCGCGGCTATCGAAGTCGAGAGGGCTCACAACGCCGACGATAAGCGCGCATGGGAGCAGATCGTGCGACAGCTGTCGGTGGCTACGGCAGCAATGCTGGTGCTGGCGATAGGTGCCCTGCCCTGGCAAGCCATCGCTAAGACGCAAGCTATTGATTTCGCTGGGAATAAGTGTACATTATGCGAAATTAGCTAAGGGGCGGAAGGGTCTTCCGGTGCGCCGGTATCCCATCGCCCCCTGGCGTTTTCGCGAGGCCCGTTTGAGCTGCGGCCTGAGCGTCGCTGTATGTACGGAGCCGCTGCAGGTGACCGAACGCACCGTGCGCAACTGGGAATCCGGAATGCATCGGATGCGGTCGGACAGCATCGACCTTGGCGTGGCCCCGACAAAAACTGCGTTGTTTAGTGCGGCAGGTGCACAAGTATTTTCGCAAAGTAACTGCGAAGCGCACCATCCGAGTGAGGCTGATCCAACAACTCCGACAAGTCGTCCCTTGAGGCCAACGCAGCCTCTATCGCTCGCTTCATTCCCTCTGGCCCGAACGCAATCCCCTCCCCGGTCTCAATCATATAAAGGGTTTTAGGGAACTGCGCATCCAGATCTTTCACGAAGATCAAGGTATACATAATGACCGCGACTACACCTTTCCAACCATCCATACGATCAAGCCTCAGGAGGAACACGAGCAATAGTTTAATCCGGATCCACGCCAAACCCCGCAAATATTCGCCCATGGCCTTTTCATGGCGGCAGTAGAGTGACAATGGAAGTTCGGTCTTTGACGCCGCGAATCGACAGGGACCTGGTCAGGCTCCTTTAGACCCAAGAGGATGTGCGACGCCGGAGTCGCAACGCTCTATCGAGCGAGCGTTCGGCGGGACAGGAATGTGAAATCACCATTAAGGAACACTTGAATAAGTTGCGAGAGTGCCTGGATGTTCTGCTTGTCTCGAACAAAGACCCGACACGATTGCTGCACATTGATGCGGACGAATGTGCGGCCGACTCGGAGTGATGTCCGCTGACCATCTGTGGAGAGGATATTGACCATGCCAGTGCAAATCGATCTTTCGACCGAAGATTTCGAGCAGCTGCAGCAAGAAGTGATCGGCGAGCCCGATCTGTGCGACGACAAAATGGAAACCGCCCGCGTGCCGTGGACTCCGCGCTGGACTTGCATCGCCTGATCCCGATGCGGGACCCGATGATGGGCTGCATCGGCAGCCCATCATCGTGCCGGTCATGCTGAGCGACGAAGACCTGCGAAGACTGGACCCTTTCCTGGGGTGGGCAGCGCCGTTGTTCGAGCCGGCGCTGCATCGTGTCGCGGGCATCTACGAATCCGCCGCCCGAAGTCATCCCGACAAACTCGACTCTCAAAGCCTGCTGCCGAGCATCCGCTCGGCATTTTCGACCCCGCTCCTGCTGTGGAGCTTTCGCGCCCTGATCCTGGAGATCGCCCTGGCTCGCCATCGCGGGCTCCTGCGCGGAGATACCGCACAGCAAAAATTCCAGTTCTTCATCGAGCATATTCAAAGCGTCTCCGGCCGCAGCGCCATCGAAAAGAACTATCCGCTGCTGAGCGGCGATATCGTCCGCATCACGACGCAAGTCGAGCGGACGCTGTACCTGCTCCTGGAGCGCATCACGAACGATCATGCCTCTTTGGGCGCGTTCGTTCCCGGCGCCTGCGGAATCGGAGCGTGGCGCGGTTTCGAAACGGGCTTGGGCGACAGACACGACGACGGCAACACCGTGGCGCGATTGGCGTTCGAGCACGGGGCCCTGTTCTACAAGCCGCGCCCGATGGCCATGGACACGGCATTTGCCCGATGCCTGCGCATGCTCGCGGATCGGGGAATCCGGCCGGGACAGCGCTCGCCGCTCGTGCTCGACAAAGGAACTTACGGATATGCCGAGCCTATCGAGCACGTCCCGACAGGCGACGAGGACGCGGCAACCTCTTACTACGGCCGGTATGGAGGCCTGATAGCCATCGCCCATGTGCTTGCCGCTTCGGACCTGCATTTTGAGAACGTCATCGCCTCCGCAGGCTATCCGGTCATCGTCGATCTGGAGACGTTATGCCAGCCGCGCTCCAGCCAGATCGAACAAGGTAATGGCTGGGCGGCCGGCGCCAGATCCATTCTGGAATCCGGATTGCTGCCCACCAGGGAGAGCATGCTGGACTCGGTGGACATCAGCGGTCTCTCGACCGGCGCTGAGCATCGCCTCGTGCACAGGATCATAGGCGCCGGCAGCGATGAAATCCGGCTGGCGCAGGTCAAAGAAAAACCAGGCCATGGGCACAACCTGCCGGTACGCGACGACGGCGGCGTATTGCTTCCCTATGCGTACGCCGATTCGATCCTGCGGGGATTCGAATCCACTTACGCCGGCTTGTTGGACCACAAGGATTGGCTGCTCGCCGAGGACGGGCCCTTGTTGCAATTCTCCTGCCTCAAGTCGAGGGCCGTACTGCGATCCACCGCGATCTACGGTCGCCTGCTGGACGCCATGTCGCATCCCAAGTACCTGCGGGACTCGCACAAGCGGAGCGAAGCCCTGGACAGACTGAGTGTGGGCTACGAGGCTTGGCCCGCGCTGCGCAGCGTTGGTTGTTCGGAACGGCACGCCCTCGAGCGCGGCGACGTTCCGAGGTTCTGGATCCGGGGAGACAGCCTGGAGGTCGAGGACGAGGACGGGCGCCGCACAGGCGGGCTTTTTTCGAGTTCCGGCATCCGGGAAATGCGAAAGCGCGTGCGATCCCTTTCGCCGCTGGATTTCCGCAGGCAACGCTATCTGCTCCATCAGTCGCTGGAAAGCACCCGGCTCGATGAGCCCGCGATGGCATCCCGCCCGATGGCTGCGAGGCGCGAACGTACCGCTCCGCGTTCCTTCGAGGAGATGGCGCTGCAGATCGCGGATCAGATCGTGGCGATGCGTTTCTGCGATCGCGGCGAAACCCGGTTCATTCACCTCGACTATTCCTCCGAAGACGTCCCGCGCCTGGCCCAGATGGACGAGGCGCTGTACGAGGGGCTTGCGGGGGTGATGCTGATGCTGTCGGAAACGGGGCTACGGACCGGCCACAGCGAACTCGTCGCCCGCTCGGCGGCCGCGATGGAATCCATCGACCGCCGCCTGCGGCGCAACCCCGACGCCCTGCCCTCCATCGGTGCCTTCAATGGCCTGAGCGGCTGGATGTATGCGCTGCTGGTGTTGGGACTGCGCCAGCGGCGGCCCGACTTGATTGATGCCGCGCTTGCGTGGGTTCCGACCATTTTCGAGCGCATTGCCGAAGACCGGGAGTTCGATGTCATCTCCGGTGCCGCGGGTTGCCTGCTGGTGCTGCTGCAATTGCATGTTCATCGCGATGATCCCGACTTGCGCGCAGCGACGAGATGCTGTGCCGATCGCCTGATTGCAGCCGCCAGGCAAGACGCATTCGGCGCGTACTGGCACGACGCGGGCGACGATGTCCTGGGGGCGACCGGATTCGCGCACGGGTCCGCAGGTATCGCGGCGGCCCTGGCCCGCCATGCGGCCGTATTCGACGATGCGCGCTGCCTGAGAATGGCCCTGTCCGCGCTTGAGCGGGAACGTGTCGCCTACCGGCGCCGCGGAGGCTCGTGGTACGACCTCGACACCCCGAACGCCACGCAGGCACGTAAGGGGACCGCATCGTGGTGTCATGGCGCCTCCGGCGTGGGACTGGCGCGTCTGCTTTGGCCGACGGCCTATCGCGATGCCGCCTGGGAGCGCGACGTCGATCATTGTTTGAACGCCGTGCTAGTCAGCGTGGACGACGCTGCGGGGCACTGCCTCTGCCATGGAAGTTGGGGGAACCTCGACTTTCCGTTTGAATGGGCGGTTCAGTCCGGCGACCGGGCATTGTTGGCGCGATGCCGCCGGCTCGCCGACGCACTGTTGGCTCAGGGCAGCAACGGCTGGGTTTGCGGCGGCCGCACTGAAAACGAGATGCCGCTGGGTTTGATGATCGGGCTCAGCGGCATGGCCTATGCATGCTTGCGCGCTGCCGATCCGCAACACGTGCCGTCGATATTGAGCTTGAGTGTTCCCCGGCCCTAGTGCGGATGCAGGGCAGCGGTGACCGGACACCCCGCCCTACGGCGCCGACGCAGCAGTCGACCCACGCAGCATCAAACTGAAATCCAGCGTCTGCTGATGCGGCACGTCCACCGCCTCGATGATCGCGAGCAGCAAGTTGACGGCACGCACGCCGATCTCGCGCATGGGTTGGCTGATGGTCGTCAGCGGCGGGGTCAGGTAACGCGACGACGCCAGATCGTCGAAACCGACGATCGAGAAATCCTCGGGCACGCGCAGGCCCAGGTCGCGGCACGCGGCAAGAACGCCCAGCGCCATCTGGTCGCTGAAACAGAACGCCGCGGTCGGGGCGGTCCCCTGCCCCAGCAGTTTTTTCGCCGCGGCATAGCCGGACTCGATCGAAAAGTCGCCGGGGGCGATCTTCAGCAGCCGCAGGCGTCCCCGCGTCCTGGCGGCGGCCTCGACGCCTTCCAGCCGTTGTCGGTGCAAGGGATTGTCGGGCGGGCCGCCGATCACGGCGATCCGTTCGTGCCCGAGGCCGTACAGATGCTCCATCGCCGCGCGCGAGGCGGCGGCGTTGTCGATGTGCACGCTGGGAATGCCCAGCGCCGGGTCGAACTCGCAGCCGTTGACCACCGGCGCGGTGGCGCCGAGCCGCTTGACGATCTCCTGCGCCGTAGGCGGCAGCCGGTGCCCGAGCACGATCAGGCCGTCGGCCTCGTTGCGCGGCAGCATCTGCGCGTAGCGCTCTTCGCGATCCGGCCGGTTCTGGGTGTCGCCGAGCAGCACCGCGTAATCGGCCGCCTGCGCGGCGTCTTCGGCGCCTTGCAGGATCTGCGCGAAGAACGGATTGGCGATGTCCGGGACCGTGACCAGGATCTTGCCGCTGCGCTGGGTCTTGAGCGTGCGCGCCACCGTGTTGGGGACATAGCCCAGCGCGGCGGCCGCTTCCTCGATGCGCTGGCGCGTGGCCGGCAGCACCTTGTCCGGCCGCGACAGCGCGCGCGACACGGTGCCGGCGGAAACGCCGACGTGTTTTGCGATGTCGTAAATGGTCGCCATGCCTCAGCCCGACGGTCCCCGCTGCGCTGCACAACGCGTATCGTGGCGACCCCATGCTAGGATTGCAATCGATTGCATCGGGCGGATTTCCATGAAAACACTCAAGGGGCCAGCGCTGTTCCTCGCGCAGTTCATCGGTGACAAACCTCCGTTCGATCGGTTGGACACTCTGGCCGAGTGGGCCGCCGGCCTGGGTTATTCTGGCGTACAAGTACCGACCAGCGCGCCCCACCTCTTCGATCTCGCCCAGGCCGCCCGCAGCCAGGCCTATTGCGACGACGTCGCCGCGACCTTGGCCCGGCACGGCATCGAGATCACCGAGCTGTCCACGCATCTGCAGGGCCAGCTGATCGCGGTCCATCCAGCCTACGACATCTTGTTCGACGGTTTCGCCCCGGCGGAAAAGCGCGGCGATCCGCCCGCCCGCCAGGCCTGGGCGGTCGAGCAGCTGATGCTGGCGGCGCAGGCCAGCCAGCGCCTGGGGCTGAGCGCGCACGCGACCTTTTCCGGTGCCCTGGCCTGGCCTTATTTCTATCCCTGGCCGCAGCGGCCGCACGGCTTGGTGGACGCGGCCTTCGCCGAACTCGGCCGCCGCTGGCGTCCCATCCTGGACGCGTTCGACGCCTGCGGCGTGGACCTGTGCTACGAGATCCATCCGGGCGAAGACCTGCACGACGGCGCGACCTTCGAGCGCTTCCTCGACGCCGTCGATCACCACCGGCGCGCGAAGATCCTCTACGACCCCAGCCACCTGCTGCTGCAGCAGATGGACTACCTGGGCTTCATCGACCGCTACCACGAGCGCATCGGCATCTTCCACGTCAAGGACGCCGAGTACCGCGCCAGCGCGCGCAGCGGCGTCTATGGCGGCTATCAGGACTGGATCGACCGTCCCGGGCGGTTCCGCTCGCTCGGCGACGGTCAGGTCGATTTCAAGGCGATCTTCTCCAAGCTGGCCCAGTACGACTTCCCGGGCTGGGCGGTGTTGGAGTGGGAGTGCTGCCTGAAGCATCCGGAAGACGGCGCGCGCGAGGGGGCCGCGTTCATCCGCGACCATCTCATTCGCGTTACCGAGCGCGCGTTCGACGACTTCGCCGACAGCGGCGCCAGTCCCGAGCGCACGCGCAGCCTGCTGGGGATTTGATTCGACGCGGTCCGCGCTGTGGAAGCCACCAAGGGGACACCATGACGTTCACCATGCCGCGCCTGAGCGCGATGATGTTTCTTCAGTTCTTCATCTGGGGGGCGTGGTTCGTCACCCTGGGCACCTACCTCGTGCAGGGGCCGCTGCAGGCCAGCGCGAGCCAGGTCGCGACGGCGTTCCTGAGCCAGTCCATCGGCGCCATCGTCGCGCCGTTCCTGGTCGGGCTGATCGCCGACCGCTACTTCGCGGCGCAGCGCATCCTGGCGCTGCTGCATCTGGCCGGCGCGGCGCTGATGTGGGGCGCCTCGACGGCGACCAGCTTCGGCGCGTTCTCGGCCTGCGTCATGGCCTACATGCTGCTGTTCATGCCGACGCTGGCCCTGGCCAACAGCATCGCGATGCGGCACATGCAGGCGCCGGAAAAGCAGTTCCCGCCGGTGCGCGTCGCCGGCAGCATCGGCTGGATCGTCGCCGGCGTGCTGATCGGCTGGCTGGGCTGGGAACAGGCGCATCGGCTCGACCTCACCTTCAAGATGGCGGCGGCGGCCTCGCTGCTGCTCGGCCTGTATGCGCTCACCCTGCCGCACACGCCGCCGCTGGAGCGCCAGCGCGAGGCCGGGCTCGGCCAGATCCTCGGACTGGACGCGCTGCGCCTGCTGAAATCGCGTTCCTACCTGGTGTTCTTCCTGGCCTCGATCGCGATCTGCATCCCGCTATCGTTCTACTACAACTTCACCAATCCGTATCTCAACGATCTCGGCGTGCGCGGCGCGGCCGGATTGCAGTCGCTCGGCCAGGTGTCGGAAGTGCTGCTGATGCTGGCCATGCCGTTCCTGTTCGCGCGGCTGGGCGTCAAGACCATGCTGGCGCTGGGCATGGCCGCGTGGGTGCTGCGCTACGTCCTGTTCGCCTACGGCGACGCCGGCGCCGGGTTCGCCCTGCTGGTGACCGGCATCGTGCTGCACGGCATCTGCTACGACTTCTTCTTCGTCACCGGCCAGATCTATACCGACGCCCATGCCGGCCCGGCGTTCCGCAGCAGCGCGCAAGGCTTCATCACTCTGGCGACCTACGGCGTCGGCATGCTGATCGGCAGCTTCCTGTCCGGCGCGGTGGTGGAGCACTACACCACCGCGGCCGGCCGCGACTGGCAGCAGATCTGGCTGTTCCCGGCCGGGGTCGCGCTGCTCGTGCTCGCGGCGTTCCTGCTGCTGTTCCGCGAGCGGCCGGCGGCGGTTTCCGCCGCGCCGTCCACGCCATCCGCCCCCTGAGGAACACCGACCGATGAGCCAGCTCGGCGTCGCCATCGTAGGCACTGGAATGATCGGCAACGTGCACCGCCGCGCGGCGATCCTGGCCGGCGCCCGGGTCTGCGGCGTGAGCGCGTCGTCGCCGCAACGCGCCGCGGACGTGGCGTCCGCCTGGAACGTCGCGCGCGCCTACCGCGATATCGAGGAAGCGCTCGCCGACCCGCAGGTGCAGGTCGTGCACATCTGCACGCCCAATCACCTGCATCGGGCGATGGCGCAGGCCGCGCTGGCGGCCGGCAAGCACGTGATCTGCGAAAAGCCGCTGGCGACCACGCTCGAAGACGCCGGCGCCCTGGCGGCCGCGGCCGCCGCCAGCGGGCTCGTGGCCACGGTGCCGTTTGTCTACCGCTACCACCCGGTCGTACGCGAGGCGCGCGCGCGCATCGCGCAGGGCGAACTGGGGCCGTTGCGGCTCATCCACGGCAGCTATCTGCAGGATTGGCTGCTGGACCCGGCCAGCAACAACTGGCGTGTCGATCCGGCGCTGGGCGGCCCCTCGCGCGTGTTCGCCGACATCGGCTCGCACTGGTGCGATCTGGTGGAATGGGTCGCCGGCGAGCGTTTCGTCGAGGTCAGCGCCGCCTTCGAAACCGTGATCGCGCAGCGCAGCGCCGTCACCGGCGAGAGCTACGCCCGCCCGGCCGCCGACGGCGCGATGCAGGCCGTTTCCAGCGAAGACGTCGCCGCGGCCATGTTCAAGACCGGCAGCGGCGTGCTGGCCTCGCTGACTGTCAGCCAGGTCTCGGCCGGACGCCGCAACCGCCTGTGGTTCGAAATCGACGGCGCCCGGGCCAGCGTCGCGTTCGATCAGGAAGACAGTGAACGGCTGTGGATCGGATTGCCCGACCAACGCGAAGAGATCTTCGTGCGCGGCCCGGCGGCGGGCAGCGCCGAGCAACGCAGGCTGTCGCTGCTGCCGGTCGGCCACGCACAGGGCTACGGCCATTGCTTCGAAGCCTTCGTCGCCGACACGTATCGCGCCATCGGCGCCGAAGCGCCGGAAGGATTGCCGAGCTTCGACGACGGGCTGCGCTCGGCGCTGATCGTCGACCGCGTCATCGCCTCGGCGCGGACGCGCGCGTGGACCTCCATCGGCCGCGCGGTCGATCAGGAGCGCCGGCCCGCCTGAGCCAAGCCCCAGCCACGACGAACCGCCCGCCCTCCCCGCACGCCTGGGCCATCGTTTCGTCCGCAGCCATCACCCTCCCGGGAAGACACCATGACGACAGCCACTCCACGCCTCCTCGCGGCCGCCGCGCTCGTGCTGCTGACCGCCCTGCCCGCCTTCGCCCAGCGCGCCGACACCCGGGCCAAGCCCATCGCCGTGCAGATGTACACGCTGCGAGAGGTCGCCTCGCTCGACGAGCAGTTGAAGATCGTGCACGACGCCGGCATCCGCGCCGTCGAGACGGTCGGCACGCAGGACGTTTCGTCCAAGCGGCTCAAGCGCCTGCTCGACAAGTATTCGATCAAGGCGATCTCGACCCATGCGCAGCTCACCAATCTGCGCCGCGATCTCGACGGCGTGGTGGCGTTCAACAAGGCGGTCGGTACCACCACGCTGGTGGTGCCCTACCTGCCGAAGGAAGAGCGCCCGACCGACGCCGCCGGCTGGATCGCGCTGGGCAAGGAACTCGGCGGGATCGCGGACAAGCTGCGGGCCAAGGGCATGACCCTCGCCTATCACAACCACGATTTCGAGCTCGCCGAACCCGCCGGTTCGGGCGGCAAGACCGGTCTGGAACTGCTGTTCGAAGGCGCCGGCCCGCGCTTGCAGGCCGAACTGGACCTGGCCTGGATCGCGCGCGCCGGCCACGACCCGGTCGCCCTGCTCGGCAAGTTCCGCGGACGCGTGTTCGCCGTCCACGCCAAGGACAACGCCCCGCAAGGCCAGGCCAAGGACGAAGACGGTTTCGCCGCCCTGGGCCAGGGCGTGCTGGACTGGAACGCGATCCTTCCCGCCGCCGAGCGCGCGGGCGTGCGCTGGTACATCCTCGAGCACGATCACCCGCTCGATCCCGCCGCGGTCGTCAAGACCGGCGCGGCCTACCTCAACCAGCACCTGCCCGCGGGCGCGGGCCGCTGATCGCGGAGCATGCCCATGTCGAAGTCCATCGCGGTCGCCGTTCTGCCCTTCCTCGCCGCGGTGTCGGTCGCCGCGCCCGCCATCGCGCAGGATTCCGCGGCCGGCGCCAAGCTCTATGCCGCCAATTGCGCGTCCTGCCACGGCCCCAATCGCGCGGGCATGGGCGAGATGTTTCCTGCCCTGACCGACGTGGGCAAGCGGCTGGACGCGAAGAAGATCAAGGAACGGATCAAGACCGGCGGCGGGCTGATGCCGCCGTTCGGCCAGTTGTCGGAGAAGGATCTCGAAGACCTCACGGTCTTCCTGAAGCAGTAGGACGCGGGAGTCGCGCAGCGGCCCGCCGCGCGGGCCGCCTACAGCTCGCGTACCCAGATGTTGCGGTAGCTGACCTTGGCGTCGTGGTCCTGCAGGTAGATCGGCGCGCAGCCGTGGGGCGAATACGACGGCGCGCCGATGTATTCGGTCTTGCCCGACAGCACGGTGTCGTCCTGCACCAGCACGCCGTTGTGCAACACGGTGATGCGCGCGGGCGAGACCAGGCCGCCGCCCTGCGCGAAGCGCGGCGCTTTCCAGACGACATCGTAGGCCTGCCACTGGCCCGGCGCGCGCGAGGCGTTCGCCAGCGGGATCGCCTGCTTGTAGATCGACGCCGCCTGGCCGTTGGCATAGGTCGGATTGTCGTAGCTGTCGAGCACCTGCAGCTCGTACAGCTCCTGCAGGAAAATTCCGCTGTTGCCGCGATGCTGGCCGTCGAATCCGCGGGTCTGGCCCGGAGTGCGCCATTCGACATGCAACTGGATGTCGCAGAAGCGGCGTTTGCTGCGGATGCCCTTGCTGCCCGGCACCACGGTGAACGCGCCGTCGGCCACGGTCCACGGAGCCTGACCGCCCTGCTCCGCCTCCCAGGCCGAGAGGTCCTTGCCGTCGAACAGCACCACCGCGTCGGATGGCGCGGCGTCCTTCGGCGTGGCCACGGCCTTGGGTACCGGCGTCCAGACTTCGGTCTTGGCAGGGTTGCGTTGCTGCTGGTCTTGGGCCTGCGCGGACGCGGTGGCCGCAACGAGGGCGGCGAACGCCATCGACAGGACCGGCGCGCCGATTCTTGCCCCGGCGATCGCGACGCGGATGTGCCGGCGCGCCATCAGGTCGCCCATGCCGGCGTGCCCGGCTCGTAGACCGCGGCGCCGTCGTAGCGTCCGGGCACCGCGACGTAGCGCAGCGCCTGGGTCGCGCCGACCTTGGAGGTGAAGAAACCGAACAGCGTCAACTGCTTGATCATGGTGAAGTAATGCGGCTTCACGGCGTTGGCAGTGGCACCGCCGGTGGCTACCGCCATCGAGTTGATCCGCCGCCCGGCCTCGCCGTCCAGGACGCGCAGCAATTCGCTGCGAGCCTGCGGCGACAGCGACACGAAACGCCCGCCCGCGCGCTTGTCGATCTCGACCAGCCCCGCATGGAAAATCGCCTGGTATTCGGGCGTGTAGCAATCGGTCACGAACGTCGCCATGAACGCGCCGACGTCGGCGTCTTTAGCCCCAGGCGTCTTGGTCCGCGGCAGGATGGTGTCGGCGATTTCGTCGAGCCTGGCCACTTCGTCCGCGGAAAAGGCGCTGTTCCCGCTCGGCGCCGGCGCCTGCCCGTAGACGAACGCCGGTACGCCGATCATGGCCGCGCCGGTCGCGGCGGCGATCATCTTCAACAGTTCGCGACGTTCCATCACAGGTTCCCCGCCTTGAGTTCGCGCACGGCATGGTCCGCCGCGCGCGCGGTCAGCGCCATGTAGGTCAGCGACGGGTTCACGCAGGCGCTGGAAGTCATGCAGGCGCCGTCGGTGACATAGACGTTCGGCGCGTCCCAGACCTGATTGTGCATGTTCAACACCGAATTCCTGCGGTCGCGCCCCATCCGCGCCGTGCCCATTTCATGGATGGCCATGCCCGGGGCGTAGTCGCTCTCGTGCACCTTGACGTTCTTGACGCCGGCGGCCTCCAGCATTTCGGCCGCGTCCGCGCCCATGTCCTTGCGCATCGCCCGCTCGTTCTTGCGCAGGCTCACGTCCATCGCCAGCACCGGCAACCCCCACTTGTCCTTGCGCTGCGGATCGAGGCCGATCGTGTTGTCGTGATACGGCAGCATCTCGCCGAACCCGGTCATGCCGATGGACCAATCGCCCGGGACGCTCAAGGCGTCCTTGAGGTCGGCGCCGACGCTGAGCTCGGCGATGTCGCGCGACCAGCCGCTGCGGCTGGCCGATCCCTGGTAGCCGAAGCCGCGTACGTAGTCGCGCTTCTCCCGGCCCAGGTTGCGGAAACGCGGAATGTAGAAGCCGCACGGCCGGCGGCCGAAGTAGTACTTGTCCTCGAAGCCCTCGACCCAACCGGACGCGCCGACGCGGAAATGATGGTCCATCACGTTGTGTCCCAACTCGCCCGAAGCCGAGCCCAGACCGCCTTCCCACACATCGGTGGCCGAGTTCATCAGCAGCCAGGTCGAATTGAACGCCGATGCGTTGATGAAGACGACCTTGGCGGTGTATTCGTAGGTCTGGCCGCTTTCGGCGTCGATGATCTCGACCCCGCGCGCGCGCTTGCGGTCCTTGTCGTACAGCACTTGCTTGACGATCGAGAACGGACGCAAGGTCAGGTTGCCGGTCTTCATCGCCGCCGGCAGCGTCGCCGACTGGGTCGAGAAGTAGGCGCCGAACGGGCAGCCCAGGATGCATTTGTTGCGGTACTGGCAATTGACCCGGCCCTGCTCCGGCTTGGGCTCGGTGATGTTCGCGGTGCGCGAGTGGATCAGATGGCGGCTGCCGCCGAACGCCTTCTTTATCCGCGCCGCCACGTCTTTCTCGACGATGTTCAACGGGATCGGCGGCAGGAACTGGCCGTCGGGCAGGACGTCCAGTCCCTCGACGGTGCCGGCGATGCCGGCGAATTTCTCGACGTAGTCGTACCACGGCGCGATGTCGGCGTAACGGATCGGCCAGTCGGTGGCGATGCCGTCCTTGAGGTTCGCCTCGAAATCCAGGTCCGACAGGCGATAGCTTTGCCGACCCCACATCAGCGAGCGGCCGCCTACGTGATAGCCGCGAAACCAGTCGAAGCGCTTGGTTTCGGTGTACGGACAGTCCTTTTCGTCGGCCCACATCCCGGCGGTGTCTTCGGCCAACGGGTAGTCGCGCTTGAGCACCGGGAACGCCGCCTTCATCTCCTGGGTCGCCCAGGTGCGGTGCGGGTAATCCCAGGCCTCCTTCATCGCATTGACGTAGCCCTTGACGTGCTCGATGTTGCGGCCGCGTTCCAGCATCAGGACCTTGAGCCCCTTTTCGGTCAGCTCCTTGGCCGCCCAGCCGCCGCTGATGCCCGATCCGACGACGATCGCGTCGTAATGATTGTCTGCCATGAGAGCTTTCCCAAGGTGGATATCGTTTTCAGACGTCGCACAGGCGTATCGCCTCGCGCAGCGATTCGACCGGGTCCGGCGCTTCTGGCATGAACTCCTGCGCCAGGTAACCGTCGAAGCCGGTGTCGCGGATCGCGCGACAGATGGCGGGATAGTTGAGTTCCTGGTTCGCGCCGATCTCGTGCCGACCGGGAACGCCCGCGGTGTGGTAGTGCTTGAACCACGAATGGTGCTTGCCGATGGTGGCGATGATGTCGCCTTCCATGATCTGCATGTGGTAGATGTCGTAGAGCAGGCCGAAGTGGTCCGAGCCGATCCGCTCGCACAGCGCGACGCCCCAGGCGGAGCGATCGCACAGATAGTCGGGGTGGTCCACCCTGGAGTTGAGCAGTTCCATCACCAGCACGACGCCGCGCTTTTCGGCGTGCCCGAGGATACGCTTGAGCCCGGCCTCGGCGTTGGCCAGGCCCTGCTGGGGATCCATGCCGTTGCGGTTGCCGGAAAAGCAGATCAGGTTGCGGTAACCGGCATCGGCGACCAGATCGATGTGGCGGGTGTAGCGCTCCACCAACTGGTCGTGGAATTCCTTGCCGGCGAAGCCGTTTTTCAGCCCGAGTTCGGCGCCGTTGCACATCGAACTGAACACGCCGTGGGCCTTCAGGGTCGGCCAGTCTTCGGGGCCGACCAGGTCGACGGCGGAAAAGCCGATGTCCTTCACCGTCCGGCAAAGCTCGGCGACCGACTGCTTCGGGAACGTCCAGCGGGCGACGGAGTGCTTCAGCCGGCCCTTCAGCGGGGCCGGGGCAGCGATGCCGGGCGCGACCGCGGCGGCGGCGAGTCCGAGGCCGGCCATTGCCGCGGCGCGGATCGCGTTTCGCCGCGTGATCTTCGGGTTCATAAAGCTCATCTGCGCTTCCTGAAGCCATAACCGAAAGGTCGCTCAGACAAATCTTTCGAAGCATCGCGTCGCGACGGGATGCGCACCGGCAGTCGATGCTTCGAATCGATCGAGCGGATGGAGATCCAGCCGCTGAGCTTCGCTGCCGGCATGAAACCGCAAAATTCCTCGGAATGCAATCGATTGCGCACAAGGGGGAACGAACGCCTTCGGGTGCGAGTGTTCGGACGAAATCATGCTGCAAAGCACCACGAAACCGATGCGCGGGCGAACCGCGATTCACGAGCCGGAGCGATCGACGTTGAACTCGGAGACGAGCGACATCGGACGCGGACCGTCGAACGATCGCCCGCAGCGTTTCATCGCGCGGGCGCACATCCGCGCCGTCGCCGCGCTCTTCGCACAACGGCAGCCCAGTGGAAACGGCCATGAACCGAATTGTCTCACCGCAGGCGTGGAAGGATCTGGCAGAGCGGCTGGGAGTCGACGAGGCCTGCCTGAAAGCGGTCGCGGAAGTCGAATCGTCCGGCGGCGGATTCATGCGGCCGCCCTCGCAGTTGCCCAAGGTCCTGTTCGAAGGCCACGTGTTCCATCGCCAGACCCAGGGACGCTTCGACGCAAGCCATCCAGAACTGAGCTACCCGCACTGGGACCGGAGCAAGTATTCCGGCTCGGTCGCCGGCGAATGGAAGCGGCTGGATGCCGCCTGCGCGCTCGATCGCGGCGCCGCCCTGGAGTCCGCGAGCTGGGGCGCGTTCCAGATCATGGGCTTCAACTTCGCGATGTGCGGATTCGACGACATCGAAGCCTTCGTTACCGCGCACAAGCAGAGCGCGGAGGCGCAGCTGGCGGCCTTCTCCAGTTTCATCCGCCGCCCGGGGCTGTTGGATGCGCTGCGCAACAAGGACTGGAAAGGTTTCGCGGCCGCGTACAACGGGCTGGGTTTCGCCAAGAACAGCTACGACACCAAGCTCGCGACCGCCTATCTGCGGTTCGGCGGCCGCAGCCCATGAGCGAACCGCCCGCCCGGTCGGGCGGGACGGCCTAGGTTGTTGGATTCGTGAGGAGACGGTCATGCTGGAACCGGCTCGACATTGGCTGATTCCCGCCTGCGTGCTGGGGCTCGCGCTGCTGTACGGCATGACCGCGCCGGCCAGCGCGCTGGCGTCCGGCGCCCCGGACGACGCGGCACCCGCTGCCGCCGTCGATGCCAGCCTGGGCGATCCCGCGCCGACGCCGGCGCCGAAAGTATCCGCCGTCGACGGCGTGCTGCAGCTCGACGACATCGCCGAGGTCACGGTCGCCAACCTGAAAGAGTGGGCGGCGACCCACGACCCCGCCAAACTGGTGCCTTTCATCGAAGGCAGGGCGATCCGCGGCAACTACCCCGAGGAAGTCCACCCGCACGAGGGCCGCATCTATTTCCATCTGAAGATAACTCCGGAAAGCAAGGAGCACTGGACGGATCTGCTGGGCGCGCCCGACAGCATGCGGCGGCCGGTGAGGTTCAGCATCGGCCTGGAGGATCACGCGCCCTTCGAAACCGTGCACGACAAAACCAATCCGCTGCTGATGACGGTCATTTCGCCTGTGTTCGGCGCGACCGCGGCGCTGGTGGCCTCCCTCACCTTGATCCTGTTCATACGGCTGGCGCGCAGCACCAGCATCATCCGCGAGCCGGGCGCCGCGCCGGCCGACGGCAGTCCCAAGGCGTACAACCTGGGGCGCACCCAGATGGCCTTCTGGTTCTTTCTGATCTACGTGTCTTACCTGGTGATCTGGCTGATCACCGACATGCTGGACACGATTACCCCGTCGCTGCTGGGGCTGATGGGAATCAGCGCCGGCACGGCGTTGAGCGAAGCGCTGATCGACTCCAGCAAGGATTCGGCGCACTCGGAGCGAAGCTGGAACCTTTCGGCGGAGCGGCGCGAGCTCGAAAAGACCATCGCCGATTTGAAGCTGGAACGCGCCGGACTGGACGCCGGCGCCGCGGCCACGCCCGACGAGATCGCCCAGCGCGAGCAACTGGACGGGAAAATCCAGGCCGCGCGCGCGCGGCTGACCCAGGCGACGCACCGGTTCTCATCGCTGGATTCGAAAAAAACGGCGCGCGCCACGCGCGGATTCCTGCGCGACGTCATGGCCGACCGCGACGGGTACTCCTTCCATCGCTTCCAGATTTTCGCCTGGACCATCGTGCTCGGCATCATGTTCGTATCCAGCGTCTACAACAGCCTGGCGATGCCGGAATTCAGCGCCACGCTGCTGGGACTGATGGGGCTGAGTTCGGGCACCTACATCGGATTCAAGTTTCCCGAACGACAGGAGTAGCGTCCCGCCGCACCGGATCGCTCCACCGCGACAGCAGCAGATAGATGCACGGCGTGGTGTAGAGCGTCAGCCACTGGCTGACGATCAGCCCGCCGACGATGGCCAGTCCGAGCGGCCGCCGCATCTCCCAGCCCTCCCCCGTCGACAGCAGCAGCGGCGCGGTGCCGAGCAGCGCCGCCAGCGTGGTCATCAGGATCGGCCGCAAGCGCAGCGTCGCCGCCTCGATCGCCGCCTCGCGCGCGTCCAGGCCGCGCTCGCGCTGGCCGGCCAGGGCGAAGTCGACCATCAGGATGGTGTTCTTCATCACCACGCCCACCAGCAGGAACAGGCCCAGCAGCGAGATCAGGTTGAGTTCGCCGCCGAACGCGTACAGCGCGGCCAGCGCGCCGAGGCCGGCCGCCGGCAGCGTCGACAGGATGGTCAGCGGTTGCAGCCAGCTCTCGTAGAGCATGCCGAGCAGCAGGTACACCGCGAGCATCGCGCCGAGGATCAGCCAGGCGAAGCGCTGGCCGCGCTGGTCGAGATCGCCGGCTTGCCCGCCCAGGCGCGCGCGCACGTCGCTGGGCAGCATGACCCCGGCCATGGCGCGCCCGATCGCGTCGCTGGCCTGCTGCAGGCTGGCGCCCGGCGCCAGCGCGAAGGATACGGTGGCGGCGGCGAACTGGTCGGTGTGGTTGATCCGGTCCGGCGCGATCCGGTAACGCATCGACGCGAACGCCGACAGCGGCACCCGTTCGCCCGCGGCGTTGAGCGCATGCACGCGCTGCAAGGTGTCGGGGCTGCGGGTCAGGCGCGGGTCGAGCTCCAGCACCACCCGGTACTGGTTCAGGCGCTCGTAGCGGGTCGCGATCTGGCGCTGGCTGAAGGAATTGTCCAGCACCGTGGCGATCGTGCGCATGTCCACGCCCAGCCGCGCCGCCGCGGTGCGGTCGATGTCCAGCACCACCTGGCGTGCGCCCTCGTCGCCGCTGGACTCGACGTCGGCCAGCTGCGGCAGCCGGGCCAGCGCGTTGCGCACCTTCGGCGTCCATTCGCGCAGGCGCGCCACGCTGTCGGACATCAGGATCAGTTCGTGCCCGCCTTCGTCGCCGTCGCCGGGCAGGTTGATGTCCTGATCGACCCACAGCCACAGCACGCCGCCCGGCACCTTGGGCATCTTCTCGCGCAGGCGCGCCATGATCTCGTCGCTGGAGGCCTTGCGCTCGCTCAGCGGCTTGAGGTTGACCAGGATGAAGGCGTTGTTGATGCCGTTGTCGCCGCCGATGAAGCCGCCGATGTGCGAGATCGCCGGGTCCTGGGTCAGCAGTTCGCGGTACTGCGCGATTTTGGGCTGCATGACCTGGAACGACAGCCCGTCGTCGCCGCGGGCGAAACCGCGCAGCTGGCCGGTGTCCTGGCTGGGCACCACGCCCTTGGGCACCGCCGCGAACAGCCACAGATTGAGGCCGAGCAAAGCCGCGAACCCCAGCGCCAGCCACGGCCAACGGCGCAACGCGGCGGCCAGCGAACGCGCATAGCCGCGGCGCAGGCGCTGGAAGGCCGCGTCGGTGCGGCCCCGCGGCCCCGCGTCCGCGGGTCGGCCGCCGGATAGGCGCGCGCACAGGCTCGGGGTCAGGCTCAGCGATACCGCCACCGACACCGCCATCGCCGCGACCAGGGTGATCGAGAACTCGCGGAACAACAGCCGGGCGAAGTCGTCGACGAACATGATCGAGACGAACACCGCCGCCAGCGCCAGGTTCATCGACAGCAGGGTCGAGCCGACCTCGCCTGCGCCGCGCAGCGCCGCCTGCACCGGCGACAGGCCGGCCTCGCGGTGGCGGGCGATGTTCTCCAGCACCACGATGGCGTCGTCCACCACCAGCACGCTGGCCACGATCAAGGCCATCAACGACAAGGTGTTGAGCGAGAACCCGCACAGCCAGATCACCGCCAGCGCGCCGAACAGCGCGACCGGGATCGACAGCGTCGGCAGCAGCGCCGCGCGCACGTCGCCGAGGAACGCGAACACCACCAGCGCGACCAGGGCGATGGCCAGGATCAAAGTCGTTCGCGCCTCGGCCAGGGTCGCGCGGATGCTCGGCGAACGCTCGGCGGTGACCGTCATGCTGACGTCCGGCGGCAGCAGCGCCTGCAGCGCCGGCAGCCGCGCGCGCACCGCGTCGATGGTCTCGACGATGTTGGCGTCGGGCTGGCGGGTGATCACCATCAGCACCGCGTCGCGGTCGTTGTGGAAGCCGGCGGCGTAACGGTTCTCCACGCCTTCGCCGACGCTCGCCACGTCGCCCAGCCGCACCGGCCGGCCGTCGCGCCAGGCCACGATCAGCGGCGCGAATTCCTGCGCGCGCGAGAGCTGCTGGGGCGCTTCGATCTGCCAGCGCCGGTGCGCGTCGCCTACTTCGCCCAGCGGCCGCAGCGTATGCGCCCTGCGGATCGCTGCGGCGACCTCGTCCAGGGCGATGCCGTGATGATTGAGCGCGTTCGGGTCCAGCGCCACCCGTACCGCCGGCAGCGAACCGCCGCCGAGTTCGACCTTGGCCACGCCGGGAATCTGGGCGACGCGCGCGCTCAGCAGGCTCGCCGCCATGTCGTAGAGCTGGCCCGGCGTATGCCGCGGCGAACTCAGCGCGAGCGCCATGATCGGCGCCTGCGACGGCGTGGATTTGCCGAACTGCGGCATCTCCGGCATCCCGGCCGGCAGTTGCGAGCGCGCGGCGTTGATCGCCGCCTGCACCTCACGCGCGGCCGCCTCGATGTCGCGTCCCAGGGCGAAGGTCAGTTCGATCTCGGTGGCGCCCTGCGAACTGCTCGACTCGATCTCGACGATGCCCGGAATGCTGCCGAGCGCGCGCTCCAGCGGCGTGGCGATGGTCGCGGCCATCGATTCGGGGCTGGCGCCGGGCAACTCGGCCCAGACCTGGATGCTGGGATAGTCGACTTGCGGCAACGGCGCCACCGGCAGTCGCGCGTACGCCAGCAGTCCGGCCAGCACCACCGCGACCGCCAACAGCACGGTCGCGACCGGGCGGCGGATGAACACGCCGGCCACGTTCATGCCGTGGCCGGACCGGGCGCGTCGGCCTCGGTCGCCGACGCGGCGGAACGGCGGCGCGCGATGCGGTCGAAGAACAGATAGATCGCCGGCGTGGTGAACACCGTCAGCAACTGGCTCAGCAACAGGCCGCCGACCATCACCCAGCCCAGCGGCTGGCGCAACTCGGCGCCCGAGCCGCTGGCGAACATCAGCGGCACCGCGCCGAACAACGCCGCCAGCGTGGTCATCAGGATCGGCCGGAAACGCAGCAGCGCGGCCTGCCGGATCGCCTCGCGCGGACTCATGCCCTGGCCGCGCTCGGCCTCCAGGGCGAAGTCGATCATCATGATCGCGTTCTTCTTGACCAGGCCGATCAACAGCACGATGCCGATGATCGCGATCAGGTCGAGGCTGCGCCCGCTCAGCCACAGCGCCAGCAAGGCGCCGACCGTGGCCGAGGGCAAGGTCGACAGGATCGTGATCGGATGGATGTAGCTCTCGTACAGCACCCCCAGCACGATGTACATCACCAGCACCGCGGCCAGCACCAGCCACAGCGTGCTCGACAGCGAATCGCGGAACGCGCCGGCCGCGCCCTGGAACTGCAGCTGCACCGAGGCCGGTGCGTCCAGTTCCGCCCAGGCGCGCTCGATCGCCGCGACCGCGCGATCCAGCGACGCGCCCGGGGCCAGGTCGAAGGACACCACGGTCGCCGGGAACTGGCCGATCTGCTGGATCAGCAGCGCCGCCGGGCGTTGCTCGACCCGCGCGATCGCCGACAGCGGCACCGGCTCGCCGTCGGCGCCGGCGACGTGGATGCGGCCGATGTCCTGCGGCCCGCGCTGGAACTGCGGCCGCGCTTCCAGCACCACGCGGTACTGGTTGGCCTGGGTGAACATGGTCGAAACCTGGCGCTGGCCGAACGCGTCGTAAAGCGCGTCGGCGACGTCGGCCACGCTGACGCCCAGCCGCGCGGCGGCGGCGCGGTCGATCTCCACGTACGCCTGCAGACCGTCACGCTGCAGTTCGCTGGTCGCTCCGGCCAGGGCCGGTTCGCGCTGCAGGCGCTGCAGCAGGCGCTCGGTCCAGTCGCCCAGCGCCTGTTCGCTCGGCGCGGTGAGGCTGAGCTGATACTGGGTGCGGCCGATGCGGTCGTCCAGGCTCAGCTCCTGCGCCGGCTGCAGGTACAGCTCGATGCCGGCGACCCGCGCCGCGCGTTGCTTCAAGCGCTGCAGGATCTCGCCGGCGGCGGCCTCGCGCTGGCCGTGCGGCTTGAGATAGATCAGCATCCGCCCGCTGTTGAGCGTGGCGTTCTGTCCGTCGACGCCGATGAACGAAGACAGCCCGGCCACGTCGGGATCGTCGAGCAGCGTCGCGGCGACCGCCTGCTGGCGCTGCGCCATCGCTGCGAACGACACCGATTGCGGCGCCTGGGTCACGCCCTGGATCAGGCCGGTGTCCTGGATCGGGAAGAAGCCCTTGGGCACCGCGAGGTACAGGGCCGCGGTCAACAGCAAGGTCGCCAGGGTCGCCAGCAGGGTCCAGCCCTGGTGGCGCAGCACCCAGTCCAGGCCGCGGTCGTAATGGGCGATCATGCGGTCGAACGGATCGGGCTTGCGGTGGCGCGCCTGATCCCGTCCGTTCGGATCTTGCCCGTCCTGTTCGCGCCGGCCCGGATGGCCGTGGCGCAGGAACAGCGCGCACATCATCGGCGTGAGGGTCAGCGACACCACCAGCGAGATCGCGATTGCCACCGCCAGGGTGATCGCGAACTCGTGGAACAGCTTGCCGACCACATCGCCCATGAACAGCAGCGGGATCAGCACCGCGATCAGCGAGAACGTCAGCGAGATCAGGGTGAAGCCGATCTGGCGCGCGCCCTTGAGCGCCGCGTCGAGCGGTTTCTCGCCGCGCTCCAGGTGGCGGGCGATGTTCTCCAGCATCACGATCGCGTCGTCGACCACGAAGCCGGTGGCGATGGTCAGCGCCATCAGGCTGAGGTTGTTGAGCGAGAAACCGGACAGGTACATCACCCCGAAGCTGCCCACCAGCGACAGCGGCACCGCCACGCTGGGGATCAGCGTGGCCGGCACGTTGCGCAGGAACAGCAGGGTCACCATCACCACCAGCGCGATCGCCAGCGCCAGTTCCTTCTGCACGCCGCGGATCGAGGCGCGGATCGATTCGGTGCGGTCGCCTAGCACGCTGACTTCGGCCCCGGCCGGCAGGCTGGCCGACAACTGCGGCAGCAACGCGCGCACCCGGTCGACCACGTCGATCACGTTGGCGCCGGGCTGGCGCTGGATGTTGACCAGGATCGCCGGCCGCCGACCCGACCACGCCGCCAGCATGCGGTTCTCGGCGCCGTCCTCGACGCTGGCGACATCGCCCAGGCGCAACGGCGCGCCGTCGCGCCAGCGCAGCACCAAGTCGCGGTATTCCTGCGGCGAGCGCAACTGGTCGTTGGCGTCGAGCATGATCGCGCGGGTCGGACCGTCGAAGCTGCCCTTGGGCGCGTTGATGTTGGCCGCGCCGATGGCCTTGCGCACCTCGGCCACGCTCAAACCGTTCGCGGCCAGCGCCACCGGATTGACCTGCACCCGCACCGCCGGGCGTTGTCCGCCGGCGAGCGCGACCATGCCCACGCCCGGCAATTGGGCGATGCGCTGGGCCACGCGGGTGTCGATCAGATCGTAGAGTTCGGGCAAGGACAGCGTGTCCGAGCTCACCGCCAAGGTCAGCACCGGCGCGTCGGCGGGATTGACCTTGCGGTACACCGGCGGCATCGGCAGGTCGTCGGGCAGCAGGCCGCTGGCGGCGTTGATCGCCGCCTGCACTTCCTGTTCGGCCACGCCGAGATCGACCTCGAGCGAGAACTGCAAGGTGATCACCGATGCGCCGGACGAACTGGACGACGACATCTGCGCGAGGCCCGGGATCTGGCCGAGCCGGCGCTCCAGCGGCGCGGTCACCGCCGCCGCCATCACCGTCGGGCTGGCGCCGGGATAGAAGGTCGACACCTGCACGATCGGGTAATCCACCTGCGGCAGCGCGGCCGCGGGCAGCAGGCGATAGGCCAGCAGCCCCGACAGCAGCAGCGCGATCATCGCCAGGGTGGTGGCGATCGGCCGCAGGATGAAAATGCGCGACAGATTCATCGGCTGCCGGCGGCTGGCGCGGCGGCGGCCGGACCGCCGGCGGCCGCGTCGGCGATCACTTCGACCGCGCTGCCCTCGCGCAAGCGGTCCAGGCCTTCCAGCACCACCCGCTCGTCCGGCTTGAGCCCTTCGTGCACGGCGATGCGCCCGTCCTGGGCCGCGCCGAGTTTGAGCGGCCGGATCGCGACCTTGCTGTCGGCGCCGATCACGAACACGTAGTTGCCCTTGGCGCCGAACTGCACCGCGGCGTCGGGAATCACCACCGCGTCGCTGCGCTGGGTGCTCAGGCGCACGTTGACGAACTGCTGCGGAAACAGCGCGGCATCGGCGTTTTCGAACACGGCGCGGATGCGCAACGTGCCGGTGGCGCTGTCGATGCGGTTGTCGATGCTGGCCACGCGGCCGCTGGCCAGGCGGGTGCGTTCCTCGCGGTCCCACGCCTCCACCGGCAGGTCCGGCTGGCGGCGCACCGCCTCCAGCAAGGCCGGCAGTTCGTTTTCGGCGACGGTGAACATCACGCTGATCGGCGAGGTCTGGGCGATGCTGGCGATGGCCTCGCCGGCGGTATTGCCGGCGCCGACCAGATTGCCTTGGTCGATGCCGCGCAGGCCCACGCGCCCGGACACCGGCGCCACGATCCGGGTATGTCCCAGGCGCACTCGCGCTTCGTCGACCGCGGCTTGATCGCTGCGGCGACGGCCTTCGAGCTGGCGCACCTGCGCTTCGCGATTGCTGACGTCCTGGGCCGAGACGTAGTGGCCGGACTTGAGTTCGCGATAACGCGCCAGTTCGCGCCGAGCGTTGTCCAGCGTCGCCAGATTCTCCTGCTGCTGTCCTTCGGCCTTGGCCAGTTGCACTTGATAGGTGCTCGGATCGATGCGCGCGAGCAACTGCCCCGCCCTGACCTGTTGGCCTTCCTGGAACGCGACTTCGACCAGTTCGCCCTCGACCCGGCTGCGCAGGGTCACGTAGCTCAGCGGCGTGACCGTGCCGAGGGCCTTGAGGGTGACGGCGAAACTCTCGCGCTTGGCCGCCGCCGCGCGCACCGGCACGGCGGCCTGTTCCGCGGCGGCGGCGGCCGGCGCCGACGGCCAGAATCGCCACGCCAGCATCGCGGCGAGCGCCGCGCAGACCGCGGCAGCGATGAAAAGACGGGATTTCGGCGACGACGGCGGAGCGATAGGCATGGGCGTTCGGAGCGGATCGATAGGCGAAAGGAAGGACGCCGCGGCCGCGAGGCCGACGACGGCCATGCGGCGGCGGCGCAAGCGCGCGGCCGGCAAAGGACGGATCGGGACGGCGGTGGCGGCTACGAATCCCCGGCTGCCGCAAATGAGAACGAGTCTCGTTATCTCTCAGTATGGCACGCCGCCGCGGCCTGCGCTGTTTGCGTTTGTACCGGGCGCCCGATACGGCAAAGCGGTGCGCGTCGCGCGGGCGATCCGCAGCTTTGTCGGCGCGCTGGGCGCTCGGCCGGTTTTCGTTTCGCCTGATGGCGCATGCGGCGTGTCGGCGTGGGATTGCCCCGCGACGCGCGGCGCGATGTCCAAGCCGACTACCGACTTTGCTCGGAGCGCGCGGCGGATTCCTTCGTGCGCGCCGCCATTACGCCGACACGAGATCGCGCGCACCGAACCGGCGCAGCGGGCGTCGTACGCACCTCGACTACGATCCCCTAGGGTCACCGCTCTCTGCAGCGAGTCGCTTATGCCGCTCCGCGATCCCCGCGATGTCTGCTCTCAGCGCTTTCCAGTGACGCCGTCGAATGCGCAGCTCCCCTCGCGCGTCCTGCGATCCTTTCGCCGACACCAGCCCCAAAAAACGAAGGGGCGGCCTGGGCCGCCCCTTCGTCTTCGTCGATCCGTAAGCGCGGACCCGTTACAACGAGTCGCTGAAGTCCTTGACTTCCTTTTCGGCGCGATCCTTCGCCCAGCCGTACTTCTCCTGCAGCTTGCCGGCTAGGTACTGCGCGTTGCCTTCCGCGACATCCAGATCGTCGTCGGTCAAGTCGCCCCACTTGGCCTTGGCCTGACCCTTCAGCTGCGTCCACTTGCCGGCAATGATGTCCTTGTTCATGACGATGCTCCGCATAGTTGAGTTGGAAACGCGAGCGAAGAAGCGCTCGGGTTGGATGCAGTGTGTCGATGCGCCTGTTGCCGATGCGTGAGCATTCGACTGAACGATTCAGTCATTTTTCCACTGGAATTTCATCGAGCTTTGGATCGCTTTGATCAACGACGGCGAGATGTGCTGAGCAATGCGACTGGCGTCATCGCAGAGCGTGATTGCGTGCGTTTCGTGAGGCGTGAGTAACGACCGCCTCAGGCGGTGCGTTCTCTTCTCACTATCGGAATTGGCGGCGACTTTTCCGATGTCTTCGTATCGACGACGTAGGCTCCGCGCTATCGGGCAGCTATTTGCAGCCGCTAGCGAAAAACAGATCGTATCGCGCAGCAGCGAATGATGGGCTCGGAAAACGCCGACGAAGCGTCCCTTGAAAAGCATGGGCCGATCAGGTCGACGAAGGCATCTATCGCAGGCGCGAACAGCGGCTTCGGCAGCCGTATACGATATTCGCTTGTCGACGCCATTCGATTTAGACGACTGCGTTTCATGCGCTTGCAATAAATTATTCGATTGGCGGTCGTCGCAACACGCAACGAACCGCGGCGCGGCGAGGCGAGCGAACGCGCCGTACGCAATCCGCATCTGTGATCGAACGCACCTGAAATCCATGCCTTCGGCGCGCAAAACGAACTTGTCGCCAAAGAAAATGCGGATCCGATCAAACAATCGACTTGCCTCGACACTTGATCGCGCAATGGGATAAGATTCCTGACGCAAAAAATGACAGCGCTGTCATGAATGTTGCGGAAATTCGGATCGCAAGCTTTGCGCAAGCTTTGGACCGCACACTGATCGGCGGAAAAGTTTGCGCGGCGAACGAGGTTCAGGGGGATTCGAAGTTTTCGTGTCGGGAATGCAGGACGCGATGCGCCGCATGCGGGCGCTGCGTCCCGGTCCGCGGCGGCGGTGCGCCGGTCCGCCGCGGCATTCGCGCTCCCGCGCGCTTCTACCCTGCCCTCCTGCGGCCTGTGTGCGCATCCGCCGCGTGCGGCGGCGCGCCGCGGCCGCGCGACCGGATCGCCCATCGCCCAGGCCGCTGTATCTGTCGACTCCGCCGCCTCCGCCGTATCGCATCATCATCGTGACAGGTCGTATCGATGCTACTTCCAGAACAGTCGCAACGTCCCAAGGTGTTGGTGGTCGAGGACGACCAGGCGCTGGCGCACGTCATCATGGGGCATATCCGCACCCAGGGCATGGACGCCTACGCGGCCACCGACAGCGCCGAGATGAGCGAATCGATGCGGCAGCGCAGCCACGACATCGTGCTGCTGGACCTGATGCTGCGGCAGGAGAACGGCCTGGACCTGTTGCGCGCGTTGCGTCGCGATTCCGACGTTCCGGTGATCATCATGACCGGGCACCGCCGCGACGAGATCGATCGCGTCGTCGGCCTCGAGCTCGGCGCCGACGACTACATGCCCAAGCCGTTCGGCCTGCACGAGCTGACCGCGCGCGTGCGCGCGGTGCTGCGCCGGCATTCGGCCTCGCTGATGGCCGGCGTGCAGGCGGCCAAGCGCGCGATCTACCGCTGGAACGACTGGCAGTTCGACCGCGCCGCGCGCGCGCTGACCTCGCCCGAGGGCGAATCGGTGGTCCTGACCAAGGGCGAGCACGCGCTGCTGTGCGCCTTCATCGACGCGCCGGGCAGGCCGCTGAGCCGCGACCATCTGCTGCGCACCACCCGCATCCACGACGACGTGTTCGACCGCAGCATCGACGTGCAGATCCTGCGGCTGCGGCGCAAGCTCGAACGCGATCCGGTCAATCCGCAGGTGATCGTCACCCAGCGCGGGCACGGCTACGTGTTCGCGCCTGCGGTGGAGTGCATTTGAGCGGGGCCGCGGCGCGGGCGTTAGCGGCGAGCGGCCGGATCGTCGGCCAGGCCGCGTCGCGGATCGGCGCCCGCGGCGGCGCGGCCGGCTGACCCAACGCCATGAAGACCATCGTCTTCATAAGCGCGACGATGCTGGCCGCGCTGCTGTCGCTGGCGTTGTACATCTACTCCCTCGACGGCGCGATCCAGCGCTGCGACCGCTCGCTGAGCGCGCTGGCGGCGCTGAAGATGGCCGATACCGACATCGAGAGCGACGTGCTGAAGACCCGCATCGGCGCGTTGCGCGATTACCGCGGCCTGTTCGCCGGCGACCGTCGCGCGCGCGATGCGCTGGAGAGGCTGCGCCGGCTGGCGCGCGCGGACGCCGAACTGGGCGCGCGCATCGTCCGCCTGGCGGGCGACTACGAGGCCAAGCAGATCCAGCTGGCGCGCTTTCGCGTGCAGAACGCGCTGCTGTCGGATGCCATGCGCACCTTCTCGGCCGAGAGCGGCCGGCAACTGGCGGCCGAACGCGATGTCCGCGCGGTGCGCGCGATCGGCGCGTTGACCGGCTCGGTCCACCGGCTGTGCCAGGACGACAGCGTGGACGCCCTGCGCGAAGTGCACCAACGCTTCGACGCGATGGCGCAGGCCGGCGGCGCCGGTCCGTTGCTCGTGCACGCGCGCGAACTGGCGCAGCTGCTGCCGCAGACGCATGCGACGATCCTCAAGCTGCAGCCGCTGCCGCACCTGCCCAGCTATGCCGCGGTGCAGACCTACCTGGCGCGGCATCGCGAAAGCTTGGCCGAACGTTCGTTGCAGGCGCGCAGCGGCCTGATCCTGCTCGCCATCGCCATGCTGGCGACCCTGGTGTACCTGGCCAAGATGCTGCACGAGCGCGCCCGCGCGCTGCGCCGGCGTTCGGAGTTCGACCGCCTGATGATGGCGATCTCGCGCGACCTGCTCGGCTGCGAACGTGCCAGGACCGATGCGGTCGTCGCCGCCAGCCTCGCCCGCCTGTCGCAGTCGCTGGGCAACGTCGAGACCGGGCTGGTGCTGTCCTGCGGCCAGGCGCGGCCGCGTTCGTGGTCGGGCGCGGAGGATCCGGCCTTCGCCGCGTTCGCCCAGGCGCTGATCGCCGGCGCCCCGCCCGGCGCGGGACCGGGCCACGACGCTTTCGTCGTCGACGAGCGCGGGCGCAGCGTGGAGCTGCGCGCCGGCGACCGCGCGCCGCTGCGTCGGGCGCGCTGGCTGTGCCTGCGCCGACGCTCGGAGTCGGGCGCCACCGCGCTGTTGTGCTGCACCCGGCCGCGCCAGCGCGCCAGCGCCGCGGCCTACTCCGAATTCGTCCTGCTGCGCTCGGCGCTCGATACCCTGGCCGACGCGCTGGAACGCCAGCGCCTGGAAGACGAGGCGCGCGTGCTCGAACACCGGCTCGGCCGCGCCCGCGACATGGAAACCATCGGCACCATGGCCAGCGGCATCTCGCACAACTTCAACAACATCATCGGCGCGATCCGCGGCAACGTCGAAACCGCGCAGCTGCGGCTGGCGCCGCACGCCCACGCGCAGGCCAATCTGGCAGAGATCGGCCGCGCGCTCGAGCACGCGGCCGAACTGGTCGAAGCGATCCTGAGTTTCGGCCGCACCCAGAACCACCACGTGCGGCCGGTGGAGATCAACGAGCTGGCCAAACGCAGCCGCTCGCTGCTGGTCGCGGCCCTGCCGGCGAGCGTGGAGTTCGAGCTGCGCCCAGCGCCGTCCGCGTTGCAGGTATGGGGCAATCCGGCCCAGCTGCAGCAGGTGATCCTCAACCTGGGCACCAACGCGGCCCAGGCGATGTCGATGCGCGGGCCGATCCTCATCCAGGTGACCCGCATCGATGGCGAGTCCGCGCCGGAACGGGTGCGCATCGAAGTGATCGATCGCGGCGTGGGCATTCCGGCGCCGCAGCTGGACCGCATTTTCGACCCGTTCTTCACCACCCGCAAAGGCGGCACCGGCCTGGGCCTGGCCACGGTCAAGCAGATCGTCGGCAATCACAACGGCCGCATCCAGGTCGACAGCCGGCCCGGGCTGGGTACCCGCTTCGTGGTGGATTTGCCGCTGTGCGAGGGCGACTGCGCCGCCGGCGACGGCCACGAGACCTGGCTGGTGCTGTGCGCGGACCCCGCCGCGCGCGAGCGCCTGGAGGACCTGCTCGCGGCGCTGGGCCACGAGCCGATCGGCTATGCCGATGCCGACCATGCCGCGCACGCGATCGCCGAGCGCACCGATCATTTCGACGGCGCGTTGGTCCAGTCCGAAGACGCGCGTTGCGCCGCCGGCGAGGTCGCGACGCTGCACGCGCTGCTGCCCGGACGCCCGATCCTGCTGGCCCTGCACAACCCGGGCCTGACGCCGGCGCCGGACCTGGGCTACGCGGTCGCCGAAATCCTCCGCGCGCCGGTGCGAGCCGAATCGCTGGCGCGCGCGCTGGCGCGTTCGAGCCAGGATTACGGGTACAGGCCCGGCGCGTTACATATGTAACAAAACCAGCCGGGACGGAAATCGGCTGGTAGCCGTAGGCACATAATCTGTGAGCGAGCAACCAATGACGGATGCTGTCCGACGCAGCCCAGGTAAGGACACCGCCCAGGAACCCCACGCCTATCGCCCCTCGCCCGCCATCGACGCGTTCATGACCCTCCGACCGACCGATCTGTCCCTGCTGGTGTCCCTGGACGCCCTGCTCGAACTCAAGAACGTCACCCACGCCGCGCGCCGCCTGCACATCAGCCAGCCGGCGCTGTCCTCGCAACTGGCGCGGCTGCGGGTGTTGTTCGACGATCCGTTGCTGACCCCGTCGGACACCGGCCGCGGCATGGTCGCCACGCCCAAGGCGGTCGAGTTGGCGGCGCCGCTGCGCGAAGCGATGGACAAGCTCAAGTCGATCGGGCGCCGCCGCGAGGAGCGCAAGTCCGCGGCCAGCGAGGTGAGCTTCAAGATCGGCGGCAATACCGAAGCCATCGCCGCACTCGCCGCGCGCCTGGTCCGCCACGCCCAGCGCTGCGAATTCGACGATGTGCGGCTGCGCCTGTGCTTCGTGCGCGCGCAGGAGCCGGACCTGCTGGCCCAGTTCGAGAACGGCGAGTTGGATCTGCTGCTGGGCTCGTCGATCCAGCTGCCGCCGGCGCTGCGCTTCCGCAAGCTCGGCGACGACCGCTACGTGATGGTCCAGCGCCTGCGGCATCCGCGCGGCGTCCACGCGCCCGCGCTGGCGGAGTACTGCGCGCTGCAGCACGTGGTGGTGAGCGAGCCGGGACAGGACGGCGCGCCGATCGACGACTGCCTGCTCGGTCGCGGCCACCGGCGCAGCGTCGCGGTGCAGCTGCCGCATTGGAGCAATGTGCGCGACATCCTGCTGGAAACCGACATGGTGGCCACCGTGCCGCTGAGCATGCTCGCCGCCGATCCGGCCAGCGAAGGGCTGGCCTGCTGCGAATTGCCGTTCGCCTTGCCGCCGATGCCGCTGGTGATCGCCTGGCACCGGCGCAGCGACCGCGATCCGCTGCACCGCCGGCTGCGCGAACATCGATTCGGCTTCGACGCCGACGATGCGGCCGCGCCGTTGCCGCGCGAGGCCCGCACCGGCGCGGTCGAACGCCTGCTCGCCGCCGTCGTCCCCGGAGCGGTGCAATGAGCGAGCGCCTGTTGCAGCCGCTCGACGGCGACGAACCGTGCGGCCCGAACCTGGAATACGACCCGGACTTCCAGACGCTGGAAGAGTTGGCCGAGCCGCGGCCGGAACGCACCCTCGGCGCCGGCACCATCGCCTCGGAACCGATCGAATGGCAGCGCATCGCCGACCAGGCCGATGCGCTGCTGCAACGGTCCAAGGACCTGCGCGTGGCCGTGCACTGGTGCGCGGCGCGTCTGCATCTGGACGGCGTGGCCGGTTGGGCGCAAGGCGTGGCGTTGATGCGTGCGCTGCTGGAACACCATTGGGACAGCGTGCATCCGCGCCTGGACCCGAGCGAGAACGACGATCCCACCGAGCGCATCAACGCGGTCGCCGGCTTGGCCGACAACGAGCGCATGCTGTCCTACCTGCGCGGCGCGCGCTTGTTCCGCGGCTCGCACCCGGCGCACTTCTCGCTGCGCGAACTGCGCATCGCCCAGGGCACGCTGAAGATCGACCCGGCCGATGCGGCCGGCCTGCCCGGCCTGTCGGCGATGGAAGCCTGCCTGCGCGAATGCCCGCTGCAGGAACTGTCCGCGCTGGACGCGGCGCTCGCCGGCGCCATCGCCGACCTCGGCGCGATGGCGGATGTATTCGGCGAACGCACTTCGTTGTCGGGCCCGGATTTCGCCGCGCTGCTGCGCGAGTTGCGCGAGCTGCGCGCGTTCGTTCATCCGGCGCTGCTGGAACGCGACGCCTCGGCCGCGGTCGCCGAAGCGGCGAGCGCGGACGACGGCGCCGCGACCGCGCCGGCTGCGTCGGGACGCCAGGGCATCGAGCGTCCCGAGGACGTGCGCCGCGCGATCGACCAGATTTGCGACTACTACGCGCGGGTGGAACCTTCCAGCCCGGTGCCGCTGCTGCTGCGCCGGGCGCAACGCCTGGTCGGGCTGGATTTCGCCGGGCTCATGCGCGACCTCGCGCCGGACGGGATTTCCCAGCTGCAAGTGATTTCCGGGCAGAACCACGACGATTGAACCTTCGTCCGCGGTCGCCGCGGGCGGGCTTGCGGCAGTCGGACCGGTCGAATCGAACGGCTCCATTCGAGCCGTTTCAATCAAGACGCGCCGATCCGGCGACGCCCATCGAGCGACGCCCAGCGAGCGATCCGCTGCGCACCCTGCGCGCGCAGGACCCGTTCGCCGGTCTGTCGCGCCGCGCTCACGACGGCGCGCCGTGTCCGAGCCAATAGGCGTACAGCGCCGCGGCGCCGAGCAGCATGCACAGACACCACAGCCACAGCGCCCACGAACGCAGGGCGCGCGGCAAGCCTTTGCGCGCGTCGACCGCGGGCGGCGGCGGCCGGGGCGCATGCGCCTCGTCGCGGCGCAGGGTGTCGGCGCCGGCGCCGAAGTGCAGCGCCTTGAGCAGCAACTGGCGACGGCAGCGGCGGTACTCCTGTGCCGCGATGCGGCCGTCGGCCTGGGCCAGACCGAGTTCGCGCAGGGCGAGGTTGACCTGGATTTCCCACTCGCTCACTTCAGCTCCTTGACCAGGCGCGCGCCGATCCGGGCATCGGCGCGGCCGTTGCCGACGCCGGCCGCGCCGGCGCAGGCGCGCGCGTTGCCGGGGCCGCCGCGCACGCCGACGACGCTGCCGTCGACGACCCACTCGCCGACGCCCCCGGCCATGTTGACCAGTCCCCAGCGGTTGGTGACCGCGACTTCGCACACCGCCTCGGCGCCGCCGGCGCGGGCCGCTTCGATCCACTCCGCGTCGGTTGGCAGCCGATACGCTTGGCGGCTGGCGCCGCTGAGCCATTGCGCGTACTTCTGCACCAGGCTCAGCGGCAGGTCCCGAGCGACGGTCTTGCCCTGCCAGCGGCTCGAATCCGGACACGAGCGGGTCGCATCGCAAAAAGGCTTGAGGTTGTCGAAGCCGATCTCGCGGCGCATGATCGCCAGCGGCTTCTTGCCGGCGCGCGGCACCACCACCAGCACCGGTCCATTGCCGTAGCTGCCGAGCGAGTCACCGCACGGCCGCGCCTTGGCGGCCGCGCCGGCGCGGCACGCCGCCAGCGGTTCGGGTTTCTTGTCCGCGCGATCCGCCACGGCTGGCGTATCCGGCGCCGCCGTGGTTGTGGCCGCTGGCGCAGGCGCCGGTTCTACCGGCGCGGCCAGCAGACGCTGCAGCAGGCCGCGCACCGCGATCGCGCTGCGCCGGTTGGACCCGGCCAGTTCGGCCTGCCACAGGCGCAGGCCGCGCGGGTCCTGCGCGCGCAGCTTGCGCGCCCTGCCCTGCAGGCCCGGCCACGCCGCGGCGCCGGGTTCGATCGCGTCCTGCCTGACCAGGTCGGCGGCCAGCGCGTAGCGCAGCCCGGCCTGGCGCACCGCCGGATCGCCGCTCCAGTCATCGCGTCGCGCGCACAGTTCGGCCGCATCGCTCCACTTGCCCTGCCGCGACAGGTCGCGCGCCTCGCCGAGCACGGTGTCGCGCAGCAGGCGCCGGCCCTCGCCGAGGAAGGCATGGCGTGGATCGAGCTCGGCGATGCGCTGCAACAGGTCGGCGACCTTGTCGGCGTCGCCGGCTGCGGCCGCGCCGCGCAACGATTCGATCCGGGTCTCGATCTCGGCCTCCTTCATCGCCGCTTCTTCCGCCTGCGCCAGTGGCTCGGCCGGGGCTGCCGGGTCGGCCGCAGGCAGCGCCGCGAGCGGCGCGTCCGCCGCAGGGATGCCTTCGGCCGCAACCGGCGGCGGCGCGGAGACGGCGACGAGCAGTTGCTGCTCGCGCACCGGCCAGTTCGGATCGTTCGGGAACACCTGTCGCGCCGTCGCCAGCCTTACCCGCGCCGATTCCAGCTGGCCGCCGCCGATGGCCTGTACGATCGCCGCGTCGTAGCTCAGCGCCAGTTGCGCATGGCGCAGCAGCCGGCTGTTGGGATCGATCGCGCGGATCCGGCCGAGGATCGCCACCGCGTTGCCGGGCTGGTCCTCGAACAGCGCGCCGGCGGCGATCGCGCGGCTGAGCCGGGTGTCGAGTTCGTTGAGGATCTTGTTGCGCTCCTGCTCCAGTTCGATGCGCCGGGTTTCCAGCCGCGGCGAGAACAGCTTGAGCTGCTCGCGCACGGCCAGCACGCGCTGGGCGCCGGCGTAGTCCTCGCGGCCGCGGTACGGCAGCCAGTAGTGATCGATGCGCGCGAGCAGGAACGATTCGATCGGCGCGCTGGCGTCGGCCACCAGCCGGCGCCGGTCCTCCTCGTCCAGCGCCATCAGCGCGCGGCCGGCCTGGGCTTCGTCGGCGTAGCGGTCGGCGGCGCCGGGGGCGAGCCGCTGCAGCACCTGCCGGCTCTGCTGCTGGCGCGAATAGGCCTGGGCCAGGAACGCCGCCGCGGCGCCGCCCAGCAGCAATGCGCCGGCGCCGACGGCGTAGCCGCGCGCGCGTTCGCGCAGGCCGCGCGGACGCAGGTGTTCGAGCACCTCGGCGATCCCGGGGCGATCGGCCGCCGCGAACGCCAGGCAGCGCTGCAGGGCGCGGTTCTGGCGCCGGCTCAGGCCGCGGATCGGCTTGGGATACTTGCCGGCGGCCTGCGCGTCCTGGGCGCTGAGCTTGTCGAAGGGATGGCGCCCGGCGAGCAATTCGTAGACCACGCAGCCGAACGCATAGACGTCGTCGGCCACCGCCGGCTGCTCGCCGCACAGCATCTCCAGGCTGGCGTAGGCCGGGGTCAGCGCGCCGAGCGTGGTCGCGTCGAACACGGTGCGGTCGTCGTCGGCCTCGCCGACGCGGCGGGTGGCGCGGGCGATGCCGAAGTCGAACACTTTCGCCGCGCCGTCGGCGTCGACCATGACGTTGCCGGGCTTGAAGTCCGAATGCACCACGCCGGCGCGGTGCGCGCGTTCCAGCGCGCGGCCCATGCCTTCGATCAGGCCGGCGGCTTCGGCCATCGGCAGGCCCTGGCCCTGGCGGCCGCGGATCAATCCGCGCAGGTCGGTGCCGTCGATGTATTCCATCGTCATGAATACGACGGTGCCGTCCTTGTCGAAATCGTAGACCCGTACGATCCGGTCGTGGGCCAGGCTCTGCGCCTTGCGCGCCTCGCGCTGCAGCGCGATCAGCGCGTCGGGATGGCGGCGGAAATCGTCGTTGAGCACCTTCACCGCGATGTGCGGATGGCGGTCGCGCGCCTCGACCTTGCGCTCGTCGCGCGCCAGGTAGACCACGCCCATGCCGCCGCGGCCGATCTCGCGTTCGAGCAGGAAGCGGCCCTTGAGCAAGGTGCCGACGCCGACCTGGGCCTGCGCGGGATCGGCGCTGAGCGCGACCCAGTCGGTGGTGCCGGCGCTGGTGGACTGCGAGGTCGCGCGGCGCCGCTCGGTGTCGATGGCGGGACGCTTGACCACGGTGGCGTCGTCGGCGTGCGGCGCGGCGTCCGGTGCCGGCGCGGATGCGGGCGGCGCGTCCGTCGCAGGCGTGTGGGTGTGGGTATGGGCGGCAGGCGCAGCGGGCGCGGCCGAGCGCATCGGCGCCACCACCGTCTCGTCTGCCGCCGGTGCGTTGTCCGGCGACGCCGCCGTCGCGCCGGCATCGGCGCGGATCGGCGCGACCCGGGTCGCGTCGTCGCTGTCCGCGGCCCGCGGCCGCTCGTCCGTGTGCTTCATGGTTCCGCGCCCCCCCGGCGCACCGTCACCACCGAAATATTGTCGCGGCCCGCGCGCGCCAGCGCGGTGTCGAGCAGGCGCCGCGCGAGCGCGCCGGGCTCGCCGTGGCGGCGGCACTCGGCGGCGATCTCCTCGTCGCTCATTTCCTTGTTGATCCCGTCCGAGCACAGCACGAAGGTCTGTCCCGGCCGGCGCGCGATCACCGCCCAATCGACGAACAACTCGTCGTCGGCGCCGATCGCCCGGGTCAGCGCGCCGCCGGCCATCGGCGCGCCCGGCGCGGACGGGTCTTCGTCTTCGTCGTAGCTGGCGACGTGGTCGCGGGTCAGTTGCGCCAGGCGCGCGCCGTCGAAACCGTAGGCGCGGCTGTCGCCGACCCAGCCGCACACCGCCAGGTCCTCGGCGCCGACCAGCAACACCACGGTCGAGGCGATGATGTCGACCTGGCGCGTCTGCGCCAATTCGCGCAGCTCTTGGTTGACCGCGCGCAAGGCGTCCTCGATGGCTTCGATGAACTCGACCAGGTCGGCCGGACGCTGCAGCGCGTCGAGGCGCTCGATCACCGCGCGGCTGGCGTAATCGCCGGCGCTGTGGCCGCCGAGGCCGTCGGCGACCGCCCACAGGCCGAGGTCTTCGCGCACCAGGATCGCGTCCTCGTTGCGGTCGCGCAGCTTGCCGCGGTCGCTGAGGCCGTCGGAGGCGAAACGGCCGAAGCCGGCGTGCAGGTCCGGCATGGGCAGGAGGCCGGCGTTCATGCGTCGGCCTCGACGAGATCGGTGCGCTGCGCCGGCAGCGGTGCGTACGCAAGGTCGAGTTCGCGGCCGCCTTCGGCGAACGCCAGGCCGACGCTGGCGATCCACGCGCCGCGCCGCGCGGGCGCATCGGCGCGCCACCACAGGCTGCAGCGGCGGCCTTCGTCGCCGGCGTGCGCGCGTCGCCATGCGGCCAAGCGCGGATCGTCGGCCGCATCGGCGCGCACTCGCGCGCACGCGCGGTCGAAGGCTTCGACGTCGGCGAACTCGCCGCGCAGCGCTTGCGCATGCAGGCGTTCGGCCGCATCGAACCAGGCCGGCGCCGCGGCCGCGAGAGGCGCGGCCAGCACCAGCGGAAACGCGCGGCCGACGCGGTCGCGGCTGGCGCCGACGCAGCCGATCCAGGCGCGGTCGCCGCACACGCCCGGCGCCAGCGCGAAGCGCCAGCGCGAAGCGTCGTCGCGCACCGGCGCATCGTCGCCGGACGCGCTCAGCAGCAGGCGCTGCATCGCCGCGTCCCACGGCGCGACGAACGCATCGGGCAGGCGGCGGCGGACGAAATCGCCCACGCACGGCAGCTTGCCGTAGAAACCGACGGTGGCGCGCGCTGCGCTCATGGGCAACGGAACCGCTGCACCGACGCGTCGGCGAACGGATGGCGCAGGCTGCCCGGCAGTACGCCGATGCGCAGTTGCGCGCTGCCCAGGGCGATGTCGGCGACGTAGTTCAGGTCGCCTTCGCGGCGCAGGCGACCGTCCTGCAGGGCGCGGAACCACGACCACGCGCCGCGGTACTCCTTGCTCGCCAGCGGCTGGCCCTGCTCGTCCCAGGCGCTGATCTTGACGAAGCCGGCGCGCGGGCCGGGCCAGGTCATGCTCTGGCGCGCGGCGACGCCGTCGGCGTATTCCAGACTTTGGCCGTCGACCTCCAACTGCACCCGGCCGATGCCGGGCTGCGGCGCGACCGAGACGGTGAACGCCACCTGCGGCAGGCCGCCGCTGCCGAAGTAGGCCTGGCGGATCTGGTCGGCCAGTTGCGCGCGCGCGAGCACGTCGCCGGCCTCGACCTCGCGCATGCCGTCCTTCCATTGCCAACGGCGCGCGCCGGTGTCGACCTTGGCCGCCAGCGACTGTTGGAAGAAACGGTCGAAACGGCCGCCGCCGGCGAACAGCTCGGCGAAGTCGCGCAGCGGAATCTCGCTGCTGGCGCCCGGGTCGAACGGATAGCGGCCGTTGACGAACAGGCCGCAGTCCGCGCCGACGCTCTGGCGCAGGCCGGCGCGCATGGATTCGCCGGCGCTGTCGGCGGCCAGGCTGCGGCTGCGTCCGGCCAGCGCGGCGACCCATTGCGAGGCCGGCGCGGGCAGTTGCTCGGCCTGCTGCGCGGCGATCAGCAGCGCCGGGTCGTTCTGGTCGACGCCGCCGACGCCGGCGCCGATGCTCAGCAGCGAACGGCTCATCTGGGTCAGCGTGGTCATGGTCTGGTCCAGCGGCATCGCCCCGCCCTCGCTCGACAGCAGCCGGTTGAACGGTTCGAAATGCAGGCCGATGGGTTCGCCGGCCGCATCGCCGCCCTGCCCCGCGCCGCCTTCGTTGTCGGTGTCGGCGGCGGAGCGGTCCTGCGCGGAGCCGCCGGCTTTCGCGCCTTTGTCGCGCGCCGGCTTGGCCGCATGCAGGCCATGGGTGTGCTCGCGCACCAGCTCCAGCAAGGCTTTCAACGGCGAGCCCGGACCGCCGAGCTTGGCCGCAACCGCGCTGGCCTCGCCCATGCCGACCACCGGCCGCAGCTCGATGTCGGCCAGCACCCGGTCCCAGGCGGCGATGTAGTCGCGCTGGTACAGCGCCAGCACTTGCTGGGTCAGTTGCAGCCGCGCCAGCGCGTCGAGCTTGGCGCCGCCGAGCACCCAGTCCTCGGCCAGGAACTCGCGCACCGCGCGCTCGATGCCGCCGCCTGACAGTTCGGCGAAGGCCTGGCGGGTGTACAGCGCCGGCAGCGGTTCCGACAGCGCGGTGCCGCTGCGGCGCTGGAACACTTCGCCGAGCAGGCCGAGCTTGCGGTCCAGCCGCACCGGCGCCGCTTCGCGCGGCGTCGCGCCGGAGCGCGCCAGCACCAGACCGCCGTAGACCAAGGTCGGGATCTCGGCGGTGTGCAGGGTTTCGCGCGCGCGTTCGATCTGGCGCTCGTCCAGCGGCAAGGCGCGCGCGCCGCCGGCGAACAAGGCGCGCAGGTGCCGGTCCAGCGCCGCGCGCAGCGCCGGATCGTCCGACAGCGTGCGCCGCCAGTGCGTCGTCGCCAGCGCCGAGAGATGGCCGATGTCGCGGCGCGCCGGCTGGCCCAGCATCAGATAGCCCTTGAGCAGCTGGTACAGCCACTGCGGATCGCCGCTGGAGCGGCTCAGGCTGAGGTGCAGCGACTGCGCCAGCGCCGGCAGCATCACCGCGTTGAGATCGCGCAGGTACGCCGCCTGCACGTCCGCGCCGAGGCTGGCGCCGCGGTACAGACCGAACCGGTACGACCACGGCACCGGCCGGCCGGGCGGCTCGGCGACGTTGCGGGTGCGCTCGAGCACGTCGAAGCGCTGCAGCGCGCGGGCGTAGAACTCCTGCTCGGTGGTCGCGTCCGGCAGCGCTTCCATCGGGTAATCGGCCAGCGCGTCGCGGACCTGGCCGATGCGCTGGCGGTTGTTGGTGTAGCTGCCGATCAGGCAGAACAGCAAGGTCAGCGTGGCCGCGCCGAGACCGACCCACGCGGCCACCTGCAGCGCGCGCTTGCGCCGCTCGCTGCCGAGGTAGCCGCCGGCCAGCCCGGCCTCGGCGAACATCACTTCGTTGAGCAGGCGGCCGACGAAGAAGGTGCGCGGCTTGTCCGCCGGCGCCGGCAACCGCGACGGCGCCAGGCCGAACACCCGCGCCACCGTCGACAGCACCCGGTCGATCGGATGGCCGTGCTGGGTGCCGGAGGTGAAGTAGACGCCGCGCAGCCACGGCTGGTCGGCATAACCGTGCGCGCCGAACGCGCTGTGCACGAACGCCTGCAACTGCGGCTGCAGCAGGCGCAACTGCTGCGGGAACGACAGCACCCCGGCGCGCCGCTGCGGATCGCGGAACGCCTGCAGGCGGTCGAGCGCGCGCGCGTCGATGCGGCCCAGCAGCAGTTCCAGTTCGGCGGCGAACAGCGTGGTCGGGTCGGCCGGCGCGTCGCGGCCGTGGGGAAAGGTCGTGCCCCAGACCTGGTCGCGCCCGGCGCCGTCGAACTCGGCGAAGAAATCGCCGAAGCCGGAGATCAGATCGCACTTGGTCAGCACCAAGTAGACCGGCACGGTCGCGCGCAGGCGCTCGCCGAGTTCGTCCAGGCGCCGGCGCACCGCGCGCGCGTGGGCGCGGCGGCGGTCTTCGTCGGGATCGAGCAGGTCCGAGGCGCTGACCGCGACGATCACCCCGTTCAATGGACGACGCCGGTGTTTGCGCAGCAGGCCGAGGAAGGTCTGCCACGCGGCGCCGTCGGCGGCCGCGTCGGAATCCTGGGTGGTGTAGCGGCCGGCGCTGTCGATGAACACCGCCTGGTCGGCGAACCACCAGTCGCACTGGCGGGTGCCGCCGACGCCGGCGACGGTGTGGCCGCCGAAATGCTCCTTGAGCGGAAAGTCCAGGCCCGAGTTCTGCAGCAGCGTGCTCTTGCCGGCGCCGGGCGCGCCGATCAGCAGGTACCACGGCAGCGTGTCCAGGCCGCGGCCGTCGCGGCGCTTGCGCTTGCGCAGCAGTTCCATCGCCTCGGCGAAGCGCGCGCGCAACCGCGCCTGTTCCTGGCCGGCGCGCGCGGCGGGGCTGTCGGCGCCCTCGCCGGCCGGCGCGGCGAGGTCCTGGGCCATCTCGCCGGCGGCGCGGCGTTCGCGCCACCAGCGCCAGCCGCGCCACAGCAGCCAGCCGGCGCCGATCGCGCCGATCAGGATCAGCCGCGCCTGCACGCTGCGCAGTGGATACCACGAGTCGGTGCCGAAGTACGGCCCGCCGGTCCAGACCAGGATCACCGTCAGCGCGAACGCGGCCAGGTCGGTCAAACCCTTGCGGCGCATGAAATCGATGAAGCGGTAGAGATACGACATCATCGATCAGGTCTCCGGGATCAGCACGATCTCGACGCGGCGGTTGCGCGCGCGGTTGGCCGGCAGCTGCGCCGGCACGGCGACGGGCTGCGAATCGCCGGCGCCGCTGTGCTCGATCCGGCGCGGATCGCGCAGGTTCGCGGCCAGCAGCGCGCCGACGTTCTGCGCGCGCCGGGCGGACAGTTCGAAGTTGTCGCGGAACGCCAGCGAGCGCACCGGCTGGTCGTCGGTATGCCCGACCACGACGATGCGTCCGGGCAGGCGGTCGAGCGCGGCGGCCACCCGCGCCAGCAGCGGCCGCTGGGCGGCGTCGACCTCGGCGCTGGCCGAGGGGAACATCGCCGCGCCGGCGATGCGGATGGTGGCCTTGCCGTCGGCGCTGTCGACGCTGAGCAGGCCGGCGTCGCGCTCGCCGCGCAGCAGGCCGGCCAGATCCGGCGCCGGCGCGGGCGTCGCCGCGGTCGGCAGGCGCACCCGGTCGAAGCCGATCCGCGCCAGTTGCGCGCTGATCGGCGCAGACAGGCTGTTGAGCCGCGTATGCAGGAACAGGAACGTGGCCAGCACCATGCACAGCGAGGCCAGCGCGGCGACCAGCAGCGGCGAGACGCCGGACTGCGCCTGCAGCCTGTAGTCGGCGCCGCGCCAATGCGGCGACAGCTCGGACGGCGGCGTGTCGCGCTGGCGCCGGATCAACGCGTGCAGCGTGGTCAGGCGGTCGGCCAGTCGCGCCTGGCCGCCGGGTTCGACCAGATAACGGCCGCCGAAGCCCAGCGCCAGGGCCAGGTAGATCATTTCCAGCAGATCCAGGTAGCGCGCCGGCTCGCGGCTGAGCCGGTCGAGCAGGTCGAACACCTTGGCGCCGCCGTAGGTTTCGCCGTGGAAGCTGACCAGCAAGGTGCGCTGCGACCAGCCGCTGCTGTCGCCCCACGGCGCCGCCAGCACCGCTTCGTCGAGCAACGTGCACAGCACGTAGCGCGCCATCATCGCGATCTTCTCGTCCACGCCGTGCTGGCGCGCGTCGCCTTCGAAGCGCTGCAGCTTGGCGCCGCAGGCGGCGCGCAGCGCGCCGAGTTCCGGCGCCTGCGCGCTGTGGCGCAGCTGCACCGCCAGCAACAGCAGCGGCGTGGCCGCGCGCACCAGGCCGTTGCCGGCGACCGCGCCGGGCAAGGCCTTGAACGCGGTGTCCAGCTCCGCCTCGGCGCGACCGGCTTCGCCGCGGCCTGGCTCGAGGCGGCCCGCCGGCGCGGCGCTGACGGCCTCATGCCCTGTCCGCCCGGCGCCGGACGCCGCCGCGGGCGGTGCGGCGCGCAGCACAGTGACATCGTCGCGGGAGGCGGCGTTGCGCTCGTTCATCTCAGCTCCTCACCGCCCACAGTTCCAGTTCGATGCCGGGGAAGCCGCCGCCGAAATGCAGGGCCATGCCGCCGGAGGTGCGCAACGCCTTCCACAGCGGCGAATGCCGGTCGAGCTCGAAGTACTGGCGGCCGGCGTGGTAAGGCACCTGGCGCGGCGCGATCGCCATCGAGCTCAGGGCGATGCCCGGCAGCTGCAGGTTGACCAGGTCGCGGATCTTCTCGACCGGGCCGATCTTGGATTCCGACGGCAGCCGCTTGCGCAGCTCCTCGCCGCGCACGTCGGCCTTGACCGCGAGCACGAACGAGGCTGCGTCGAGCAGGCCCGGATCGGCCAGCACGCCGACCCACACGCCGTACTTGCGCTGCTGCAGCGGCACCGCGATGGCCGACTGTTCCAGCACCGCGCTCAAGGACTCGCGCAGCGCCAGCACCACCGGCTCGAAGCTCTCGCGCAGCGCCTCGTGGCGGTAGGCCGGGAACGACGGGCCGCGTTTGCTCGCGCGGGTGAAGGTCGCCAGCTCGCCGGCCATCTCGATCAGCAGCCGATAGAGGCCTTCGGGATGCTCCAGCGGCGAATGCGCCCAATGCGCGACCAGCGGCTGGTAGCGGTTGATGGTTTGCAGCATCAGCAGGTCGGCGATGTCGGCCACGCCGACGCGGTCGCCGCCGGCGACGCGTTCGGCCAGGGCCTGGCCGCGCTGGTGCAGCAGACCCAGCAGTTCCGACAACAAGGTGACCAGTCCGCCCGCGCCTTCGATCCGGCAAACCGTGGGCACGAAGGCGTCGTCGAGGATCACCCGGCGGTCGGGGCGGCATTCGATCACCCGCGCCAGCGGGATCTCGACCAGGCCCTCCTTGGGCTCGGACTGCAGGCGCAGGCGCGACTGCATCGAGCCGACTTCGATCAGCACCGAACCGGCGACGCTGCCGGAAGCGTCGCCGATCTCGGTTTCGCCGACCCGGTAGCGGGTCAGGCGCGGCGCGCTTTCGTCGGGCCAGGCGCTGTCGGGCTGGGCCGCCGAACGCAGCGGCAGGCTCAGGCTGACGATCTGGTCGCGGCAGTCCATGCCCACATCCAGCGGCGGCGGCGCCGGGTCGCGGTCGGGAATCGAAAACGGAGTGCCGTCGGGAAAGCAGCCGCGGGCGCGGCGGATCGCCAGCTTGCCGATCGCCAGCAGCTCGGTCTCCAGCTCCAGCAGGGCGAAGCCCCAGGCGTGCGGGCGCAGCGCGCCGGCGCGCAGCTCGACGAAACGCTCCAGGTAGCGTTCCTGCTGCTGCATGTGCTGCGGCCGCAGGAACAGCCCTTCGCTCCAGATCACCTTGTTGCTGTCGATCATGCGGTGCCGCTCCAGTGCGCGCCGGCGTCTCGGGTTTTCATCAGGCTCATCTGCTCTTCGTAGGCGCGGGCGAATTCGTCGCCGAACAGCACGCGGTAGCGCTCGTCCGGGTCGCCGCGCAGCGCCTGGTAGCGTTCGCGATAGCGGCGCCAGCCCTTGCCGCCCCAGCCCAGCGCGGTCTTGCCGCCGTCGTCGGGATCGAAACGGACCGGGTCGAAGTGGGCGAAGGCGTGCTCCAGCGCGATCCGCATCGCCGCCAGCAATGCCAACTGGTGATGGCGGATGTCGCGCATGGCGTCCTCGATCGCGGCTTCGCCGGCGAGGTAGGCGCCGTCGGCCGGACCGCCGAGGCGCGCGATCGCTTCCTCGACGGAGGCGGCGAACTTGAGCGGATTGTTCTCGCGCCGCTGCACCAGGGTCGACGGCAGGCGCAGGCCGTTCTTGAACTCGGCGCGTGCGCGCAGCAGATCCATCAGGCCGGCGACGGCGGTGGCGAAGAGTGCGGCGTCCGCGGCTGGCGCGGGGTGCTGCGGCGGCTGCGGCGTGGGTGCGGGCCGCGACGCGTTGGGCGCCGAATCTACCGGATGTTCGGCGGGATGGTCGAGCGGACGCTCGAATTCATCGACGAACCCGACGGCTGCAGCCGTTGCGGGCGGCGGCGGATCGAACAGCGCTTGAAGCGGATCGGATTCCGGTCGCTGGGGTGCGGCGGCCGGCGCCGCGGCGGCGAGGAAATCCTCGTCTATCGCTATCGCGGCAGCGGCCGATTCGAACGTCTGCAGTCCGGATCGCGCATCGACCGCTTCGCGCCACGGTTGCGGCGCAGTATCGCCCTCACCCTCGCCCGCCGCGAGCGCGACCGCGGCAGGCGCCGGTTTCGCCGAAGCCGCCGCTTCCTGCACCGGCGCCGACGCGTACTGGGTGCGGGTGCGGTCCCAGTTTTCCGGCAACACCGCCGGCGCGGGCGCGGCGACCGTCGCCATCGGCATGTGATACGCCGCTGCGGCCGCCGGCGTGTGGTTCCAGCCGCCGATCGACCATTCGGTGCCGTGGCCGGCTTCGGCGCGGTCGAGCAAGGCCAGCGGATCCACCGCGACCGCGCTGCGCGGCCCGGCCAGCAGCGCCTGCAGGTCGTGTTCGTCGACGTAATCGGATTCGGCGCCGGACAGCACCGCGATCGAGACCTCGGGCAGCTCGTCGTCGACCGGCGCCGGCATCGGCGCGTACGCCGGTTGCGCCGCCGCGTCGTGCGCGCCATCCGTACCGATCGCGATGTCGATCTCGAACACGTCGATCTTGAGCCAGTCGCCGTGGCGCAGCGCCACCGGCAGGCCGGGCTGAAGGGCCGCGCCGTTGTGCAGCAGGCCGTTGGTGCTGTGGTCCTCGATGAAGTACAGGCCGTCCAGGCAGCGCACCGTGGCGTGCAGGCGCGATACGCCGTCGGCCTCCAGCACCCAGTCGCAGGCGGCGCCGCGGCCGATGCTGCCGCCGCCCTCGAACTGCGCGCGCGCGCCGGCCGGCGCCAGCGCGCTGTCGCGCAACCGCATCGTCAATGCCTGTGCGCTCGCGCTCATGCGATCTGCTCCGTGGGATGGACCTGGCCCAGCAACGCGTGCGCCTGCTCGGCCCAGCGCTGCAGGCGTTCGTCGAAACGCTCCGGCTCGCGGCTGGCCAGCAGCACCAGCGCCGCGTTGGCCGCGACCGCGGTCAAGTGCGCCGCCGGCGGCGCGCCGCCTTCGGCCGCGGGCGCGCCGCTGGCCCAGGCCGCCGCAGCGGCGAGCCAGGCGCCGGGGCTGCGGTAATCGTCGTTCTCGGCGAAGGCCTGCGCCGCCTGCCGGCTGGGTTCGTCGCGCTCGCGCATCCAGCGCTGGGCCAGGCGCAGGCCGTGCGCGTCGCGTTCGTCCAGCGGCTGCGCGCCGGCGCACTGGCACGTCCACGCCAACGCGTACGGCGTCGGCAGCAGCCGCAGCGACAGCGGCAGCGCGTCGCCGTAGCGCTGCGCGCCGATCAGCGCCGACACCGCCGCCAGCGGCGCCTCGTGCGCGGCCGCCAGCGCCTGTCCCGGTTCGGACAGCTGCATCTGTTCGGCGATCTGCGCGGTCGCGGTCATGGCGGCGCTCACGCCAGCAAGGGCGGCGAGCCCTTGAGGATGGCCGGGCCGGTGGCCTGCAGCAGCAGGGTGGCGTTGGCGCGCACCGTGGCGACCGCGTTGGACTGCACCATCACCGCGCCGTTGGCCATCACCGTGAACGCCGCGCCGCTCTTGATGTCGACCGCGGCGCCGGCGACCACGTTGAAGCCGATCCGCGCGTCGAAGGTCAAACGGGTGCCGCTGATCGATATCTCGCCGCTGCGCTTCATCACCAGCCGCGCCGCGCCGGTGACCAGCTCGATCTCGTTGCCGGCCTCGATGCGCAGCTTGCGGCCGACCTTGAGGGTGTCGTCGCGGCCGACGGTCCACTCGCGGTTGCGGCCGATCTCGCCGGTCTCGTCGCGCTTGGTGTCGACCAGGTGGTCGTTCTCGGACTCGTGGCGCATGTCGCGCTGCGCGTGCAGCAGCAGCTCCTCCTTGCCCTTGCGGTCCTCGAAGCTGATTTCGTTGTAGTCCTCCGGGCCGCCGCGCGGATGGCTGCGGCTGCGCACGCCGCTGCGGGTGCGCTGCGCCGGCAGCGGGTACGGCGGCATGTGGTCGGCGTTGTAGACGCTGCCGATGATCAGCGGCCGGTCCGGATTGCCTTCCAGGAAGCTCACCACCACTTCCTGGCCGACGCGCGGGATGTGCACCGCGCCCCAGCGCCGCCCGGCCCAGTACGAGGCCACCCGCACCGGGCAGGAGCTGTCCGCGCGCGGTTTGCCCGGCGGGCTCCAGAAGAAGTCCACTTCGACCCGGCCGTACTGGTCGACCTCGATGTCCTCCGGGGTCTTGCCGTGCACCACCGCGGTCTGCAGCCCGGCGATGCGCGGCCACGGCGTGGTCTGCGCGGTGCGGAACGGCTGGCGGCTGCGCAAGGCCGAGAACGTGCAGAAATACGGCTCGCAGGTGGCGCTTTCGCCGGACACGTAGTCGACCTCGACCAGTACGGTCTCGGCCTGCACCACCAGGTATTCCTGGTTGTACTCGGCCAGCGGAAAATCCTTGAGCTTGAACAGCGCGCCGACCGCCAGGCCGCAGGCGTCGGTCTGTCCGCTGAACCGCGCCTGCGGCACGTTCAACGCTTCCGCGCGCACCTGGGCATAGCGCCGCCCGACCGCAAGGTCCTCGTAGGCGCCGGGATAGTCGTAAACGTCGAGCTCGCCGACGCTGCCTCCGCAGGCCTCGGCCGGCTCCTCGGCGACCTGCAGCGAAGCGCGCGGCTTGAGGTAGTCGTAGTCGTTCAGGCGCACGCGCTTGCTGTGTGCGCTGCGGCCCAGGCTCCAGTCGGTGATCGAATCCTTCATCCGGCTGCCCTTCTGCCCCGGCGGGCAGTACGGCACCCGCGCGAACGGCGCGTTGGCGCTGTGCGCGCCGAGCGCGTCGGCCAGGACCATGGTGTGGGTGCTGGCGGTGTGGGTGAAGTAGTAGTAGATGCCCTCCTGCTCCATCAGCCGGCTGATGAAGTCGAAGTCGCTCTCGCGGTACTGCACGCAGTACTCGCGCGCCTTGTAGCTGCCGGTGAGGCTGAGCTTGACGTCGGTGTAGCCGGCCTCCGACAGCAGCAGCCGGACCAGCTCGGGCACGCTCTTGTTCTTGAAGATGCGGCAGTCGCGGCGTTGGGTCAGCAGCCAGGGCTTGGGCACCAGCACCAGCGCATAGACGGCATAGCGCAGGTCCTTGATGTATTCGAAACCGGTCTGCTCGACCTCGCTGACGATGCCGTGGTAATGCCGCACGTAGCCCTTGGGCGTGGTCACCTTGACCGACATCGCCATGCCCAGCATCGCCTTGAGGTCCAGCGCCGGCGAGCGGCTGATCGCTTCCAGCTCGAAGGTATAGAGGCGCCCGAGCTGCTCGCGCGCGCGCATGCGGGCGAAGCGCAGCTTGTCGCCCAGCGGGGACTGCAAGGTGATGGCGTGGGCCATGGTCGGTGCTCTCGGCGAAGGGGGCGTTCGGGGCGAGGGTCGGGCTGGGAACGACGGGCGTCGGCGTCAGGTTCGCGGCATCGAGCCCGTGGCCTCAGGCGGTCGGTCGCGAGCTGCGGTGCGGCACGTGCGCGCGCAGGTAGTCCTTGGCCGCCTTGGCCTTGGACTTGAGGAAGAAATCCTTCTTGACGTGGGTCTTGGCCGGCTGGGCGCGGCCGCTGACGCCTTCCAGCTGCAGATTGGAGCGATCGACCAGGTCGCGCGCGTAGCGCACGGTCGGCTCGATCTTGCTCTCGTACATCTGCTCGACCTGGGTCATCCAGTTCGGCAGGCCGATGTCGGCGACGAACAGATTGGCCACGCTCGAGGTATCGGCGCTGATCAGCAGGTAGCAGCCCAGGATCGGGCATTCCTCGAACACCTTGATGCTGAGGTCGCCCGGATTCTGCAGCCAGCGGTTGCCGGCCTTCATCTGCTTGATGTCCATGCCGATCACGGTCAGCTTGAGCAGCCAGTCGGCGATGAAGGTGGCGATGCCCGGGCCGAGCGTGGTCGCGGTGCCCATGTCGATGAACACGCCGGCGACCTTGGTGCCGAAGCCGACGGTCTGGTTGGCCCAGTCGATGCCGCCGACGTACAGCTCGCGCTTGATGATCTGCTGGACCGAGTCCACCGCCGCCTGCGGGGTGCCGTCGCGGAAGCCGGAGCGGAAATCGCCGGCCTTGATCCGGTACAGGTGGTGGGCGTCGGTGATCACCTGCTTGGACGCCTTGGCCCAGTTGATCGTGGTGTAGACCAGGCCGACCCAGGGAATGATTTCCTTGAGCAACTGGCCGGCCGATTCCTGGCCGAGCGCGGCGACCAGTTCGTTGAAATTGCCGACCCCGGCGGCGTCGGCGGCGAAGGCCTGCGCCGCTTCCTGGATCTTCGGCAGCATCGCCTCGGTGACCTTCTCCTGGATCATCCCCTGGAATTCGTAGATGCCGGTGGCCATGCCGTGCCAGTTGCCCTTGGCGTAGCTGAACTTGCCGAACTTCAGCTGGGTGCCGTTGAAGGTCTGGAACATCAGCTCGCGGCGCGACTTGGCGATCGCGTTGAGGGCGAGGAACTCTTCCCTGCTCAGGTTGCTCATGGCGGGTCTCGGTAGTGGGATCGGTGGCGTGAGGACGGGAGTGGACGGACGGCGGCGGCTCAGTCGATCTCGACGCTGAGTTCGGCGCCGTCGGCGCCGATGCGGATGCTGCGCGGCGGCGGCAACTCGGCGTCGCGTTCGAGCAGGCGCCGGCTGATCGTCGGCAACAGCGCGTGGGTGAGGATGGAATCGATCATGCGGCCGCCGGATTCGGACTCGGTGCAGCGCTGCACCACCAGTGCGATGACGTCCTCGCCGTAGCGGAACTGCGCGCGGTAGCGCGCGGCCACGCGCTGGGCGATGCGCTCGAGCTGCAGCCGGGCGATGCGCGCCAGCAGCGCGTCGCCGAGCGGGTAATAGGCGATGGTGACCAGGCGACCGAGCAGCGCCGGCGGGAACACCTTCAGCAACGGCGCGCGCAACGCCTGGCCGAGCGCGTCCGGGTCCGGGGTCAGGTCCGGGTCCGCGCACAGACTGGTCAGCAGTTCGGTGCCGGCGTTGGTGGTCAGCAGGATCAGCGTGTTGCGGAAATCGATGCGGCGGCCCTCGCCATCTTCCATCCAGCCCTTGTCGAACACCTGGAAGAAGATCTCGTGCACGTCCGGATGCGCCTTCTCGACCTCGTCGAGCAGCACCACCGAGTACGGGCGCCGGCGCACCGCCTCGGTCAGCACCCCGCCCTCGCCGTAGCCGACGTAGCCCGGCGGCGCGCCCTTGAGCGTGGCCACGCTGTGCGGCTCCTGGAACTCGCTCATGTTGATGGTGATCAGGTTCTGTTCGCCGCCGTAGAGGGTCTCGGCCAGCGCCAGCGCGGTCTCGGTCTTGCCGACGCCGGAGGTGCCGGCGAGCAGGAACACGCCGACCGGCTTGTCGGGGTTGTCGAGGCCGGCGCGCGAGGTCTGGATGCGCCGGGCGATGGCCTCCATCGCATGGTCCTGGCCGACCACGCGCCGGCCCAGCAGCGCCGGCAGTTCCAGCACCGTGCGCACTTCGTCGCGGGCCATGCGCCCGAGCGGGATGCCGGTCCAGTCGGCGACCACCGAAGCCACCGCCTGGTAGTCCACGCTCGGCAGCACCAGCGGGCGCTCGCCCTGCAACGCCGACAGTTCGGCCTGCAGGGCGCGCAGTTGGTCGAGCAGCGACGGCGCGTCGGGGTCGGCCGGCGCGTGCGCCTCGCCGTCGCCGCGGATCGGCGCTTCATCGTTTGCGAGTTCCTCGTCCGCCGCTGCGTCGTCTGCCGGCTCGGCGTGCGCCATCGCGGTCGCGCCGGCTTCGCTCGCGGCGACCGCTTCGCCGAGTCGGGCGCGCAGCGCCAGGATGCGCTCGACCAGGGCCTTTTCCGCCGCCCAGCCCTGCTGCAGGCGTTGTTCGTTCTCACGCAGGTCGGCGAGCTCCGTGCCGACCCGGCCGGCGCGCTCGGCCACGTCCACGCCGATGCGGCCCTCGCGCTCGATCATCGCCTGTTCGGTCTCCAGCACGGCGATGCGCTTGCGCGCGTCGTCGAGCTGCGGCGGCACCGCGTGATGGCTGATCGCCACCCGCGCGCAGGCGGTGTCGAGCAGGCTCACCGACTTGTCAGGCAGCTGCCGCGCCGGGATGTAGCGATGCGACAGCCGCACCGCCGCTTCCAGCGCCTCGTCGAGGATCTGCACGCGGTGGTGCTGCTCCATCGCCGCGGCCACGCCGCGCATCATCGCCACCGCGCGCGCCTCGGCCGGCTCTTCGATCTTGATCGGCTGGAAGCGCCGGGTCAGCGCCGGGTCTTTCTCGATATGGCGCTTGTACTCGGCCCAGGTGGTCGCGCCGATGGTGCGCAGGTTGCCGCGCGCCAGTGCCGGCTTGAGCAGGTTGGCGGCATCGCCGGTGCCGGCCGCGCCGCCGGCGCCGACCAGGGTGTGGGCTTCGTCGATGAACAAGACGATCGGCCGCACCGACGCCTGGACCCGGTCGATGACCTGGCGCAGCCGGTTTTCGAACTCGCCCTTGACGCTGGCGCCGGCTTGCAGCAAACCCACGTCGAGCACGCGCAGCTCGACCTCGCGCAGCGCCGGCGGCACGTCGCCCTCGGCGATGCGCAACGCGAAGCCCTCGACCACCGCGGTCTTGCCGACGCCGGCCTCGCCGACCAGCATCGGATTGTTCTGCCGGCGGCGCATCAGGATGTCGACCAGCTGGCGGATCTCCTCGTCGCGGCCGACCACCGGGTCGATGCTGCCGGCGCGGGCCTGCGCGGTCAGGTCGACGGTGAAACGCGCCAGCGCATCGTCGCCGCCGGCGACGGCGCCCTGCCCCGGCGCGGCCTCGGCCGGCGTCGCGGCGACGTCCAGCGCGTCGTCTTCGGGCGAGCCGGCGACGATGCGTTCGAGTTCGTCGGTCAACGCTTCGGTGCGCAGCGCGGCGAACTCGGGCGACAGCGCCAGCAGCGCGTTGCGCAGGCCGCGGGTCTGCGCGATCGCCACCAGCAGGTCGCCGCTGCGCACGCGCTGGCGACCGTAGCGCAGGCTGCAGTACAGCCAGGCCCGCTCCACGGTCTCCTCGACGTGCGCGGAAAGATCGAAGTGCGCGCCGCCGCCGCTGCGCGGCAGCCGGTCCAGCGCCTGGGTCAGGTCGCGCGCCAGCCGCGCCGGCTCGATGCCGAAGTGGCGCACGATCCGATGCACGTCGCCGTCCTGCAATTGCAGCAGCTGGTACAGCCAGTGCGACAGCTCCACCTCGGGGTTGCCGCGCAGTTTGCAGAACACGGTCGCCGACTCGATGCTCTGGTACGCGATCTTGTTGAGCTTGCCGAACAATGCGGCGCGGCTGATGTTGGCCATGGCGGTTCCCGTTGCGGAAGTGGGTTCAGGCGTTGAGGGCGGGGTGCAGGACCAGGTCGTCGGCGTGCTCGGGCTTGCGGTAATCGCCCATCCACAGCGATTGGCCCATGCGCTGCGACTTGCCCAGCCGCGGCGGCGGCACCTGGCTGCGGTCGAGCACCAATTGCAGGTCCCACAGGTATTCGTCGCCGCAGTAATGGCGCACCAGCGCGACCAGCTCGCGCAGCGCGCGCCCGCCGGGCAGGAACTCGCGGTAGCGCGGCAGGTCCAGCGGCCCGATGCGCAGGCGGAAGCGGTGCTGGGCGTTGCGGAACTTGGCGCCCATCGTCGCTTCCTGGCCCAGCCGCGCGGCTTGCCGGCCCATGCCGAGGCGGCCGTCCGGCGGCAGGTCCAGCCAGTCGGCGAAGAACGACTGCACCGTCAGCGGCACGTCGAACAAGGTCCGGATCGCCGCCTGCAGTCCTTCGGCGTTGCGCGCCTGCGCGGCGAAGCGTCCGGCGAAGTAACGGCGCACGTCCGGCGCCAGCGCATCGCGTTCGCGCAGCGCCGGCTGGCCGACCCCGACCAGCGCATCGACGTGGCCGCCGAAGCGGTCCTGGCCGGGGCGGTCGGCGTGCACGGTCGGCCGCGCATCGGCCCAACTGCGGTACCACAGCGCGATCATGCGGTGATGGAACAGGTCGGCGAACGCGGCCAGGGTCGGGTCCTGGTCCATGCGTTCGCGCTCGATCGCGTATTCGGTCAGGTGCAGCGGCAGCGCGCCTTGCGGGCCGAACAGGCCGAGCGGAAACGTGCGCAGCCGCGGCGCGCGTCCGCCGCCGGTTTCGTCGAGGGCGTCGACGCTGCGCGGGGCGAAGTCCAGGCTGGCGCGCTGGCCCAGCCGCACCGGCTCGTCCTGCGGGCGCGCGGCCTGGCCCAGGCGCGGGTGTTGCGGGTACGCGCACTCGATCCGGCGCAGCGCCTCGAACAGTTCGAAGTCCTGCGGCCGCTCTCGCAGCGCCCGCAACAGGCGCGCGGCGTCCGCCGACGCCGCGCCGCGGGCTACAGGATCGGTCGGTTTCCGAGCCTTGCGGGCCATCGGTCCACCTCGTTGCGTTCGAGCGTGCGCAGCACGGTCTCGGTGAAGGAATTCATCGATGCCTGGCGGGCGAAGAAATGCCGCAGCACCGACGCCAGCAGGTACGCGCCTTGCCCTTCGAAGGCGGCGTCGTCGCAGGTCAGGGTGATCTCCAGTCCGCGGCCGTACGTGGCCGGCCCCGGCAGCGGCAGCCGGCGCACGATCGGGCGCGAGGCGACCCGGCGGATGCCTTCGACCTGGCGCCGCGCGGCGCTGTCGTGCGGGTCGTGGTACAGGGTCAGCATCTCGCGGATCGCGCTGGCGCCGTCCTCGCCGTCGTCGAGCAGCGACAGGTAGTTGAGCTGCAGGTGGCTGATCAGACGCCAGCGCGAATCGCCGGCGGCGACCGCGGCGCGCGGCCGGGTCGGCCCGGCGACGCAGCGCGCCGCGCCGATCGCGGCGGCGTCGTCGAGCAGGAAATCGGTGCCGGCCTTGCCGACCGGCATGTGCAGCGGCAGGTCGCGGTTGGTGCACAGCATCTGCAGGCCGAGCTGGCGCAGATCGTGCGCGTACGGCGCCTGCTCGCCGTCGACCAGGGCGATGAAGGTCTCGCTGCCGACGTAGCTGGAACGCGCGCCGTTGTGCTTCTGCCCCTGCGACAGCCGGCGCGGATGCCGGCGCAGCGCATAGAACGCCGAGCGCCGCTCGTGCCAGCTGCGCCCCTGCGCGGCGTAGAACGGCTCGAAACGCTGCAACGGCTCGTTGGCGTCGCCGTAGCCCTCGACCTGGGCGACGCTGTAGACCTCGAAATCCATCGGCCGGGTGCGGTCGGCGAGCAGGTGGTGCTCGGACACGCCCTGGCGCAGGTGGATGCGGTCGCCGCGCTTGGGGAACAGGTTGATCGCCGGGGTGCAGTACAGGCGGAAGTTGTCGGCGCCGACCGCGTTGTCGAGCCGCTCGGCGACGCGGTCGAACAACACCACGATCTCGAACCCCAGGCAGGACGCGCGCGGCAACAGCTCGGACAGGCCGGAGAATTCGGCGAACAGGAACCGCTCCGGACAGGCGAAATATTCCTGCAGCAGCCGATAGCCGCTGAACGAGCGCTCGCTGCGCGGCAGCAAGGCCTGCGCATCGTCGAAGCCGACCTCGCCGATGCGCTCGGGTCCGAACGTGCGGCTGAGGTAGCTGCCGTTGGGGCCGGCCGCGGCGCGCACCACGAAGCCGGTCGCGTGCGCGTGCAGTTGTTCGTACAGGCAGCCCGACTGGCCGTCGGCGCCGGCGATGAACAGCGGCAGCCGGTCCAGGTTGAGCATGTCCACGCTGAGCCCGGGCTCGACCGCGAAACTCAGGCGCAGGCCGGCCTTGACCCCGGCGTCGGCGGCGATGCCGATCGCCGCCAGCGCCGCCGGCGAGGCCAGATAGGCCGCATCGGTCAGGCGCAGCGGATACAGCACCACCTCGTGCGCGGTGCGGTACTCGCACGGCGTGCGCTCGCCGTGGCCGAGCAGCGAGTGCAGCGCGGTATCGCGCGGCAGGTGGTGGCCGGCCGGGTCGATGCCCTCGCCCGCCTCGGGATGCAACTGCACCACCGCCATCGACGGCAGCGGCGCGAGAAAATGCGGGTACAGCATCTCCAGCAGGTGCGCGGCGAACACCGGCTGCTGCGCTTCCAGCTCCAGCTGCACGCGCGCGGCCATGAACGCGAAGCCTTCCAGCAGGCGCTCGACGTACGGGTCGGCGCACTCGATGCCGCTCATGCCCAGGCGCCCGGCGACCTTGGGGTAGTCGCGGGCGAACTCCGCGCCCATCTCGCGCAGGTGCTGCAGCTCGCGGTTGTAGTGATGGAGCAGGCGCGGGTCCATGGTCAGCGCTCGCCCTCCACCAGGCTGAAACGCCCGGTTTCCAGGTCGACCTCGGTGCGCAGGTACAGGCTCAGCGGGATCGGCTGCGCCCACATCTCCGACTCGATCACGAACGACAGCGCCAGGTGGTCGCTGCGCTGCGGGTCCACGCGCGCGGTCACCTGCAGGCCCGAGGCCAGCAGGCGCGGTTCGAACGCCAAAATCGCGGCCTGGATGCGGCTTTGCAGCGCGCTCACGTCCAGGCCTTCGAGCAAGGTGCCGGCCAGGTCGGGAATGCCGTAGTTCAGTACGCTGGCGGCGACGTAGGGATGCGCCTCGAGCGCTTCGTCGGACCAGTGCCGGGTGCAGTTGAGCAGCCACGACAGGTCGCGGACGATGCATTGGCGCAGTTTCGCCGCGGTGATCGCGCGGGCGTCGCGGCTTTCGACGATCTCGTGCCGGTTCTCGTCGATGAGCCGGTCCAGCAACGAGGGTTGCAGCCGTTCCTGCTGGCTCAGCTCGGCCATGCGGCGGCCTCGCCCGGCGGCGGATCGAAGCGGATGCGGCGGATCTCCAGCAGCGGATGCTCGCCGCGGTCGCTGAGCAGCATGCGCTGGCCGAGTCCGCGCGCGGCGGCGGCGTCGCCGCTCCAGTCGGTGCGCCGGCCCAGGCGCAGGGCGATGTGCTCGCTGTGTTCGCTGCCCGGATAGCGGCACGGCACCAGCCCGGCGACCGCGTCGCCGTTGCGCCACACCAGCGTGGCCGGTTGCCACAGCAGGTCGCGCAGGCTCACCGGCGCGTCCAGCACCACCTCGCTCAACTGCGCGAACGCGATCCAGGCATAGCCGGTTTCCAACACCACTTCCAGGCACGGCCCGAAGCGCGGATCGGCATCGCACAGCCACTGGAAGGCGACGCCGTCGATCTCGCCGGCGGCGGCTTCGGCCTGGGCCAGCGCCACCTCGCGCCGCTGCGCGGCCTCGGCGGCGAGCCCCTGGCTGTCCTGGCGCAGCGCCAGCAGCAGGTCGTGCTGCCACTGGCCGGCCTGGCCCAGCAGCAGCGGCATCATCTGCCCGGACATCACCTGCTCGCGTTCGAGCTCGGCGTCGAGCACGCGCGAGTAGGCCGCGGCGAGATCGCCGTGGCCGGCGTCGAGCCGCGCCGACAATTGCAGTTGCTCGCGCGCCCGGCTCCACTGGCCGGACGCGGCGAGCAGTTGGAACAGGCCGATGCGCAGCTCCGCATCGGCCGGATGCTGCTTCGCCCATTCCATCGCCGAACGCAACGCCAGGTCGAACTCGCCCCGCTTGAGCAGGCTGGAACACTCTTGCTGGGACTGCGAAACGGTACGGATCATGGCGCGGTCGGCTCTGGAATGGACGAGGCGGCGGAACCCGGATCGCGGCGCGGACGCCGCGACGCGCGGATCAGGACTTCTTGACTTCCTGCATCGAGAAGGTGAAGTCCTTGGTGCCGCCCTGCTTCTTACCCTTGTCGTCCTGCGGCTGGAAGGCGTACTTGAACTTGCCGAAATGCAGGGTGATGTTCTCGGTCAGGCGTTCTTCGCCGCCGCTGCCGCCGGTGGAAACCGCGGTCACCATGACGCCGTCGCTGAGCTCGATGGTCAGGAAGTCGGTCTGCTCGCCGGTGGCGTTGGTCACGTACAGCGTGGCGTTCTCCACGCGCGCGCCGGTGCAGCAGGCGTTGAGCAGCGCGTTGGAGCACGAGTCGATGTACTTGGTGATCGAGATGTCCTGCACGTTGGCCTTGCCGCCGGCGGCGTAGCCGGCGCCGGTGTGCAGGTTGCCGGTGTTGCTGGTGCCCCACGACCAGGCCAGGATCGGCACCTCGTCCTTGTGCTTGGAATGATTGGACGCGCCCTTGATCTCGACGTCGCCCGGACCGAACTTCAGATGCATGTCGTATGCCACGGCTTATCTCCGTTTCAGCGGTTCTGGGAAAAGCCGGGAGCGTCGGAGCGGCCTGCGCCGCGCCGTTCGCGCCCGGAGTTGCTTGGCTGGGATTGCGTTGGGGGTTACTTGGCTTGCGCGGACGGCAGGCGGGAGACCAGGCGCAGCGACACGGTCAGGCCTTCGAGCTGGTAGTGCGGGCGCAGGAAGAACTTGGAGGTGTAGTAGCCCGGGTTGCCCTCGACTTCCTCCACCTGCACCTCGGCCGCGGCCAGCGGCTTGCGCGCCTTGGCTTCCTCGCTGGAGTTGGCCGGGTCGCCGTCGACGTAGTTCATGACCCAGTCGGTCAGCCAGCTCTGCACCTGTTCGCGGGTGCTGAACGAGCCGATCTTGTCGCGCGCGATGCACTTCAGGTAATGGGCGAAGCGCGAGCACGCGAACATGTACGGCAGGCGCGCGCTCAACGCCGCGTTGGCGGTGGCGTCGGGGTCGTCGTACTCCTCCGGCCGGCCCAGCGACTGCGCGCCGATGAACGCGGCCATGTCGCTGTTCTTGCGGTGCACCAGCGGCATCAGGCCCATCTTGTCGAGCTCGGCCGAGCGGCGGTCGGTGATCGCGATCTCGGTCGGGCACTTCATGTCCACGCCGCCGTCGTCGGTCGGGAAGGTGTGCGCCGGCAGGCCTTCGACCGCGCCGCCGGACTCGACGCCGCGGATGCGCGTGCACCAGCCGTAGAGCTTGAACGAGCGGTTGACGTTGACCGCCATCGCGTAAGCGGCGTTCTGCCAGGTGTAGCGCGAGGAATCGGCGCCTTCGGTGTCCTCTTCGAAGTCGAACTCTTCGACCGGCTCGGTGCGCGCGCCGTACGGCAGGCGCGAGAGCGTGCGCGGCATCGCCAGCGCAAGGTACTTGGCGTCGTCGCTGCCGCGCAGCGAGCGCCAGGCGGCGTAGTCCGGGGTGGTGAAGATCTTGGCCAGGTCGCGCGGGTTCGACAGCTCGCCCCAGCTCTCCATGCCCATCAGGCTCGGCGAGGCCGCGCCGATGAACGGCGCGTGCGCGGCGGCGGCGATCTGGCCGATGCCGCGCAGCATTTCCACGTCCTGCGGGCTGTGGTCGAAGTAGTAGTCGCCGATCAGGCAGCCGTAGGGTTCGCCGCCGAGCTGGCCGTACTCTTCTTCGTAGACCTTCTTGAACACCGGGCTCTGGTCCCAGGCGACGCCCTTGAAGCGCTTGAGGTTCTTGCCGAGTTCGGCCTTGGAGACGTTGAGCACGCGGATCTTCAGCAGCGTGTCGGTCTCGGTGTTGGTGACCAGGTAATGCAGGCCGCGCCAGGCGCCTTCCATCTTCTGGAACTGGGCGTTGTGCATGACCAGGTTGAGCTGCTCGCTGAGCTTGCGGTCGATCTCGGCGATGTAGGCGCTCAGGGTCTGGGTGACGTCGGCGCTGATGATGTCGCTGCGTTCGAGCACCTGCTCGGCGAGCGTGCGTACCGCCGAGCGGACTTCCTCGCCGGCGCGTTCGTTGCGGGGGCGGAACTCGCGCGCGAGCAGCGCGGAGAAATCGTTGATCGACGGCGCGTCTACCGACGGCGTGGTTTCGAGCGCTTCGGCGGTGGCGACGGCTTTCTGGGTAGTGGCCATGATCGTCGCCTCACTCGCGCTCGGGGTTGGGCGTGCTGGCCAGGGCGCGCAGCAGGGCCGGATCGCGGATGGTGTCGGCGATCAGGCGCTCGGCGCCGGCCTTGCCGTCCAGGTAGGTGCTCAGGTTGGACAGCTGGGTGCGCGCCTCCAGCAGCTTGGCCATCGGCTCGATCCGCTTGACCACTTCGGCCGGGGAGAAATCCTCCAGCCGCTCGAAGGTCAGGTCCACCGCCAATTCGCCTTCGCCGGTGAGCGTGTTGGGCACGCTGATCTGCACTCGCGGCTTCATCGCGCGCATGCGGCTGTCGAAGTTGTCGACATCGATCTCCAGCGCCTTGCGCTCCTCGATCGGCGGCAGGTCGACGGAGTTGGCGCCGGACAGGTCCGACAGCACGCCCATCACGAACGGCACCTGGACCTTCTTCTGCGCGCCGTAGATTTCCACGTCGTACTCGATCTGCACGCGCGGGGCGCGGTTTCTTGCAATGAACTTCTGGCTGTTCTGAACGGACATGCCGCCTCCGGGGTTGCTCAGACAAGTGAGCTCCGCCGTCGTGCGTCGAACCAGCCGACCGGCGAGCCCGGTCTGTTTACCCGCGGGCGGCGCCGGCGCGGAAATCGATATTCGGTATAGGACCCATCGCCGTGGCTGATTCCGTTATGCGTGGTTCTTTGTGCAATGCAATTCGCATTTTTATAGCGAATTCTTCGCCATACCGGGCTTTACATTCGTTGCTTCGGCCGGCATAAGCGGCGCTTCGCTGCGGCCCGGCATCGCGCATCGCGGACTGTGACCCACGTACGCAAGCCCGCCGGCGCTGCGTGAGGGTATGCGTAGACAGAACCGATGCGTCGCGGCCGCGGTTGCGGTGCAGTTGCCCGGTGTCGCCGAAGCAGGCGCGGCGATGCGACCGGCGGCGGCGTCCTTGCGATGCACGCCGCCGCCTTCGATGGGCGAACGGGCGCGATCGGCGCCCGCCCGTATCCCTTGGCGCTGCCAGCCGGCCCGCCCCACCGGCTGTTCGCGCGGATGCGCGCGCGATCGCGCCGCAGCGCCTCAGTCGATCCGGAACTGCCCGCGGCAGCCGTTGCTGACCCACACGCCGTTGCGGTCCCAGCCCCAGCTCTGGCCTTCGATGCACGGCGAATTGGAGTTCTGCCGGATCAGGCGCGCGCCGCGGCGTACGCTGGCATTGCAGCGGTTGAGACGGTCCTTGTTGGAATCGCAACTCAGGACCTGGCCGCCGCCGCGATCGCCCCAACCTGCTCCGCTCTGGCCCCAGCCGCCTCCGCCGCCGCGACCGATCTCGAAGTCGGCGCGGCAGCCCTGCGACACCCACACGCCGCGGCGATCGTAGCCCCAGCTGCTGCCCTGCACGCACGAGGAATTCGACAACTGCCGGCTCAGGCGCACGCCGCCGCGCGTATCGGCCTGGCAGTAGCGTTGGCGGCCGCCGTCGGATTCGCAGCGGATCGTGTCGCCGCCGCCGTAGCCACCGTGGCTGCCGTATTGCGGCGCGGCCTCGGCTTGCGCGCACAGTGCCAGGCCGGCGGCCAGGGCCAGGCCGGAAGCGATGCGTACGTACATGTGTTTCTCCTTGTCGAGTGTTTCGTAGTCGGGGGAACCGTGAACCGACGGACGCCGCGGGCGCGCGAATTCCATCGCACGCGGATCGCCGCGACGCGACGGCGCACGGGCGCGTGCATGATGCGCGGCGATGCTTGCGCGAACCTTGTCGCTCGCGCGCTTCGCCGCGACGTGACCGTGCGATTAACGCGCGAGGCGTATACCGCAGCGGAAAACCGCCGCGCATAGTTCGCGCAAGCTTCGCTGGCTAAGGTCGCCCGGCTGAACGCCCCGCCCCCGGGGGCTCGTCCGAGTCAAAAGCCGACCGCCATGAATCAGGAAACCCGCTACGGCCTCACTTCCGCGGCCTGGAACCCGCGCCCCGCGCGCCGCCGCTCGTCGTGGCTGCGATCCATTCCGCGCGAAGAGCGCGCCAACGCGCTGACCCATGCGGCCGGCGCGCTGGCGTTCGCCGTGCTGGGCGCCTGGCTCGTCGACGCCAGCCTCGGCAGCGGCTCGTTCGCGCTGGCCGCATCGGTGTGCGTGTTCGTCGCCGCACTGCTGGCGATGTACGTCGCCTCGACGCTGTACCACGGCAGCGCCGACGCCGCGCGCAAGCCGTTCCTGCGCGCGCTCGACCACTGCTCGATCTATCTGTTGATCGCCGGCACCTACACGCCGTTCGCGATGGCGCTGGGCGGCGGTTGGGGCGCGTTGCTGCTGGCGATCGTATGGCCGGCGGCGACGATAGGCATCGCGCTGAAGCTGCGCGCGGCGATCGGCCGGCGCTGGATCTCGACCGCGATCTATGTGGCGATGGGTTGGGTGGTGGTGATCGCCGCGCATCCGTTCCTGCAGCATTTCGCCCGCCCGACCTTGTTGTGGCTGGCCGCGGGCGGGCTGGCCTACACCGCCGGCACGCCGTTCTATCTGATGTCGCGCCGCCGCCCCGCGCTGCATGCGTGGTGGCATGGCTTCGTCATCGCCGGCAGCGCATTCCACTTCATCGCCGTGGCCACGCTCGTGCTCGGCGCTACGAACGCGACGCAGGGCTGACATGCCGCATCCGTTAGCGTTCGCCGCGGCCCTGCGCCCGCCGGCGCGCCACTGGCTCGGTGTCGCGCTGGCGCTCGCCTTGGCCGGCTGCGCCAGCGGCCAGCGGCCGCAGGTTCCGTCGCTGGTTCTGCCACCGGTTTACGACGACGCCGGCCGCGCGCAATTGCCGCCGGCGGCGCTGGATGCGTGGTGGCGCGGTTTCGACGACGCGCAACTGCAGGCGCTGGTCGAACGCGCGCTCGACGCCGGCGTCGACGCTCGCCTCGCGCTGGCGCGCCTGGACGAAGCGCGTGCGATCCGCGGCCAGGCGCTGTCGGCGTATGCGCCGCAAGGCGCGCTGCGCGCCAGCGCCGAACGCACGCGCAGCCGCGATCTCGACGACGGCCCCGATCCGGCCGACGAACGCGCGCGCAGCGCGTCGCTGCCGGTCGGCTGGGAGCTCGACCTGTTCGGCCGTCGCGCCGCCGCGCGCACCGCCGCCGACGCGGATCTGGCCGCGGCGCGCTTCCAGTACGAAGCCGCGCGCGCGGCGGTCGCGGCGAAGGTCGCGCAGACCTTGTTCGAGGCGCGCGGTCTGGCCGCGCGGTTGGACGACGCGCGCGAGAACGAACGCATCCAGGGCGCGCTGGCCGAGCTGCTGCGGCGACGTGTCGAACGCGGCCTGGCGGCGGCCGCCGACGGCGACCGCGTCGGCGCCGAACTCGCGCGCAGCCAGGCGGAGCGGCTGGCGCTGCAGGCCGAACTGGACGCCGCCCGGCGCGCGCTGCTGGTGCTCAGCGGCGACGCGTTCGCGCCGGCCGAGGCGTTGCCGCTCAGCGCCGAGCTGGGCGCGGCACCCGAGGTGCCGGCGACGCTGCCGGGCGACCTGCTGGACCGCCGTCCCGACGTGCGCCAGGCGCAGGCGCGGATCCACGCCGCGGCCGGCGCGGTGCGTCTGGCCGAGCTCGACTTCTTTCCCAAGCTGACCCTGCAAGCCACCCCCGGCGTGTCGTGGCAGCGCGGCGCGCTCGATGCCTCGCGCTCGTTCTGGACCCTCGGCGCCGGCCTCGCCGTGCCGGTGCTGGACCGGCCGCGGCTGCTCGCTGCGCTGGACCTGCAAGGCGCGCGCGGCCAGCAGGCCGCGCTCGGCTACGAACAAGCGGTACAGGCCGCCTTCGCCGAAGCCGACCAGGCGTTGCTGCGCCTGGCCGCCGCGCGCAAGCGCGCACATACGCTCGACGACGGCGAGCTCCGCGCCCGTCGCGCGTTCGATGCCGCACAGGTTCGCTTCCAGCGCGGCCTCGGCGACCTGCAGGCGCTGCTCGACGCCGAAGCCGCGTGGCGGGCTACGCGCAGCGCGCGCACCGCGGCCCGGCTCGACGCGCTGCTCGGCGCGGTCCAGGCGTGCAAGGCGCTCGGCGGCGGCTGGTCCGCCACCGCGCCGGGCGATGCCTGATCCGCGCCCCGTTCCCCATTCCACCGTTCCTGCGACCGATCCGACCATGAATTCGACCACCGCCTGCCTGCTGCTCGCCGGCGCCACCGTGCTGCTGTGCGCGTGTTCGCAACAAAAACCCGCCACGCCGCGGGTGCCGGAGAGCGTGCGCGCGGTGACGGTGGCGCGGGTGGAAAGCCGCGCGCTGGCCAGCGCCGCCAGCGCTTCGGGCTTGCTGGTCGCGCGCGAGGAAGCCGCGGTCGGCGTCGAACAGGCCGGCGTGCGGGTGCTGCGGGTGCTGGTCGAGGAAGGCGCGCGAGTGCGCGCGGGCCAGCCATTGGCGGTGCTCGACGACGCGCTGCTGCGTGAACGCCTAGCGCAGGCGCGCGCGCAGGCGGCCCAGGCCGGCAGCGAAGCCGAACGCGTGCGCGGCCTCGACGGCAGCGGGGTTATGTCGGAGGAAGAGATCGGCCGCCGCCGCAGTCAGGCCCGCATCGCCCAGGCGCAGTTGCGCGAACTGGAAACGCAGTCGCGGCAGACCACCGTGCGCGCGCCGGTGTCTGGCGTGGTGATCGAGCGCAGCGCGCGCCCGGGTTCGCTGTCCGGCGGCGAGCCGCTGTTCCGCATCGTCCGCGACGACCAGGTCGAACTCGACGCCGAAGTGCCCGAAACCGCGATCCTCGGCATCGAGCCGGGCCAGCCGGTCGCGGTCACGCTCGCCGACGGCCAGGTCTTCGCCGGCCGGGTGCGGCTGGTGAGCCCGCGCATCGATCCAAAGACCAAGCTCGGACGCGTGCGCGTGGCGCTGCCGGTCGATGCCGACCTGCGCGTGGGCGGCTTCGCCCGCGCCGCCTTCGCCGGCCGCTCCGCGCCGGTCGCGACGGTGCCGGAAAAGGCCGTGCATTTCGAAGCCAGCGGCCCGCAACTGACCTTGATCGACCGCGACGACCGCGCCCGCCGGGTCGCGGTGAAGACCGGCCGGCGCTCGGGCGGCGTGGTCGAATTGTTGCAGGGACCGCCGGTCGGCAGCCGGGTCGCGCTGGCCGGCGGCGCGTTCCTGATCGACGGCGACCGGGTCCGTCCGGAACCGGTCGCGCCGGCGCCGAAGCCCGCGTCGGCCGCCGCGGAGCGCTGACATGAAACTCGGCATCTCCGCCTGGTCGATCAAGAATCCGATCCCGGTCAGCGTGCTGTTCATCGCCCTGCTGCTGGCCGGCCTGGCCGGCTACAAGGCGCTGCCGATCAAGCTGTTCCCGGACGTGTCGTTCCCGATCGTGCAGGTCGCCGTCAGCCTGCCCGGCGCGGCGCCGTCGGAGGTCGAAACCCAGATCACCCGCGAGATCGAGGGCGCGCTCGCCAGCATCGCCGACGTCGATCACGTCAGCTCGACCGTGTCGCTGGGCCTGTCGTCGACCACGGTCGAATTCGTCGTCGGCGCCGACGCGCAGAAGGCCACCGACGAGGTGCGCGCGGCCATCGACGGCGTGCGCGCGACCCTGCCGCGGGGGATCGAAGAGCCGGTGGTGCGCCGCTTCGACATCGACCAGATGCCGATCCTGACCTACGCAGTGTCGGCACCGGCGATGTCGGACGTCGAGCTGAGCTGGTTCGTCGACGACACCGTCGCGCGCGAAGTGATCGGCGCGCGCGGCGTCGCCCAGGTCGCCCGCGTCGGCGGCGTCGAGCGCGAGATCAACGTCACCCTCGACCCGGCCCGGCTGGAAGCGCTGGGCCTGAGCGCGCCGCAGGTCAACGACGCGCTGCGCGGCTTCAGCGCCGACATCGGCGGCGGCAGCGCGCGCATCGGCGGCCACCAGCAGACCGTGCGCGTGCTCAACGCGGCGCAAAACGTCGAAAGCCTGCGCCAGCTGACGATCCCCACCGGCGACGGCCGCAGCGTGCGCCTGGGCGACGTCGCCCAGGTCGGCAGCGGCGGCGCCGAACGCAGCAGCCTGGCCCTGCTCGACGGCGCGCCGGTGGTCGGCTTCCAGGTCATGAAGACCAAGGCCGCCTCCGACGTCGAAGTGGAAGCGGCCACGATCGAGGCCGTCGACGACCTCGCCCGCCGCCATCCCGGCTTGCGCTTCACCCGCATCCTGTCCTCGGCCGAGAACACCCGCCACAGCTTCGACGCGACCGTGCACACCCTGGTCGAGGGCATGCTGCTGGCGGCGCTGGTGGTGCTGGCGTTCCTGCGCGACTGGCGCGCGACCGCGATCGCCGCGGTGGCGATGCCGATCTCGCTGGTTCCCACCTTCGCGATCATGGCGCTGCTGGGCTTCAGCCTGAACATGATCACCTTGCTGGCGCTGACCCTGGTGATCGGCATCCTGGTCGACGACGCCATCGTCGAGATCGAGAACATCCAAAAGCGCATCCAGCTCGGCGAGACGCCGTTCCAGGCGGCGTTCGAAGGCTCCGATGCGATCGGCCTGGCGGTGACCGCGACCACGCTGGCGATCGTGGTGGTGTTCCTGCCGGTGTCGTTCCTGAGCGGCTTCATCGGCCAGTTCTTCTTCGAGTTCGGCATCACCGTGGCGGTGTCGGTGCTGTCCTCGCTGGTGGTCGCGCGCATGCTCACGCCGCTGATGTGCGCCTACTTCCTCGCCCCGCAGGCGCAGGCGCACGAACGCAAGCCGTTCCGCGGCCCGTACCGCCGCGCGTTGGACTGGGCGCTCGACCACCGCTGGATCTCGCTGGCGCTGGGCGTGGCGATCTTCGTCGGCTCGCTGTTCCTGGCCGCGGCGCTGCCGACCGGCTTCACCCCGCCGAGCGACAACGGCATCGTGCAGATCTCGCTGGAAGGCGCGCCCGGCGCGACCCTGGACGACCTGCAGGCCTCGACCCAGCGCCTGACCCGCGAACTGCGCAAGCGCCCGGACGTGCAGAGCGTGTTCGCGACCCTCGCCACCGACGCCGCCGGCAGCAGCGGCGTCACCGTGCTGCTGCGCGCCGACCGCGAGCTGACCACCCAGCAATTCCAGGCCGACATCCGTACGCTGATGCTGTCGATTCCGGACGTGCGCCTGGGCTACGGACCGGCCGGGCAAGGCGGCAGCACCGTGGTCCAGGTGCTGCTGTCGAGCGAGGACGGCGCCGCGCTGGAACAGGCCGCGCGCGCGCTGGAGCGGCAGATGCGCGGCCTGCCGGAACTGGCCAACGTGCACGAAGTGACCCCGCGCCCGGGCACCGAGCTGATCGTGCGGTTGAAGCCCGAGCAGGCCGCGCGCCTGGGCGTGAGCCCGGAAGCGGTCGCGGCGATCGCGCGGGTGGCGACCATCGGCGACATCGACGCCAACTCGGCCAAGTTCAACGCCGGCAGGGAGCGGCTGACCGTGCGGGTCCGGCTCGACGACGCCGCGCGCGGCGATCTCGACGTCATCGGCGCCTTGCGCGTGCCCACCGCCAGCGGCGCGTCGGTGCCGTTGTCGGCGGTCGCCGACCTCGGCTTCCAGGCCGGCGCGGCGCGGATCGAACGCTACGACCGCGAACGCCGGGCGATGGTCGAGGCCGAACTGCACGGGGTCTCGCTGGGCCAGGCCATGGCCAGGATCAACGCCCTGCCGATCCTCAGGCAGCTGCCGCCGGGCGTGACCAACCCCGCCTACGGCCAGGGCGAGAGCCAGGTCGAGCTGTTCGCCAGCTTCGGCCTGGCCCTGGCCGCCGGCATCTTCATGATCTACGCGGTGCTGGTGCTGCTGTTCCGCAGCTTCTTCAAGCCGATCACGATCCTGGCCGCGCTGCCGCTGTCGCTGGCCGGCGCCTTCCTCGGCCTGCTGCTCGGCGGCGCCGAACTGGGCCTGCCGGCGCTGATCGGGCTGCTGATGCTGATGGGGTTGGCGGCGAAGAACTCGATCCTGCTCGTCGAGTTCGCGATCGAGGCCGAACGCGACGGCGCCAGCCAGCACCAGGCGCTGGTGTCGGCCTGCCGCGAACGCGCGCGGCCGATCGTGATGACCACCTTCGCCATGGCCGCCGGCATGGTCCCGACCGCGCTCGGGCTCGGCGAAGGCTCGGAGTTCCGCGTGCCGATGGCGCTGGCGGTGATCGGCGGACTGATCAGTTCGACCGTGCTGTCCCTGGTCCTGGTGCCGGTGGTGTACGAATTCGTCGAGGACGCCGAGCTGTGGCTGACGCCGAAACTCTCGCGGCTGATCACCCACAACCCGGCCGAACCGCAGGCGCCGTCCAGGGCAGGCGCCGCGGCGGCCAGCGTGGGCGCGGGCGATGGCGGCGGCGCTTGAGCGCGCGCGGGCGACGCGGCCCGGCGCGGTCGTGCGCGCGCAGGGCCGGCGCGAACGGGACTATCATGCCGGCGACGCTGTGCGCGTTGCAGATGCCGCCGGAGCCAGCATGCGCAACCCTATCCTGTTTTTCTTCCGCGTGCCGTCGCTGAGCCGCCGCATCGCCTGGCGGGTCGGCCTGGGCGTGGTGTCGTTGATCTTCGTGCTGTTCGCGATCCTGTGCGTGGTGCTGTGGAAGCCCGAAGCGCGCACGATCTACCGCGACACCGCCGACGACGCGGCCCAGGCCATCGACCGGCGCGGCGCGACGCTGGTCCTGGACCCGGCGCGGCTGCCGCAACGGCTGCGCGAAGCGCCCGAAACCGCTTGGCTGGCGGCGGTGGACGACGCCGGCCATACCCTGACCTGGGGCAAGCTGCCCGCCGAATACCGGCCGGTGGTGGCGATGCTGCCGCTGCTGAGCGACTCCGACCTGCGCAGCCCGGACCCGCGCCTGGCCGCGACCCTGGTCGTCGCCGAGCGCGACTGGGGCCGGTTGCGCATCATCGTCGGCGGCGTGCCCGAGGAAGGCGTGATCGGCCTGTTCGCGCCGCTGTTCTACTTCGTCGGCCTGTGGATGGCGCTGCCGGTGGCGATCGTGATCCTGCTGCTGGTGCCGTGGATCGTGCGCCGCGGTCTGCGCGGCATCGGCGAGGTCGCCGAGCAGGCGCGCGGAGTCGACATGAACCGCCGCAGCCGCCACCTCGACGCCGCCGCGGTGCCGTCCGAGCTCAAGCCGCTGATCGACGCCTTCAATCAGGCGCTGGACCGGATCTGGGACGCCGCCGAAGCGCGCGACCGCTTCCTCGGCAACGCCGCGCACGAACTGCGCCTGCCGATCGCGATCGTGCGCGCGCGCGCCGCGGCGCTGTCCGCCGGACCGTCCAAGACCAGCCTGCTCAGCGACATCGTGCGGCTGGAGAACATCTCCGAGCAGTTGCTGGATCTGCAGCGGATCGACCGCGGCCTGGTCGCCAACGACACCCTGGACCTGGTCCAGGTCTGCCGCGAGGTCGGCGAGGACATCGCGCCGCTGCTGGTCAAGGCCGGCTACGCGTTCTCGTTCGACGCGCCCGCGCAGCCGGTGTATGTGTCCGGCGATGTCGGCGCCTTGCAGCGGGTGGTGATGAACCTGCTGCAGAACGCCATGACCCACGGCGGCGGCGCCGGCGGGATCGAACTGAGCGTGTCGGCGGACGCGCGCATCAGCGTGTCCGATGCCGGTCCGGGCATCGCCGAAGAGGAGTATCCGCAGATCTTCTCGCCGTTCTACCGGCTCAATCCGTCCGCCCAGGGCAGCGGCCTGGGCCTGCACCTGGCGCGCGAAGTGGTGACCCGGCATCGCGGCAGCATCCGCGTGTCGCGATCGTCGCAAGGCGGCGCGCGCTTTTGCGTGCAACTGCCGCTGCTGCGGCCGCCGGCGCGAGGCGCCTGATCATGCGCATCCTGCTGGTCGAAGACGATCAAGGCCTGTCGCAGGCGCTCAAGAGCGCGCTGGCCGCGCACAGCATCGTGCTCGACGTCGCCGCCGACCTCGGCGCGGCGCGGCGCGCGCTGAGCGACGCCGACTATCGCGTGCTGATCCTGGACTGGCAGCTCCCTGACGGCGAAGGCATTTCGCTGATTCCGCTGGCGCGGCGCGCGCAGCCGGGCCTGCCGGTGCTGATCCTGACCGCGCGCCACCAGGTCGAAGACCGCATCCAGGGTCTGGACGCCGGCGCCGACGACTACATCACCAAGCCGTTCGACGTGAACGAACTGCTGGCGCGCATCCGCGCGGTGTGCCGGCGCCCGACCCAGCAGCAGATCCCGAGCATGACCCTGGGCGCGCTGCAATTCGATTTCGGCGACCGCTGCGCCAGCCTGCACGGGGTCCGGCTGAACCTGCCGCGGCGGCAGCTGTTGGTGCTGGAGGCGCTGTGCCTGCGCGCCGGCCGCACGGTCTCGCGGGCCAAGCTTCAGGAAGCGGTGTACGGCTTCGACGACAACATCGAATCCAACACCTTGGAATCGCATATCTCCCGACTGCGGCGCACGCTGGCGCCGGCCGGCATCGAGATCCATGCGATGCGCGGTTTGGGCTATCTGCTGCAGGCGGCGGACGGGGCGGACGAGTCGTAGCGCGCCATCGCACGCCCGTATGCACGACGCGCATCGTGCCGCGCTCGCCGATAGCCGCCGGTTTCGCGCATCCGGCGCAACACGGACGGGATCGACGTAGACCGGCGCCGCGGGGTTTCAAGGCCCGGCCTTGTCCGCCGCCGCAGCCGCCCCGCCGCGCAACTCGCTGCGGACCAGCGCCGCGCCGTTGAGCGAGAACGGTTGCGCGACCATGCCTTCGGGGCGCGGCACGCGCATCATCGTGGGTTCGTACGAGGCGTCGACCAGGCGGATCGCGTAGGCCGTTCCGGGCTTGAGCTGCAACTCGAGCCGCAGCGGCGCGTCGCCTTGTCCGTACAGGTCGAGCATCCATTCTTCGCTGTCGTCCGCCTGCGCGTTCGGGTATTCGACGCCGGCGATCGCTGCGCGCAGTACGGTCGCGCCGTCCACGCTCAACATCATCCGCGGCGCGTTGCGTGCGGAGGCTATGGTCAGTTCGAGCGTGCGCGCATGCGCTTCGGCGCGTTCGGCGTCGAGCCGCAGCGTCGGCGGCGCCAGCACCGCGGGCGTCGCACCGGCCCAGAACGGATCGGAATCGGGACCGAAGAACTCCGGCATCGTCCGCTGCGTCGGCGATGCGCCGAGGTAGCGGCTGGTCCAGGCGTCGGGCCGGTCGTCGCGCGAAATCCACCAGGCGTTGCCGCTGGCGGCGTCCTGCGCATACAGCAAGCTGTTCTGGCGCGGATGGACGGTGTCGAAACCGGCGGTGACCGAGCCGATGGCGAGCAGCGCCAGCGCGGCCAGCCATGGGCCCCAGCGCCCTGCCCCGCTTCCGCCGATCTGCGCCAGCAACGGCGCGAGCAGGCCGAACAGCAACATGGCGGCGATGCCGGCGACGAATGCCAGCGACGGGGTCAGCGCCACGAACAGCGCCCACAGCACTATCGCGAACAGCGCCACCCCGGGGATCGCCGCGGCGGTTTGCACGGCCAGCCGGGCGTTCGCCGACATGCCGCGGCCCGGGCGCGCCAGGCTCGCCCAAGTGCCGGCTTGCACCGCCAGCAGCGGCCACAGCAGCAGATAACCGGCGCCGGGCACGACCGCGGCGGCCCAGCACAGCAGCGCGGTCCAGACCAGCATTGCGGCGAATCCGGCTTCCAGCGCGCTGCACCAGCGCGCCGTCGCGGCCAGCAGCGCGGTCTGCACGCCCGCGGCTACGGCCAGGAACGCGAGCAGGTACCAATGGCTGTTGTAGGTATCGCCCTGCAACAGCGTCGCGTAGTCCGGATGCAGCCAGCCGACCGCGATCCACAGCGCCTGGCACGCGCCGCCGGCCAGGACCAGCCCCAGCGCGAACAGCGGCAACGCGCGGGCCACGCCGGCGCCGCGGATCGCGCCGTTGCGCAGCCCCGCGACGAGCAGGACCAGGCTCAGCGCGACCGCCAGCGCGGTGAATGCGATCGCCCAGCCTGCGCCGTAGTTCGGCATGCCCAGGCCCGGCGCATTGAAGAACACCCGATCCTCGCCGTGGATATGCCGCAGGTCGGATTCGCCGAAGCTGCGCGCCGCGGCGAGCATGTTCTCGCCCAGGTGCTGCACGCTGTCGGGTTGCAGGCGGTCGATCCGGTCGATCTGGGTGTGGTAGTGGGTGTGGCCTTCGATCGCGGCGAAGTTGAGCCCGGCGATGCCGGCCTGCTTGAACACCTTGAAGTCGGTGCTGTTGGGCATGCGCCGATACAGCTCGTAGCCCAGCGAACCGCCGATCGGATGCGGCGCCGCCGCGGCGAACTGCGCCACCAGGCGGCCGTTGCCGGCGCTGGTTTCGAACAGCATCGACGGACCGCGGTTGCCGCGGAAATCGAAGTTCAGCACCAGCCCGATCCGCCGCGCCCAGGGATGCTGGGCGACGAAGGCCTCGGCGCCGAGCAGGTCCGCTTCCTCGGCATCGGTGAACACCACCATCACGTCGTTGCGCAGCGGCGCGCCGGCGCGCAGCGCGCGCAAGGTTTCCAGGACCGCGGCGACCGAAGCGCCGTTGTCGGCCGCGCCCGGACCGGTGGTGACCGAGTCGTAGTGCGCGACCAGCGCCAGCGCCGGGCCCGGCTCGCGCCCGGGCAGGCGCGCGACGATGTTGTGCACGGTGCCGGCGACCACGCCCCAGCGGTCGGGCTTGGCCACGAACGCGGTCTGCACCTGCGGCTGCAGGCCGAGCGTTTGCAGTTCGGCGAGCAGGTACGCGCGCACCCGCGCGTTCTCGGCGCTGCCGACCGGATGCGGCCGGGACGCGATCGACGGCAGGTGGCGCATGGCGCGCGCGGCCGAGAACTCGTTCGCCTCCGCGTTGTCGTCGCGCGCGGACGGCGGTCTCACGTCCAGCCACGCGGCGGCGGCGCACGCGATCAGCACCAGCAAGGCCAGGCAACGGGCCGCAGCGCCGGGCCGGAAGGAAAGCGAGGGCGGGATCGTCATAGGCCGCAGACCTTACCCCAGCGCTTGCGCCGGCGCATGCGCCATTCGCCCTCCCGTCGCGTGGTCGCCGTCGTACTCGGCCAACTGGCCGCCGTCGAGTTTCAGCACCCGGTCGGCGAGGTGGAAATAGCGGTCGTCGTGGCTGACCGCGACGATGGTCTTGCCGGCCGCGCGCAACTCCGGCAGCAGGTACTCGTAGAAGAAACGGCGGAACGCCGGGTCCTGGTCGGCCGCCCATTCGTCGAGCAGCAGGATCGGCCGCTGCTCGGCCCAGGCCAGCAGCAGCGCCAGACGCTTGCGCTGGCCCTGCGACAGGCGCGTGTCCGACAGCACGCCGTCGCCGACGGACACCTTGTGCGCCAGTTCCAGCCGGGCCAGCAGCGCCTGCGCGCGTTCGTCGCCGAAGTCCGCGCCGTCCGGGCCGAGCACGCGGTTGAACAAATGGAAATCGGAAAACACCGTGGCGAACAGGCGCCGCAGAGCCGGCGTGCGGGCGGCGTCGATCTCGGTGTCGTCCAGCCACAGCGCGCCCTGTTGCGGGCGGTACAGTCCCGACAGCACCCGCATCAGCGTGCTCTTGCCGCTGCCGTTGCCGCCGATCACGAACAACAGTTCGCCGCGGCGCAGGCTCAGGTCGATCGGGCCGACGCCGAAGCCGGTTTCCTCCGGCGTCGCGGCGGCATAACGGTAGGCCGCGCCGCGCAACTGCAGGCGCGACCAGTCCGCCGGCAGCGCCGTTTCGTCGTCGCCGAAGCCTTCGCGGTGCGGCGCCAGTTGCAGGCTGTCGACCTTGGCCAGGGCCACGCTGCCGGCGATCAGGCTCGGCACCGAACCGACCATGCCGGCCATCGGCGTGCGCAGGAACATCAGCGCGAAGGCGAACGTCGCGGCCGTGCCCGGGCTGGCCCAGCCGAGGTAGCCGACCAGGAAGAACACCAGACCGATGGTCGCCAGCAGGATCGTGTTGATCCAGTTCTGGTTGAGGCCGTTGTAGATGTCGGTGCGGATCTCGTGGTCGCGGCTGCGTTGGGCGTCGGGCTCGAACTCGTGTTCGTACACGCTGCGGGCGCGGTCGCGGTTCAGGGCCAGTTCCTTGCGGCCCTCGACCACGGCCTGGTAGTGACGGTACAGATGGTCTTCCATGTCGCGGGCCAGGCGCGCCTCGCGCCGGGTGCGCGCCATCAGCAACGCGCTGCAGCCGACCGCTATGGCGATCATCAGCGCGCAGGCGGCGAACAGCGGCAGCGACAGCCAGGCCAGATAGGCGAAGCCGCCGAAGGTCAGGGTCAGGCCATAGACCACCGACGGCAGGCTGGCGAAGGCCAGGGTGATGGTGTTGATGTCGCCGTTGAGGGTGGCCAGGATGCGCGCCAGCCCGACCGCTTCCAGCCGCTCCACGTCGGTGTCGAGCACCCGCTTGACCATGGTCTGGCGCAGCCGGTAGACCACCTTGTGGCCGAGCGTGGACATGGCCAGTTGCGCGGCGCTGCCGAACACGAACAAGGCCACCAGCAGCGCGGCGAAACCGGCCAGCCCGCGCGCGTCGCCGACCTGCGCCAGCAGGCGGTCGACGTAGCCGATCATCGCCACGCCGATCGCGGCGCTGACCAGGCTCAGCGACATCGCCAGGGCGATGAACGCGCGATGGCTGCGGAACAACAGGCGGATCAGCGACATGGGGACACCTCCGCGGCGCGGGCGCGGCGCGCGGCCGCGGCCACGGCGTCGGCCAGGGCCGGCGACTGCATGATCGAATAGTGATCGCCCGCCAGCACGGTTTGCTCGACCGCGGCATGCGCCTGCCACGCATCGGCGCCGCCGCCGAACAAGGCCACGCTGTCGGCGGCCTGCCAGTGCGCGACCGGCGCGGCGAGGCGGCCGGGACGGTAGCCCGCCAGCACCTCGTCCCAACTGCGGAACAGGCGCAATTGCAGCAGGTGGCGTTCGGCGTCGGCGACGCCCTGCCCCGCCAGCGTCGCGTAGTGCGCGGCGAGCACGGCTTGGCGCGCGGCTTCGTCGGCCGCTTCCACCAGCGCGACATCCAGCGCGACGAGCTGTTGCGGCTGCGCGTACAGCGGTTCGCGCTGGGCCGGCTCCAGGTAGGCGAAGTACTCCGGCAGCCAACGCAGGCCGTGCAAGGCCGGATCGGCGATGCGTTCCTTCTCGCGCCAGCCGAAGCAGTCGATCAGGCCGACCCAGGCGACCTGGTCGCCGGCTTGCTCCAGGCGCTCGGCCAGCGCGTAGGCGAGCGTGCCGCCGAGCGACCAGCCCAGCAGCGCGTACGGGCCTTCGGGCTGTTCGGCGCGGATCAGCGCCAGGTAGTCGTCGAGCAAGGCGTCCAGGCTCGCGGGACGCCACTGATTGTCGACCAGCATGCGCGAGTTGATGCCGAACGCGGCGACCTCCGCGTCCAGACGTTCCAGCGCCGGCGCATAGGCCAGGGTGTGGCCGCCGCCGGGGTGCAGGCAGAACAGCCGCTGTGTCGCCGCGCCGCCGCCGCGCAAACGCACCAGCGCATTGGCGCCGCCGCGCTGCGCGCCCAGATGCTCGCTCATGCGCGCGATGGTCGGATGCTGGAACACCAGCGCCAGCGGCAGGTCCTGGCCGCGCAGGCGGCGCAGGCGACTCAGCAGTGAGGTGGCGAGCAGCGAGTGGCCGCCGAGGGCGAAGAAATCGTCGTCGATGCCGAAGTCGCTGCGCGCCAGCACCTGCCGCCAGGCGTCCAACAGCTGCCATTCCAGCGCGTTGCGCGGCATGCGCCGGTCGGCCGCCTGGGTCGCTTCCGGCTTGGGCAGCGCCTTGCGGTCGAGCTTGCCGTTGGCGGTCAGCGGCAGCGCCGGCAGCAGCTGGATCTGGCGCGGCAGCATGTAGTCCGGCAGCACCGCGCGCAATGCGTCGCGCAGCGCTTGCGGATCGGGTTCGGCGTTCGGCGCGGCGACGGCGTAGGCCATCAGCCACGCGCCCTCGCCCTGCCCTTCGACCGTCACCGCGGCGTCGACGACCTGCGGCAACGCCGCGAGCTTGGCCGCGATCTCGCCCGGTTCGATCCGGTAGCCGCGCAGCTTGACTTGATCGTCGCCGCGGCCGCGGTACTCCAACGAACCGTCGACGCGGTAGCGGCCGAGGTCGCCGGAGCGGTAGCGGCGCTGCCCCTCGCGAACGACGAAGCGCTCGGCGGTCAGTTCCGGCCGCTGCCAATAGCCTTGGGCGACGCCGTCGCCTTCGACCACCAGTTCGCCGACCACGCCCAGCGGTACCGGTTGGCCGGCGTCGTCGAGCACATGCACGGCCAGGTCCGGCAATGCGCGACCGATGCGGCTGGCCGGGCTTTGCAGGTCTTCGTCGCTGAGGCGATGGAAGCTGACGTGCACCGTGGTTTCGGTGATGCCGTACATGTTGATCAGCTCGACGTCCGGGTAGCGCTCGCGCCAGGGTTGCAGGCGCGAAGGCTCCAGCGCTTCGCCGCCGAATACCACGGTTTTCACCTTCAGCGGTACGTCGCGTCGCAGCGCCTGCGACTGCAGCGCGTAGAACGCCGACGGCGTCTGGTTCAGCACGGTGATGCCCTGTTCGGCAAGCAGGTCGAGGAAGGCATCGGGTTGCCGGCACACCGCTTCCGGCACCAGCACCGCGCGGCCGCCGTACAGCCATGCGCCCCACAGCTCCCACACCGCGAAGTCGAAGGCGTGCGAGTGGAACAGGCTCCACACGTCGCTTTCGTCGAAGCTGAAGTGGCCGTCCTGCGTGGCCGCGGTGAACAGACGTTCGACATTGCGATGCGTGACCACCACGCCCTTGGGCGTGCCGGTCGAACCGGAGGTGTAGATCAGATAGGCCGGCGCGTCGGCGGGCACCTCGGGCAGATCGCCCGGCATCGCCGCATCGAGCTGCGCGCGAGTGAACGGATCGTCCAGGCACAGCGCCGTGCCGGGCAGCTCGACCGCCAACGCACGCAGGCTGACGCTGAGGCAGACGCCGCTGTCTTCGAGGACGAAACCGCGCCGCGCCGCCGGTGCTTGCGGATCGACCGGGACGTAGGCCGCGCCGGTTTTGAGAATCGCCAGCAGCGCAACCAACAGGTCGCAGCCGCGCGGCAGGCACAGGCCGACGCGCTGGCCGGGGCCGGCGCCTTGGCGGATCAGCAATGTCGCCAATTGCGAAGAACGCCGGTCGAGCGCGGCGTAGTCGAGCTCGCCGTCTTCGGCCGAGACCGCGATGCGCGCGGGATGGCGCTGCGCGACTTCGGCGAAGCGCGCGACCAGACTTCCGACGCATGGGTAGCTGGCGCGTTCGGTCCAGGCGGCGGATCGACTCTGCGATGGCAACAACGGCAAGTCGTCCAGCCGCTGCAACGACGGCAGCTGCTGCAACACGAAGGCCAGATCGTCCAGCATCTGCTCGACCAGCCAGCCGTCGAGCTTGCCGCGGTCGAGCACGGCTTGCACGTGCAGTCTGGATTCGTCGGCCAGCATCGCCAGGGTCAGCGGATAGTGGGTCAGGTCCGCGCCGTCGTGCTCGCGCACGCGCAGTTCGCCGCCATCCTCGCCCGGCGCGGCGGGATAGTTTTCGAACACCAGCAGGGTATCGAACGGCGACACGCCGCCCACCAGGCCCGACAAGGCCTGCACTTCGGCCAGCGGCAGGTGCTCGTACTCGCGCAGGTCCAGGCCGTGCCGTTGCAACTGCGCCAGCCATGCGCCCAGCGTTGGCGCCTGCTCCGGTCGCGTCCGGTCGAAGCGCAAGCGCAGCGGCAAGGTGTTGATGAACACGCCGAGCATGCGCTCCACCCCGGGCAGTTCGGCCGGACGGCCGGAACTGGTCAGGCCGATGCAGAAGTCGTCGCGGCCATAGTAACGGCGCAGCACCAGCGCCAGCGCGCCCTGCACCACGGTGCCTAGCGTGACCGCGTGAGCGGCAGCCAGCGCAGCCACGGCGGTCGCATCGAACTCGCGTCGCACATGGGCGAAACCGGGCCGAGGATCGGCGGCCTCCGGCAATCGCGCGGGCGCGTCGAGCGCGGCCAGTTCGCGCGACCACCAGGCGCTAGAGCCCGCGCGATCCTGCCGCGCCAGCCAGCCCAGATAATCGCGATACGGCGGCGCTGCGGGCAGCGTCGGCCGCTGCCCGCGCGCAAGCGCGCGGTAGCCGGCCATCACTTCCTGGATCAGCAGCGCCGAGCTCCAGCCGTCGACGATCAGATGGTGGCGTGTCCACACCACGATATGCCGCCGCGGCGCGCACTGCAGCAGGCGCACCCGCATCAGCGGCACCTCGTCGAGCGCGAACGGCGTATTGCGGTCCTCGCGTTGGATCTCGGCCAGGATCGCGGCGGTGCCTGCTTCGTCGCGATCGCGCAGGTCGTGCCGGCGCGGCGATAGCGACGCCCGGCTGCGAACCACCTGCAGCGGCCGTTCCAGGCCGTCCCAGGCGAAACCGGTGCGCAGGATCGGATGCCGCGCCAGCGCCAACGTCCAGGCCTGGGCGAACGCGTCCGCATCGAACTCGCCGTCGAGGGTGACCGTGCTCTGGTTGATGTAGAGCGGCTGCTCGCCGGCGTCCAGGGCGTGGAACAGCAAGCCTTGCTGCAGCGGCGATACCGGATAGACGTCTTCCAGGTCGGGGTAGCGGTGGATCAAACGGTCGAAACCGGCGTCGTCGAGCGCGGCCAGGGCCAGGTCGCTGCGCGTGGGGACGGCGGCGTCGCGGCCGTCCAGTGCCAGCAGCGCCTGCAGCGCGGCGATGAAATCGTCGGCCAGCGTCTGGATCGCATCGCGGCCGATCGCGTCGGCGGGATAGGTCCAATCCACGCTCAACTCGCCGTCGACGACGATGGCGCCGACATCGAGCAGATGGCTGCGGCGGGTGCCGGGCGCGCGGCTGCCGCCGTCGTCGCCGCCGGCGAAGTCCCAGCCCGCGGCCTCGCCCGAACGCACCTGGCCGAGGTAGTTGAAGCAGACCTGCGGTACCGGCAGGTCGGCGAGTTCGCCGTGCAGGTAGCGCAGCACGCCATAGCCCAGGCCGCGATCGGGAATGTCGCGCAGTTGGTCCTTGACCGCGGCCAGCGTCGCGGCCGGCACGGCGCCGGCGGGCAGACGCAGCCGCGCCGGGTAGCGGCTGGTGAACCAACCGACGGTTTCCGACAAATCCAGCTCGCTGTCGACCGGCTCGCGGCCGTGGCCTTCCAGCTCGATCAGGATCTCGTTCGCGCCGCACAGTCGCGCCAGCGCCGTCGCCAGCGCGGCCAGCAGCAGCTCCTGCGGTTGGGTGCGCAACGCGCGCGTGTCCTCGCCGAGCAATCGGGCGGTGGCGGCGCGATCGAGCCGCGCGTGCACGCTGGCGCTATCGCATTCGCGGTTGGCGCTGGCGGCGAACGGCAGCTGCGCGCAGTCGCCGGATTGCGGTCGCGCCCAGTAATCGCGCCATTGCCGCAGGCGCCGCGGCGACAGACCCTCGCGCAGATGCCGCTGCCATTGGCCGAAATCGCTCGGCGGCGGCGCCAGGGCCGGCGCGCGGCCGTCGGCGGCGTCGCGATAGGCGCGCTGCAGGTCCTCCAGCAACACGCGCCAGGACACGCCGTCGATCAGCAAATGGTGCGCGACCAGCAGCAGACGCCCATCCGCGGCATCGGCGGCGGTGAGATAGAGCGCGCGGAACAGCGGTCCGTTGTCGAGGTCCAGGCTGGCTTGCCAGGCGCGCATCGATTCTGCGCGGCTCGCCGCGTCGTCGCTTTCGCGATGGGCGAACTGCGCGGGCAGCCACGGGCCGATGCGCTGCTGCCACGTGCCGCTTGCATCGCGGCCGAAACGCGCGCGCAGCATCGGATGGCGTTCGGCCACGGCTCGTACGGCAGTCTCCAGCGCTGCCGGCTGCAGGCGCTCGGGAATGCGGATGCAGACCGACATGTTCCAGTGCGCGGGTTCGTCGAGCGTCTGCTCGAAGAACCAATGCTGGATCGGGGTCAAGCCGAATGCCTGTTCGGCTTCAGGTGCGGGCTTGGCCGCGGCGGGCGCCGGCGCGCTGGCTTGCACCTGCGCGCTGAGCGCGGCCAGGGTCGGATGGTCGTACAGCTGCCGCGGCATCAACGCCAGCCCGGCTTGGCGCGCCCGCGCTACCACTTGCAGACTCAGGATCGAATCGCCGCCGAGCGCGAAAAAGTTCTCGTGCGCGCCGATATGCTCGCGGCCCAGCAGCTTCTGCCACAGCTCGCGCAGCGTTTCGTTGACTGGGGTTTCGTCGTCGGCTTCGGCCGACGGATCGGTCTCGTCCTGCTGCAACAGCTCGGCCAGCGCCTGGCGGTCGATCTTGCCGTTGCCCAGACGCGGCATCGATTCGACCATGCGCCAGCGGGTCGGGCACAGGTATTCGGGCAGACGCTGCGCCAGCGCGTCGGCGACACCGTCCAGCGTGCCTTGCACGCAGGCGCCCAGTTGCAGTACGCCGTTGGCGCCCGGCAGGGCCAGCACCGCGGCGACTTCGACGCCGGGCAACTGCGCCAGCACTTGCTCGACTTCGCCCAGCTCCACGCGATAGCCGCGGATCTTGACCTGGTGATCGCCGCGACCCAGGTACACGATCCGGCCTTCGCTATCGATCTTGGCGAGGTCGCCGCTGCGGTACAACGTGCGGCCCGGCGCGAACGGATGCGCGACGAAGCGTTCGGCGGTTTGTTCCTCGCGCTGCCAATAGCCCAGCGACAGATTGCCGCCGCCCAGGTACAGCTCGCCGGCTACGCCGACCGGCGCCGACAAACCGAACCGGTCCAACACCCAGGCCTCGTTGCCGGCCAGCGGACGGCCCACCGGGACGCCCTGCTCCGCCGGCCATTCGTCCGGCACGGTGCAGGTCAGGACACCGACCGTGGTCTCGGTCGGACCGTAGTGATTGACGATCCGCAGCGACGGCGCGAGCGCGCGCACCTGCTGGACCAAGGCGCCGCTCAGCGCTTCGCCGCCGGTGACCAGGCATTCGCGCGGCAACACCGACGCGCCGCCGCCGGCCGCCAGCAAACCGGCCAGATGCGAGGGCACGATCTTCAGGCAATCCACCGGATGCGCCTGAAGATGCGCGGCCAGCGCTTGCGCATCGAACGCCAGTTCCGCCGGCAGCAGACGCACGCGGCGGCCGCTGAGCAAAGCACCGAACAAGGCGGTGAAACCCAGGTCGGCCGCGACCGTGGACAGCGTCGCCAGCGACGCATCTTCGGTCAGCCCCAACACCGGCAACACACCGGCGACGTAATGCGCCAGATTGCCCTGGCTCACCACCACGCCCTTGGGCGTGCCGGTCGAGCCGGAGGTGTAGATCAGATAAGCCGGGGTATCGATACCGACGTCCACGCGCGGCGGTTCCGCATATGGCGCGGTGTCGGCCAAGACCGATTCGGCATCGAGCCAACGCACGTTGGCCGGCAACCACGCCGGCGCGGCGCCCCAGCCGACCACGACACCCGCACCGCTGTCGTCGAGCACGGCGATCTGGCGCGCATCCGGATGTTGCGGGTCCAACGGCAACCATGCCGCGCCGCGATGCCATACCGCGGCCATCGCCGCCAGTTGCGCGAACGTCCGCGGCAGGCACAGCGCGATGTGCGCGCCCGGCAGCGTCCCCGCCGCGTCGAGCGCCGCGGCGATCCGCCCGGCCGCCGCGCGCAGCTGCGCGTAGGTCCAGTTGGCATCGCCTTCCTCTACCGCCACCGCTTGCGCCGGCGCTTGCCACAGCAGCGATTGCGCGGTGGCGACGGCCACGGGTTCGACGGTTTCGTTCCGCGCCTCATGCCCGAGCACGACCTCGCCGAAGCGAATCTGCGGCGCGGCGCAAACCTGTTCCAGCACCGTTTCGAAATCGGCGAGCAAGCGCTCGGCCGTCTGCGCCCGGAACAACTCGGTGCTGTACTCCAGATGCAGGCCGAGATGGGCCTCGTCGCGGCGCTCGGCGATGCGCAGGCTGAGGTCGAAACGCGCCAACCGCTGTTCCTGCGCCAACGGCGCGATGCTCAGCCCAGGCAGGGCCAGGGCGCCGGCGTCGGGCACGTTTTGTAGCACGAACAGCACCTGGCACAGCGGTGGACGGACGCCGTCGCGGGCGATGTCCAGCCGCTCCAGCACGTGCTCGAACGGCACCTGCGCATGCTCGAACGCTGCGGTGATGATGTCGCCTGCGGCCGCGGCCGCCTGATCGAAGCGCAGCGAGGCCTCGACCCGATGGCGGATCGCCAGAGTGTTGACCAGGCAGCCGATCAGCGGTTCGAGCTCGGCGCGTTGGCGGTTGGCGATCGAGGTCGCCATGCACAGATCGCCGGTGTTGCCGTAGCGCGCCAGCAGCCAACCGAACGCGGTCTGCAACAAGGTATACAGCGTGGTCTCGCGTCCCGGCAGCAGATTCGCGGTCAGGCCGTACAGGCGCCGGGTCAACGACGCCGGCAGCGTGCGCCTCGCTTCGGCGCCGCCGTGACCGCGCGCCTGCGCGGCGGGCCGGGCGCGGTCGAACGGCAGCGACAACTCGTCCGGCACGCCGGCCAGCGCGTCGCGCCAATAGTCGCTGTGGCGGCGGAAGCTGGCGCTGCGCTGCCACAGTCCTTCCCAGGCGGCGTAGTCGGCGTACTGCGCCGCCAGCGGCGCCAGCATCGCGGCGCGGCCGTCGGCCAGAGCCGAATAGGCCTGCACCAGTTCGTTCTGCAGCACGCCTTCGGACCAGGCATCGAACGCGATGTGGTGCACGCACCACAGCAAGGCCCAGCGCCGCTCGCCGAGCCGGTACAGCTCGATCCGCAGCGGCGCTTCGGCATCGAGCGCGAACGGCTGCGCCTGCATCGCGTCGAGCCGCTCGCGCAGCTGCCGGTCGGCATCGCCTTGCAGGGTGCGCTCTTCCAGCGCCAGCGGCGCGTGCGCCAGCACCTGCTGTTGCGGCACGCCGTCGACTTCGCGATAGACCGTGCGCAGCACCGCATGACGTTCGACGATCGAGTCCAAGGCGCCGCGCAAGGCGCGGAGGTTCAGCTCGCCGTGCAGTTCCAGGCCCGAGGCGAGGTTGTACAGCGCCTGTGCGGACATGCGCTCGACCAGGTACATGCGGCGCTGGGCGAACGACAGCGGCGTGGCCGCATCGGCGTCGGCGCGGGCCACGATCGGCAGCAGCGCCGCGTCCAGGCCGCGTTCGTCCAGGCGCGCCAGGAACAGATCCTGCTTGTGCGCCGGCAGGTTGATCGCGCGTTCGGCGATCGCGCGCAGTTCGGATGCAGCGGTCATTCCAGTTCGTCCAGCAGATCGTTGAGGAAGCCGATGTCGTCGGCGGCGATGCGCTGGTCCGCGGCGGCGATGCGCTCGGCCAGGGCGGCGATGGTCGGGCGAGCGAACAGCCCGGCCAGTTCCAGTTCCACGTTGAAGCGCGCTTCGACCCGCGCCTTGAGCCGGATCGCGCCGAGCGAGTTGCCGCCGAGAGCGAAGAAGTCGTCTTCGACCCCGACCTGCGGCAGCCGCAGCAGTTCGCACCAGATCGCCGCGAGCTCGCGTTCGCGTTCGTCGCGCGGCGCCACCGGCGCGGCCGCGGTGGCGGATGCGGCCAGGCGCGGGGCTTCGGGCAGGCGCTTGCGGTCGAGCTTGCCGTTGACCGTCAAAGGCAATTCCGGCACCACCGACCAGGCCTGCGGCAGCATGTAGTCGGGCAGCCGCGCGCCCAGCCACTGGCGCAGCGCGGCCGGCTCGACCTCGGCGGAGGCCGCGCCCGGATCGGCGACCGCATACGCGGCCAAGTACGCCTCGCCCTGCGCCGGCCGCACCGCGACGACCACCGCTTGGCGCAGCGCGGGATGGCCGGCCAGGACCGCGCCCACTTGTTCCGGATCGACCCGGTAACCGCGCAACTTAAGCTGATGATCGCTGCGGCCGAGGAATTCGAGTTGGCCCTCGCCGTTCCAACGCACCCGGTCGCCGCTGCGGTACCAGCGTTGGCCTTCGGATTCGAAGAACGCCTCGGCGCTGAGCTGCGGCTGGCCGTGATAGCCGCGGCCGACGCCGGCGCCGCCGATGACCAGTTCGCCCGGCAGTCCCGGAGCCACCGGCCAGCCGTCGCGACGCACGCTCAGGCGGGCGTCGCCGAGCGCCCGGCCGATGGCGACGCGGCCGTCGTCGCCGAGCCGGTAGTGGCTCGCCACCACCGTGGTCTCGGTCGGGCCGTAGGTGTTGATCAGTTGCGGCCCGCCGACGATGTGCCGGCGCCATTGTGCCAGCAAGCCCGGCTGCAGGCTCTCGCCGCCGAGCACGCACAGGCGCCAGCACGCCGGTGCCTGCGCGCCCTGCGCGGTTTCGGCGAGCACGTTCCACAACGCGGTCGGCAGGCTGGTCACGCTGATCGCCTGCGCCGCCAGCGCCGCGCAGAAGCCGCTGGCCTGAGCCAGGAACTGCGGACCGGCGACCACCACCGCCGCGCCGTGAGCCAGGCTCACCATGGTCTCTTCGATGGCGATGTCGAAACCGGGCGAGGCCAGGTTCAGCACGCGGTCGTGCGCGCCGATGGCATAGGCCGCGCCGGCCGCGTCGACGTAGGCGGCGAGGTTGTCGTGGCCGATCACCACGCCCTTGGGCGCGCCGGTCGAACCGGAGGTGTAGATCAGATAGGCGACGCCGACAGCGTCCGCCCAGCCATCGCTGTCGTCGTCGCCGTCTGGCGCTTCGGGTTCGCTGGCGGTGTCGATGGTCCAGCCCGGCACGCCCAGGTCGAGCGCGAAATCGGCGTGACGCAGCAGCGCGCCGGCGCCGGCATCGGCGGCGATGGCCTGCAGGTGCGCCGGCGGATGCGCCGGGTCCAGCGGCAGGAACGCGCGTGCGGCGCGCCACGCCGCCAGTTCGGCGACGATGGATTGCCAACCGCGCGGCGCCAGCACCGCGACCGGCGTGCCGTCGCGCGGCAGATGCCGGGCCAGCGCGCCGGCGCGGCGCCACAGGCTGCGGTAGTCCAGGCGGGTTTCGCCGTCTTCGACCGCCAGCGCCCGCGGCGTGCGCAGCGCGTGTTCGCGGATGCGCGCGGCGACAGGCGTCGGCGCCGGCGCGGTCGTCGGCGCCGGCCAGCGCTCCTCGATCCGGGCGAGTTCGTCCAGGGTCCGCGTCGGCGCGTCGGCGACCGCTTCGAGCAATCGCAGGTAGTGCGCGGCGAACTGCTCCACGCTGTCGGCATCGAACAGATCGGTGGCGTACTCCCAGAACGCCACGCAGCCGTCTTCGAGCTGGTTGACGTCCAGCGACAGATCGAACTTGGCGCTGCGACTGGGCGCGTCGAGCGCATGCGCCTCGATGCCGGGCAGCGACAGCCGCATCGGCTGCGCGGACTGCGCCGAGAACATGATCTGGAACAGCGGATTGTGGGCCAGTTCGCGCGGCGGCCGCAGCGCATCGACCAGATGCTCGAACGGGGTGTCCTGATGCGCCAGCGCCTGGGTCACCGTGGCCGCCACCGCGTCCAGCAGCTGATCGAAGCGCATCGACGGTTCGGCGCGGTGGCGCAGCACAAGAGTGTCGACGAAGAAGCCGATCATCCCGTCCAGGCCGGCACGGTCGCGCGCCGCCGACGGCGTGCCCAGCACGATGTCCTCGGCTTCGCTGAAGTGATGCAGCCACAGCACGAACACCGCCTGCAGCAGCACGTAGCGGCTGACCCGCTGGCGCGCCGCCAGCGCGTCCAGCCGCGCCACCAGCGCCGGCGGCAGCGGTTGGCGCAGGGTCGCGCCGGCGTAGGAGCGCTGCGGCGGACGCGGCCGGTCCAGCGGCAGGTTGTGCACCGTCGGCAAGCCGTGCAGGCGCTCGCGCCACCACGCCAGTTCCTGCGCCGCACTCGCCTGCCCTTCGCGGCCGCGTTGCCACAGCGCATAGTCGCCGTACTGCAGCGGCAGCGCCGGCAAGGCTTGCGCCGGTTCGGCGTAGGCCGCCTGCAAGTCGGCGAGCAGGATCGGCAGCGAGGCCGCGTCGGCGACGATGTGGTGCAGCACCAGCACCAGCACATGGCGGTCGGCGGCGCGGCGCAGCAAGGCCACGCGCAGCGGCGCTTGCTCGGCCAGGTCGAACGGGCGCGCGGTCAGTTCCGCCACGCGCTCGCGGCAGGCCTCGTCGCTGCAACCGGTCGCGTCTTCGATCCAGCCGATGCCGGCCGCGGCCGGGCGCACGGTATGATGGCCTTCGCCGTCGCGTTCGCCGAATCGGCTGCGCAGGATCTCGTGGCGCACGCACACCGCGTCGAACGCGGCCAGCAAGCGCGCGGCGTCGAGTTCGCCGCGCAGCTCCACCACCGCCGGAATCAGGTAGTCGGCGGCGCCGCCGGTCAGGCGTTCCAGCGCCCACAACCTGGCCTGGCCGAACGACAACGGCAGTTCGCCGGAGCGATCGGTCGCGGCCGGCGCGTCGGCGTTCGCGCCGTCGGCCAGCGCGTCGATGCGCGCGGCCAGCTCGCGCACGGTCGGCGCGGCGAAGATCGCCGCCAGCGGCGGCGCATGCGGATAGCGTTCGCGCACCCGCGCGAGCAGGCGCACGGCCAGCAGCGAATGGCCGCCGTGGGCGAAGAAGTGGTCGGTCGTACCGAGGCCGTCGTCGCCGAGCAGTTCGCGCCACAGCTCCAGCAGGACCGCTTCGGTCGCGGTCCGCGCGGGCTGGGCCGCGATGGGCTCGCGTTGCCATTGCGGCGCCGGCAGCGCGGCGCGGTCGAGCTTGCCGTTGACGGTCAGCGGCAGGCGCGCCAGCACGGCGTAAGCCTGCGGGCGCATGAAGGCGGGCAAGCTGCGTTCGACCTGCCGCTCGGCGCGCTCGCACAGCACGGTCGCGTCTTCGTCGCCGGCCAGCCACGCGACCAGTCGCGGTTCGCCGGCGGGATCGGTGCGCAGATCGACCGCGGCGGCGCGCACGCCGGGCACGGCCTGCAACTGCGCGGCGACTTCGCCGGTCTCGATGCGGAAGCCGCGCAGCTTGATCTGACCGTCGCCGCGCGACAGATAGCGCAGTTCGCCGTCGCCGCCCAGGTGCACGCGGTCGCCGGTGCGGTACGCGACTGCGCCGTCGGCATCGACGACGAAGCGTTCCGCGGTCAGGTCCGGCCGGCCCAGATAGCCCGACGCCAGCGCGGGACCGGCGACGTAGAGTTCGCCGATCGCGCCCTGCGGCAGCGGCGCGCCACGCGCGTCGCGCACGCTCAGGCGCAGGTTCGGCAGCGGCCGCCCGATCGGCGGCAGCGCCGGCCAGCGCAGCGGATCGGCCGGCAAGGTATGCGCCGTGACCACGTGGGTCTCGGTCGGCCCGTAGTGATTGACCAGACGGCATTGCGGATGCGCGGCGAAGAAACTGCGCAGTGCCGGCGAAACCGACAGCGCCTCGCCGGCGACCGCGACCAGGCGCAGCGCCGGCAACGGCCGTTGCGCCAGCATCGGCAACAAGGTCAGTACCGCCACGGGCAGGAACAGCCGCTGCACGCCGCGCGTATGGATCAGCTCGACCAAGGCCGGCAGGTCCTGGCGCTGCGCCTCGTCGACCAGCACCAGGCGCGAACCGCTGGCCAGCGCGGTGAAGATCTCCTGGAACGAGACGTCGAAGTTCAACGAAGTGAACTGCAGCGTCGCCAGGCGTTCGCCGAACACAGGCTGGTCGGCGGCCTGCGCGGCCAGCAACTGGGTCAGGGCGCGATGCGGCAGGACCACGCCCTTCGGCGTGCCGGTCGAGCCGGAGGTGTAGAGCACATAGGCGGCGCTGTCGGGATCGATGGCCGCCGTCGGTGCTGGCGCGAAGACCGCATCCGCGGCGGGCATCGGCAGGCGCGGCGCATCGGCGCCGATCAGCGCCGCCTCGCCCGCCGCGTCGGCGAGGATGCAGCGCAATCGCGCTTCCGCGGCGATGCGCAGCAAGCGCTCGCTCGGATAGGCCGGGTCCAGCGGTACATAAGCCGCGCCCAGGCGCAGGCAGGCGAGAATGGCGACGACCGGCGCGCAGCCGCGCGCCAGGCACAGGCCGACCCGGTCGCCGGCACGGACGCCGTGGGCGTACAGATAGTCGGCGCAGTCGCGCGCCTGCCGCGCGAGTTCGGCGTACTCGATGCGATGCTCGCCGTGCTCCAGCGCGACCGACTGCGCATGGACTTGGGCGCTGTGCTCGAACCAATGCCAAAGATCGGCGTGCGCGACGGCCGCCGTGGCGGGTGCCGGCTTCGGCACGGCCGCGGCGGCGAGCGCGAGTTCGCCGGCCGGCGCGTCGGGACGCTCGGCCAGATCGGCCAGCAGCGCCGCCAGCGATTCGCCGAGACTGCGTACGGTCTCTTCGCGCAGCAGCGCGGCGGCGAATTCGAACTGACCGTGCAAGCCGCCGTCGCGGCGGGTCAGGTGCAGGCTCAGGTCGAACTTGGCCGTGCCGCTGCCGTGGTCGAGCGCAACCAGGCGCGCATCGGGGAATTCCAGCGCGGCGCCGCCTTCGTGCAATGCGAACAGGATCTGGAACAGCGGCGACGGCCCGCCCTGCCCGGCCGACCCCAGCGCCTCGACCAGGGTGTCGAAGGGCTGCGCCTGGCGATCGAAATCGGCCAGGTATTGCGCGCGGCCGGCGCGCAACGAGTCGGGCAGGCTACGCGAGCGGTCGACGGTTTCGCGCAACACCAGGGTGTTGGCGAAGAAGCCGATGGTGTGCTCAAACTCGGCGCGCTCGCGGCCGGACACCGGCGTGCCCAGGACGATGTCGTCGTTGTCGGAATAGCGCGCCAGCACCAGCGCGAACGCGCTCTTGAGCAGCATGAAGGCGGTGACGCCGCAGTCCAGCGCCAATGCGTCGAGCCGGGCCACCAGCGCCGCCGGCAGCACGAAGGCGTAGTGGCCGCCGCGATGATCGGGGCGCTCGGGCCGCGGGTAGTCCAGCGGCAGGCTGTGCACCGCCGGCGCGCCGGACAGGCGTTCGCGCCAATAAGCCAGCAAGTCGCGTTCGCGCTCGGGCGTGAGCAGGCGCCGTTGCCAATCGGCGAAATCGGCGTAGTGCAGGCGCGAAGCGTCTTCGTCGTCGCGCTCGCCGCGCAGCGCCGCGCGATAGGCCGCGTTGGCCTGGGCCATCAGCAGGCCCAGCGAGGCGCCGTCGGCGGCGATGTGGTGCAGGCAGACCAGCAGCGCGTGCTCGTCCGCGCCCAGCCGGATCAATTCGATCCGCAGCGGCAGTTCGCGCCCCAAATCGAACGCGGCGGTCGCGCTGGCGTGCAGGCGTTGCTGCAGGCGCGCCTCGCGTTGCGCCGGCGCCAGCGCCGACAGGTCGAGCTCCCGCCACGGCAGCGCGGCCTGCGGATCGGGCAGCGCATACGGCGTGCCGGCGTCGCTGGCGATGCGGCTGTGCAGCGCCTCGTGCCGCGCCAGCAGGCAGGCGAACGCGGCGCGCAGCGCGGCCGGGTCCAGCGCGCCTTCGATCCGCCACGCGCCGGGCATGTTGTAGCTCGGCGAAGCGGCGTCGAGCTGTTGCAGGAACCACAGCCGGCGCTGTGCGGGCGACAGCGGCAGACGCTGGGTGCGCGACAGCCGTTGCGGTATCGCGGTCTCGACCTCGCCGCGCTCCAATGCCGCGGCCAGGGCGCGCACGTTCGGCGCGGCGAACAGTTCGCGCAGCGGCAGGGCCCGCTGCAGGCGCGTGCGGATCAGGCCGGCCAGCCGCGCCGCGGCCAGGGAATGGCCGCCGGCGCGGAAGAAGTCATCGTCCGGGCCGAACCCGGGCTGGCCCAGCACTTCGCGGAACAACGCCAGCAACGCGGTTTCGCGCTCGTCCAGCGCTGCTGCCGGCGCCGCCGCCGCGGCGTCCCAATCCGGCGCCGGCAGGGCGCGGCGGTCGAGCTTGCCGTTGACGTTCAGCGGCAGGCGCGGCAAGCGCACGAACCGGCTCGGCACCAGGTAGAACGGCAGTTCGCGCGCGAGCGCGGCGCGCAAGTCGGCTTCATCGGGCACGGCCTGGTCGGTCGCGTCGCCGACGTCGGCATCGGCCTGCCAATAGGCGATCAGGCGATTGTCGCCGGCCGGATCGCGCAGGCAGACCGCGCAGGCATCGGCGACGCCGGCGAGGCCGCGCAACGCCGGTTCGATTTCGCCGGGTTCGACCCGGAACCCCTGCACTTTGGCCTGATCGTCGCGCCGGCCGAGAAACTGCAGTTCGCCGTCGCGCCAGCAGACGCGGTCGCCGGTGCGGTAGACGCGCTCGCCCTGGAGCTCGGCGAAGCCGGCGGCGTTCGCGGCGGCGTGGCCGATATAGCCCTCGCCAACGCCCTCGCCCGCCAGCACCAACTCGCCGGGCACGCCTTCGGGCACGCGCGCTTCGCCCTGCAACACCAGGCAGCGCGTGTTCGCGTACGGGCGGCCGATGCGCACGTCCTCGCCCGCGCCGAGATCGAAGCAGGTCGCGGCCACCGTGGCCTCGGTCGGGCCGTAGGTGTTGAGCAGGCGCAGGCGCGTCCCGACCGTGCGGCGCCAGGCGCGCACGCACTCGGCGCGGGCCGCTTCGCCGCCGATCGCCAGCAGCCGCAGCGGACTGTCGGCCGGCACCGCCGCGGCGGGATCGCCGCACAGCACATGCCAGAACGTGGTCGGCAGCGAGGCCACCGAAATCGCCTGCGCGGCAACGAAAGCGGCGAAGCCGGCCGGACCGGCCACGCTTTCTTCATCGCGCAACACCAGCGCGGCGCCCGCGGCGAGCGCGCAGAAAATCTCCTCGACGCTGATGTCGAACGACAGCGAGGCGAACTGCAGCACCCGGTCGCGCGGTTCGATCCGGTACTGCTCGGCGACGGCGCGCACGTAGCCGGCCAGATTGCGCTGCGAGATGCGCACGCCCTTGGGCCGGCCGGTCGAGCCGGAGGTGTAGATCGCGTAGGCCGGGTGTTCCAGTGCGTCTTGCCGCGGCGGCGTCGCGGCGCCATGCGGCGCTTCGGTCAGCGCCCCGGGCGCGACCCATGCGGCGTCGCCGACCGGCGCCTCGGCGATCAGCAGCCGGCAACCGGCGTCGGCCAGGATGAAGGCGCAACGCTCCTGCGACAATGCGGTGTCCAGCGGGACGTAGCCGGCGCCGAGCCAATGGCAGGCCAACAGGCATTCGATCGCCGCCGCGCCGCGCGGCAAGCGCAGCGCCACCAGATCGCCGGCTTTCACGCCGCGGGCGGCCAGGGCCGCTGCGGCAGCGGCCACGTTGCGCAGCAGCTCGCGATAGCTCAGCGTGCGCGCGCCGTCGACCAGCGCGATCGCCTCAGGCGCGCGCTCGGCGTGCTCGGCGATCTCGCTCAGCACTGGGCGCTCGCCGCGCACGCGCACCTCGCCTTCCCAAGCCTGCAGCGTCTGCCGTTGCGCATCGTCGAGCATGTCGAGCGCGCTCAATGGCGCGTCCGTGTCCGCGCACATCTGCGCCAGCAGGCGCCGCAGCTGCTCGGCCATGGCCGCGATGCGCGCCGGCGCGAACAATTCGGTGTTGTATTCGAAACTCAGTTCGATGCCGTCGTCGCCATCGAGCGCATCCAGCGACAGCTCGAACTTGCTGCCGGCTTGCGGCAGCGGCCACGGCCGGATGTCCAGGCCCGGCAGGCGCAACCCGTCGCCTTCGCGGCGCTGGTAGGACAGCATGATCTGCAGCAGCGGCGCATGGCTGAGGCTGCGCGCCGGCTGCACGGCTTCGATCAGCTTGTCGAACGGCAACGCCTGGTGCGCGAACGCCTCCAGGGTGGCGCGCTTGACTTGCGCCAGCCACGCACCGACCGACGCGTCTTCCTCGACCCGATGGCGCATCGCCAGGGTATTGACGAAGAAGCCCACCAGCGGCTGCAGTTCGCGATGTTCGCGTCCCGACACCGGCGTGGCGAAGGCGGCGTCGGCGTGGTCGCCGTGGCGCTTGAGCAGCAGCGCGAACGCCGCCTGCAGCACCACGAAGACGGTCGCATCGTGGGCTTGGGCCAGCCCCAGCACCGCGGCGCGTTCGTTCGCGTCCAGGCGCAGGCTCACCCGCGCGCCGGCATTGCCGAGCCGCTCCGGCCGCGCGCGATCGGTGGTCAGCGCATGCAGCGGCGCCAACCCATCCAGGCGATCGAGCCACCAGTCGCGGCTGGCGTCGAGCCGGCCTTCGCGCCAGCGCTCGCGCTGCCAATGGGCGTAATCGGCGTACTGCAACGGCAACGGTTCCCACGCTGGCTCGGCGCCGTCCAGCGCCGCGGCGTAGGCCTGGGCGAACTCGCGGGTAAGCACCGTCATCGACTGCGCATCGCCGGCGATGTGGTGCAACAGCAGCAACAGCACATGCCGCTGCGGGCCCAGCGCGAACGCGTGCACGCGCAGCATCGGCCCGCGTTCCAGGTCGATCGGGTCGGCGCAGGCGGCGGCGATGGCTTGCGCCAACGCCGCGTCTTGATCGTCGCTCGCCGCCAACTCGCGCCAATGCAGCGGGTCGGGCCAAGCATCCAGCCGATGCGCGAGCGCTTCGCCGTCGCGCTCGCGGAATACCGTGCGCAGCGATTCGTGGCGCGCCATCAGCGCCTGGATGCCGCGGCGCACCGCGTCGTGGTCGAGTGCGCCGCGCAGTTCCAACGCGGTCGGGATCAGGTACAGCGCCGGGTCGGATTCCAGCTGTTGCAACAGCCACAGGCGTTGCTGCGCCGGCGACAACGGCGCGTCCTGGCGGTCGCGCAGACGCGGGATCGGCGCTTCGCCGGCCGCGGCGGCCGGATCGTTGGCGGCGAGCAAGTTGGTCAACTCATCGCGATGGGCCTTGAGCCGGTCGCGCAGCGCCGGCGTCAGCACGCCCGGCGGCGCCTGCACTTGCAGGCGGCCGTCGGCCAGGCTCAGGCGCACGCCCTGGCGGCGCAGGTCGATCAGCAGTTGCGAGGCGCTCATAGTTCGAAGCTTTCCCAGGTGTCGTCCGCGCGTTCGGGCGCCGCTTGCGGTGCGGCGAGAGCGTCGAGCAAGGCGGCCTGTTCGGCCAGCCGCGGCTGCTCGAACAGGGATTTCAGCGGCACGGCCACCGCGAACTCGACGCGGATGGCCTCGGCCAGGCGCACCACCAGCAGGGAGTGGCCGCCGCGGGCGAAGAAATGCGCGTCGCGTCCGGGCAACTCGCCGCCCAGCAGTTGCTGCCACAATTCGGCCAAGCGTCGTTCGCTGGCCGATTCGAGTACGCCTTCGTCGCGTTCCCCGGTCTGCGGCTTGGGCAGCGCCTTGCGGTCGAGCTTGCCGTTGGCGGTCAGCGGCAGCGCCGGCAGCAGCTGGATCTGGCGCGGCAGCATGTAGTCCGGCAGCACCGCGCGTAATGCGTCGCGCAGCGCTTGCGGATCGGGTTCGGCGTTCGGCGCGGCGACGGCGTAAGCCATCAGCCATGCGCCCTCGCCCTGCCCTTCGACCGTGACCGCGGCGTCGACGACCTGCGGCAACGCCGCGAGCTTGGCCGCGATCTCGCCCGGTTCGATCCGGTAGCCGCGCAGCTTGACCTGATCGTCGCCGCGGCCGCGGTACTCCAACGAACCGTCGACGCGGTAGCGGCCGAGGTCGCCGGAGCGGTAGCGGCGCTGCCCCTCGTGAACGACGAAGCGCTCGGCGGTCAGTTCCGGCCGCTGCCAATAGCCTTGGGCGACGCCGTCGCCTTCGACCACCAGTTCGCCGACCACGCCCAGCGGTACCGGTTGGCCGGCGGCGTCGAGCACGTGTACGGCCAGATCCGGCAGCGCACGGCCGATCCGGCTGGCCGGGCTTTGCAGGTCTTCGTCGCTGAGGCGATGGAAGCTGACGTGCACTGTGGTTTCGGTGATGCCGTACATGTTGACCAGCTCGGCATCCGGGTAGCGCTCGCGCCAGGGTTGCAGGCGCGAAGGTTCCAGCGCTTCGCCGCCGAACACCACGGTCTTCACCTTCAGCGGTACGTCGCGTCGCAGCGCCTGCGACTGCAGCGCGTAGAACGCCGACGGCGTCTGGTTGAGCACGGTGATGCCCTGTTCGACGAGCAAATCGAGGAAGGCATCGGGTTGGCGGCACACCGCTTCCGGCACCAGCACCGCGCGGCCGCCGTACAGCCACGCGCCCCACAGTTCCCACACCGCGAAGTCGAAGGCGTGCGAGTGGAACAGGCTCCACACGTCATGTTCGTCGAATGCGAAATGGCCATCCTGCGTGGCCGCGGTGAACAGCCGCTCGACATTGCGATGCGTGACCACCACACCCTTGGGCGTGCCGGTCGAACCCGAGGTGTAGATCAGATACGCCGGCGCGTCGGCGGGCACCTCGGGCAGTTCGCCCGGCACCACCGCATCGAGCTGCGCGCGAGTGAACGGATCGTCCAGGCACAACGCCGTGCCGGGCAGTTCGACCGCCAACGCACGCAGGCTGACGCTGAGGCAGACGCCGCTGTCTTCGAGGACGAAACCGCTTCGTGCCGCCGGTGCTTGCGGATCGACCGGAACGTAGGCCGCGCCGGTTTTGAGAATCGCCAGCAGCGCGACCAGCAGATCGCGGCCGCGCGGCAGGCACAGGCCGACGCGTTGGCCGGGGCCGGCGCCTTGGCGGATCAGCAATGTCGCCAATTGCGAAGAACGCCGGTCGAGCGCGGCGTAGTCGAGCTCGCCGTCTTCGGCCGAGACGGCGATGCGCGCGGGATGGCGCTGCGCGACTTCGGCGAAGCGCGCGACCAGACTTCCGACGCATGGGTAGCTGGCGCGTTCGGTCCAGGCGGCGGATCGACTCTGCGATGGCAACAACGGCAAGTCGTCCAGCCGCTGCAACGACGGCAGCTGCTGCAACACGAAGGCCAGATCGTCCAGCATCTGCTCGACCAGCCAGCCGTCGAGCTTGCCGCGGTCGAGCACCGCTTCGATGCGCAACCCCTCGTCTTCGGGCACGGCCGTCAGCATCAACGGATAGTTGCTGTGGGCGCGATGATCCAGTTCCTCGATGCGCGGGCCGGCATCACCGCCGCGCGCGGCCGCGGGCAGATTCTCGAACACCAGCAAGGTATCGAACAGCGAACCCGCATCGGCCGCGCCGGCGCGCTGGATCTCCGCCAGCGGCAGGTAGCCGTGGGTGCGCAGGTCGAGATTGCGCCGCTGCAGGTTCTGCAGCCACGACGCCGGCGCGGCTTGCCCGGCCGTGACGACGCGCAACGGGACGCTGTTGATGAACACGCCGAGCATGCGTTCCACCCCGGCCAGTTCCGGCGGGCGTCCGGCGATGGTGATGCCGAGGGCGAAATCGTCGCGGCCGTAATAGCGCCGCAACACCAGGGCCAGCGCGCCTTGCAGCAGCGAATTGGCGGTCAGGCCACGACCCTGTGCCCAGGCCGCGGCCGCGGCGAAATCGAACCGGCGCGCCAGCGATGCGTATCCAGCCGCCGGTTCGGCCGCTTCGGGCAATGCCACCGGTTCCAGGCCGCCGAGTTGTTCGTGCCAGAATGCGCGCGCGGTCGCCGGGTCTTGTTCGCGCAGCCACTGCAGGTAATCGCGGAACGGCGGCGCGGCCGCCAGTCGCGGCGTGCGGCCTTCGCGCAATGCGGCGTACAGGCGCCAGACCTCGCCGAGCAGCAGCGCCGAGCTCCAGCCGTCGACGATCAGGTGGTGGCGGGTCCATATCAGCCAGTGCTCGTCCGCGCCGCGGCGCAGCAGCGCCAGCCGCATCAGCGGCGGCGCGGCGAGATCGAAACCGATGTCGCGTTGCTGCGCCTGCAATTCGGCCAGGCGCGATTGCGCCTGGGCCGGGTCCAGATCGCTCCAGTCCTGCTCGATCGACGGCAGCTCGACCTGCCGGTGCGGCAATTGCCGCGCCGAGGACAGCCCTTGCACGACGAAGCCGCTGCGCAGGATCGGATGGCGCGCCAGCGCTTGCCGCCACGCGTCGGCGAAGGCCTCGGCGTCGAGCGCGCCGTGCAGCGCCACCGTGGTCTGGTTGATGTAGGGATCGGCCTGTGCGTTGAGCAGACTGTGGAACAGCAAGCCTTCCTGCAATGGCGCCAGCGGATAGACGTCCTGCGCCTGCGGAAGCCGGGCCAGCAGCGCGTCCAGTTGCGTCGTATCCAGTCCGGCCAGCGGCAGGTCGGCGAGCGTCGGTCGCGGCTCGGCGGTCTGCGCGCAGGCGATCAGCTCGCGCAATGCGGCCAGATAGCGTCGGTTCAGCGCCTGCAGCGCCTCGCCCGTCGCCGCGTCGCGCGGCCAGGCCCAGTCCAGGCGCAGTTCGCCGTCGACCAACATCGCGTTGAGGTCGAGCAGATGGCGGCGGCGATTGCCGCCGGCGCGGCCGCCGCCGTCGTGCTCCTCGCACAGGGTCCAACCGTCGCGTTCGCCGGCGCGCAGCTGGCCGAGATAGTTGAAGCAGACCTGCGGCAGCGGCAGGTCGGCGAGTTCGCCGTGCAGGTAGCGCAGCACGCCGAAGCCCAGCCCGCGATCGGGGATCGCCCGCAGTTGGTCCTTGGTCGCACGCAGCGCCGCGCCGGGGTCTTCGCCGGCCGGCAGGCGCAGCGCCAACGGATAGCGCGCGGTGAACCAGCCGACCGTGCGCGACAGATCCAGGTCCGCGCCGAGGTCGTCGCGGCCGTGGCCTTCCAGCTCGACCCACAGCGTGGTCGCCTCGGCGTCGCCGCGCAGCGCCAGGGCCAGCGCTGCCAGCAACAGCTCCTGCGGTTCGTTGCCGTAGGCGCGGGCGGTCTGGGTCAGCAAGCGCTCGGTCCACTCGCGGTCGAGGCGGTCGTGCAGATGCGCCGTGTCCGCGTAGCGATTTTCGCTGTCCTGCCACGGCAGTCGGGTCGCGTCGGCATCCGGATCGAGAGCGCACCAGTAACCGCGCCAACGCTCCAGGGTGGCCGTGGGCAGTTGTCGCAACGCAGCCTGCCATTCGCCGAAACTGCAGGCTTCGGCGGCCAGCGCCGGAACGCGGCCGGCGCGGCGCTCGGCGTAGGCTTGTTGCAGGTCGTCGACGATGACCGCCCAGGACACCGCATCGACCAGCAAATGGTGCGCGGCGAACAACATCCGGGTTTCCCCGTCCTGCGGCCCGGACAGGGCCAGCACGCGCCACAGCGAGCCATCGAAGGTCAGGCTGGACTGCCATTGCGCCAACAAGGCTTCGCGTTGTCCGGCGTCGGCTTCGCGATGGACGAAATTGTCGGCCTGCCATGCGCCGATGCGCTGGCGCCACTGTCCGCCGGCAGCGCGCTGGAAGCGTGCGCGCAGCATCGGGTGCGCGGCGGCGACATCGGCCAACGCCGCGGCGAAGGCGGTGGTGTCGAGCGCGCCGGGCAGTTTCAGGTACAGCGACATGTTCCAGTGCGCGGGTTCATCGAGCGCCTGCTCGAAGAACCAATGCTGGATCGGGGTCAGCCCGAATGCCTGTTCGGCTTCAGGCGCGGGCTTGGCGGCGGCGGGCGCCGGCGCGCTCGCCTGCACCTGCGCGCTGAGCGCGGCCAGGGTCGGATAGTCGTACAACTGTCGGGGCATCAGCGCCAGCCCGGCTTGGCGCGCCCGCGCTACGACTTGCAGACTCAGGATCGAATCGCCGCCGAGCGCGAAGAAGTTCTCGTGCGCGCCGATATGCTCGCGGCCCAGCAGCTTTTGCCACAGCTCGCGCAGCACTTCGTTGACCGGGGGTTCGTCGGCGGTCTCGGCCGACGGATCGGTTTCGTCCTGCTGCAACAACTCGGCCAGCGCCTGGCGGTCGATCTTGCCGTTGCCCAGGCGCGGCATCGATTCGACTACGCGCCAGCGGGTCGGGCACAGGTATTCGGGCAGACGCTGCGCCAGCGCGTCGGCGACACCGTCCAGCGTGCCTTGCACGCAGGCGCCCAGTTGCAGTACGCCGTTGGCGCCCGGCAGAGCCAGCACCGCGGCGACTTCGACGCCGGGCAACTGCGCCAGCACTTGCTCGACTTCGCCCAATTCCACGCGATAGCCGCGAATCTTGACCTGGTGATCGCCGCGACCCAGATACACGATCCGGCCTTCGCTATCGATCTTGGCCAAGTCGCCGCTGCGGTACAACGTGCGGCCCGGCGCGAACGGATGCGCGACGAAGCGTTCGGCGGTTTGTTCGTCGCGCTGCCAATAGCCCTGCGACAGATTGCCGCCGCCCAGGTACAGCTCACCGGTCACGCCGACCGGCTCCGGCAGGCCGAACCGGTCCAGCACCCAGGCCTCGTTGCCGGCCAGCGCACGGCCCACCGGAACGCCCTGCTCCGCCGGCCATTCGTCCGGCACGGTGCAGGTCAGGATACCGACCGTGGTCTCGGTTGGGCCGTAGTGGTTGACGATCCGCAGCGACGGCGCGAGCGCGCGCACCTGTTGCACCAAGGCGCCGCTCAAGGCTTCGCCGCCGGTGACCAGGCATTCGCGCGGCAACACCGACGCGCCGCCGCCGGCCGCCAGCAAACCGGCCAGATGCGAGGGCACGATCTTCAGGCAATCCACCGGATGCGCCTGAAGATGTGCGGCCAGCGCTTGCGCATCGAACGCCAGTTCCGCCGGCAGCAGACGCACGCGGCGTCCGCTGAGCAAGGCGCCGAACAAGGCGGTGAAGCCCAGGTCGGCCGCGACCGTGGACAGCGTCGCCAGCGACGCATCTTCGGTCAGCTCCAACACCGGCAACACACCGGCGACGTAATGCGCCAGATTGCCCTGGCTCACCACCACGCCCTTGGGCGTTCCGGTCGAGCCGGAGGTGTAGATCAGATAGGCCGGGGTATCGATACCGACGTCCACGCGCGGCGGTTCCGCGTATGGCGCGGTGTCGGCCAAGACCGATTCGGCATCGAGCCAATGCACGCCGGCCGGCAGCCACGCCGGCGCAGCGCCCCAGCCGATCACGACATCCGCACCGCTATCGTCGAGCACGGCGATCTGGCGAGCATCGGGATGTTGCGGATCCAACGGCAACCATGCCGCGCCGCGATGCCACACCGCGGCCATCGCCGCCAGTTGCGCGAACGTCCGCGGCAGGCACAGCGCGACGTGCGCGCCCGGCAGCGTCCCCGCCGCGTCGAGCGCCGCGGCGATCCGTCCGGCCGCCGCGCGCAGCTGTGCGTAGGTCCAGCTGGCATCGCCCTCCTCCACCGCCACCGCTTGCGCCGGCGCTTGCCACAGCAGCGACTGCGCGGTGGCCGACGATGCCCGCTCCGGCAACGCCGCCGGCAACGCGACGGTTTCGCCCAACAGCTCGGCGACCGTGCAGTCCGGACGTTGCAGCAATCGCAGCAGGCTCGCCACGGCTAGATCGAGCATCGCCGCGACCGCGTCGCGGTCGACCCGCGCGGCATCGAGCAAGGCTTCCAGGCGCACGTGTTCGCGTTCGGACACGCGCAGCGTCAGCGCGTAGTGATTGGCCGCGCGGGTCTCGCGCACGCTCAATGCGAACGGCAGCTGCGCCGCCGCCATCGCCGGGAAGTTCTCGACCACCAGCAGGCTGGCGAACAACCGATCCGCGTCCAGGCCGCTGTCGGCGAGGATCTCGCCCAAGCCCACGGCTTCGTTCTCGGCGATTTCCAGCGATTGCCCGCGCAGCGCCGAAAGCAGGTCGAGCGCGGGCCGGCTTGCATCGACGCGCAGGCGCAGCGGCAAGGTGTTGATGAACACGCCGACCATCGACTCGACCCCGGCCAGATCCGGCGGCCGGCCCGAACGGGTCACGCCCAGCACCACGTCGTCGCTGTTGCCGTAACGCGCGTTCGCCAGCCCCCACGCCAAAGCGACGAGATCGCTGAGCGTGCAGCCGCGTTCGCGGCAGAACGCGCGCAGGCGCTCGCTGTCGTGCGCGCTGAGCCCGCGTTCGCATTCCTCGCGCCGGGTCGCGCCGGACGCGCCGGCGGGCAGCGCGGCGGCGCCGGAATATCCATGCAGACGCTCGCGCCACCAGCCGCGCTGGCGCGCCAGGTCCTGGCGTTCGCGCCAATCCAGGTATCCATCGAAACCGGGCGCCGGCGGCAGCGACAGCGCGATGCCGCGCACGTCGGAGGTATAGCGCTGCAGCATTTCGCCGACCAACAGCGGCGTGCTCCAGCCGTCGACGATGAGATGGTGGATGCTCCACGCCAGCCAGTAACGGCCGCCGCTGCGCGCGATCAGGCACATGCGCGCCAGCGGCGCGCGGGCGAGATCGACGCCGCGCGCGGCATCGTCGGCCAGCCAGCGCTGCAGTTGCGCGTCCTGCGCGGCCGGGTCGAGTTGCGACCAATCCAGTTCCTGCCACGGTGCCTGCGCGGCGGCCAGCACGATCTGGTGCGGCAGCGACAGCCCCTCCCACACGATCGCCGTGCGCAGCATCGGCTGCCGGCGCGCGGTCTCGAACCAGCTGCGGGCCAGCGCGGCCGCATCGAGTTCGCCGTCCAGTTCGGCCACCGTCTGCTGGAAGTACGGATCGGCGCCCTCGCCGCGCAAGCTCTCCAGCAGCACGCCGCGCTGCAACGGCGTCAGCGCGAACGCGCGCTCGATCGAACGCGCGTCCTCGCGCGCGGCCAGCGATGCGAATTCGCCGGCGTCCAGCCGCGCCTGCGGCAGGTCGCTGGCGGTCAGCAGGCCGCTGCCGGGCTCCAGGCAATGCGCCACCAGCGCCGACAGTTCGGCGGCGAAGTCGCGCGTCCACTGCTCGATGGTGACCGCGTCGTAGGCTTCGCCGGCGTAGTTCCAGACCAGGCCGAGCCGGCCGCCCTGCACCCGCGCGTTGATCTCGACCAGCGCGCCGGGCGGATTGTCCGCGCCGTTGCCGGAGGCCAGCGCGCGCGCGTCGACCTCGAACGCCGGATGCGCGCCGCCGTCGACGACGCCGTGGTAGTTGAACAACAGTTGCCCGGCCGGCAAGGGAGGTATCCGCCCGGACGCGGCCAGCGGCATGTATTCCAGGCCGCGCCGCGCCAGCGCGCGGATTTGCTCCTTGAGCGCGGCGATCTGCGCCGGCCCGTCGGTACCGGCGAGGTCCAGCGGCAACGGATGCACCGCGGTGTACCAGCCCAACACCGACGACCAGTCGCGGCCGTCGAGCACGTCGCGGCCATGCCGCTCGCGATCCAGCCACAGCCGGCTGCGGCCGGTGCGCGCGGCCAGCGCCCGCGCCAGCGCGATCAGCAGCAGTTCGTCGGTTTGGCAACGATAGGCCGCGCCCGCGCGTTCGAGCAGGTCCGCGGTCAAGCCCGCGTCCAGCGTCTGCACCACGCGGCCGACGTTGCGCTGGCGCGTATCGGCCAAGGCGACGGCGCGGTCCTGCGGCAAGGCCTGCATCGGTTGCGCCGCGACCTCGTTCCAGAACCGCGCATCGAAGCTCTGCGCCGCATCGGCCTGGGCCAGCGCCTCGATGTAGTCGGCATACGACGCGTTGCGCGCCGACGGCGTCCACGCCTGCCCGTGCGCCAGCGCCGCCAGTCCGTCGAACAGTTCGCCCAGCAGCAGGCGCCACGACACCGCGTCCACGATCAGATGATGGGCGCAGACCAGCAGGCGTTCGCCCTCGTCGCAGCGCGCAACGGTCAGCGCGGCCAGCGGGCCGGCCAACGGCGTGGCTTCCTGCATGCGCGCGAACTCGGCGTCGATGCGCGCGTCCAGGTCGGTCGCGCCGCGCCAGTCCCGCGCCTGGATCGCCGGCGCGGGACCGGGCGCGTCGACGCGCTGCCGCCACTGCCCGTCGACGCGCTCGAAGCGCGCCCGCAGCAGATCGTGGCGCTGCCACAGCGCCGCCCAGACTCGGTTCAGATGCCCGGCATCGAGCGGCTGTTTCAGCCGCAGCGCCACGTACTGGTGATAGCGATCCGGCTGGGCCGGCGCGCTGTCGAAGAACCAGCGCTGGATCGGGCTCAGGCCGAGCTCGCCCACCAGCGGCGCGGTCTCGGCCGGCGCGGCCTGCAGCGGCGCCAGATGCGGCGCCAGTTCGGCCGCGCTCTGGAACTGGTACATCAGCTTGGGCGTGACCGCATAACCGCGTTCGCGCAGGCGCGCGACCACTTGCAGGCTGCGGATCGAATCCCCGCCGAGGCGGAAGAAGCTGTCGTGGATGCCGACCTCGCACTGCAGCACATCGCTCCAGACCGCACACAGCGCGCGTTCCTGCGGCGTGCGCGGCGGCGTCCGGTCGGCCGGCGCGGGCGCGGGCGGCGCCGGCAAGGCGCGGCGGTCGACCTTGCCCGAAGCGTTGCGCGGCAAACGCGCCAGGACGACGAACTGGGCCGGCACCATGTGCGCGGGCAGACGCTCGCTCAGCGCGCGATGCCAGCCTTCGGCGTCGGCTTCGCTTGAATCTGCTTCGCTTGAATCTGCCTCGTTTGAGTCGGCCTCGCTGGAATCGGTCTCGCTGGAATCGGCCGCGACTGCGGTGGTCTCGCCGACGCGTTCCACCCACGCGACCAGCCGCTGCGCGGTGCCCTCGCCGACCACGCCGGCGGCCGCGGCCCGCACCCGCGGCAACTGCCCCAGGCAGTGCTCGATCTCTTCCAGCTCGATCCGATAGCCGCGCAACTTGATCTGGAAATCGGCGCGGCCGAGGAACTGCAGCTCGCCGTTGCCGAGCAGGCGCACGCGGTCGCCGGTGCGGTACATGCGCAGCGATTCGCCGGTCGGCAGGCGCAGCGGCGCGAAACGCCGCTCGCTGGCGGCCGCGTCGCCGCGGTAGCCCTCGGCCAAGCCGATGCCGCCGAGCGCGAGTTCGCCGCTCGCCCCGCGCGGCGCGATGCGTCCGTGCGCGTCGAGCACCGCGGCGATGCGCCCCGGCAGCAATCGACCCAGCGGTACCGGACGGGTCGCGTCCTCGGCCTGCACACGGTGATAGTGGCTGGAGATGGTGGCCTCGGTCGGGCCGTAAGCGTTGATCAGGCCGCGGCCCTGGTCCAGGCCGAGCTCGAACCAGCGCCGCGCGAGCGACACCGGCAGCACGTCGCCGCCGACCACCAGACAGCGCAGCGGCAGCCCGCGCCAGTCGTCCGCGGAGGTGGCTAGCAACAGTTCGTTGGCATACGCCGGCGCCAGATCGACGACGGTAACGGCTTGCTCGCCCAGGCAGGCGAGGAAGCGCCGCGGTTCCAGCAATTCGTCGGACTGCGCGACCACGCAGGCGCCGCGGCTCCAGGCCGCGAGCAGTTGTTCGAGGGTGGTGTCCACCGCTAGCCCGGCGACGTGCAGCACCCGGTCGTTCGGCGTCAGCGCCAGCGCGTCGGCCGCGCCGGCGATGTGCGCGGCCAGCGCGGCATGGCCGACCTCCACGCCCTTGGGCGCGCCGGTGGAGCCGGAGGTGTACAGCACATAGGCCAAGGGGTTCGACGAAGGCGCCGGGGCCTCATCGGTTTCTGCCTGCGCGGCCGACTGCAGCGCGTCCACCGCGACAATCGATTCCGGCGCGAACCACGCCCGCCCCTGCGCATCGGTCACGACCGCGTCGCACGCGCTGGCGGCGACGACTTCGCGCAAGCGCGCCTGCGGCCACTGCGCATCCAGCGGCACCACGCTCAGCCCGGCGCGCCACGCGCCCAGCAAGGCGCAGTACCAGTCCAGCCCGCGCGGCAGGCACAGCGCCACGCTGCGCGCCAGTGCGCCCAACCGCCGGCGCAGCGCGCCGGCGCGGGCATCGGCGGCCGCGATCAGTTCGCTATAGCTCAGCGTGCCCTGCGCGGTCTCCAGCGCGGTGCGTTCGGGGAACCGCTGGGCGATATGCGCGATCGTCTCGGCCACGCTGGCGACGGCCGGCGGCGCCGTCTCGCGACGATCGTCGAGTGCGAGTTCGGCGGCCGGCCACGGCCACGACAGCGCCGGCGCGTGCGGCTGCTCCAGCATCGCCGACAGGGCGACGAAGTAGCGTTCGGCCCAGCGCTCCACGGTGGCCGCATCCCACAGCGCGGTGTTGTATTCCCACACCGCGCTCATGCCGCCCGCGCCGACCAGCACTTCCAGGGTCAGTTCGTGCTTGGCGATATCCTCGGGCAAGGCCAACGCGCGCGCTTGCACGCCGTGCAGATCCAGGGCCAGGTCGGCGTCGTGGCGCAGCGCGAACATCAGCTGGAACAACGGAGCGTGACGGTTGCTGCGTTCGACCCGCAGGGCCTCGATCACGCGTTCCAGCGGCAGCGCCTGATGCTCCAGCGCGGCCAGTTGATGGTCGCGGCAGCGCGCCACCAGGGTGGCGAAATCGGGATCGTCGTGCAGCTGCGTGCGCAGCACCACGGTGTTGACGAACAGGCCGACCAGCGACTCCAACTCCGGCCGCACCCGGCCGGCGACCGGGGTGCCCATCAACAGATCGTCGCCGGCGCCGCAACGCGCCAGCAGCGCGGCGAAGGCGGCCTGCAGGACATGGAAGGCGGTGGCGCGCGAGGCTTGGGCGTAGGCGGCGACGCGCTCGGCCAATCCGGGCGGGAACGCCAGGCGCAGTTTGGCGCCGGCCTGGCCGAGCGCGGCCGGGCGCTCGCGGTCCAGCGGCAGCGCGTGCAGGTGCGGCGCGCCGGACAGCGCTTCGACGTGATGGCGCAGGGAATCGTCGAGCCGGTCGAGGGTGTCGCGCTGCCAGCGCGCGTAATCGCCGTACCGGCACGGCAGCGGCGCCGCCGCGTCCACCGCCAGGCCGCATTCGGCGCGATAAGCGCGGCCGAGGTCCTCGGTCAGCAGACCCAACGACACGCCGTCGCAGGCGATATGGTGGACCACGACCTGCAACCAATGTCGGGGCCCGCTGTCATTCTGCGCGCTGTCATCCTGCGCGCCATCGCCCTGCCCGTCCAGACGCAGCAACTGCATGCGCAGCGGACGCTGCCGCTGCAGATCGAACGGGCGCAAGCGGAAGCCTTCGACCGCCGCGTCGATCTCGCCCTGGCCGCGTCCGCGCAGGTCCGCCGCCTCCACCGCCGCGGCGCTGTCGCCGACGACGAGGGACTGCCCATCGCGCACGCACCGGTCGAGCGCGTCGTGGCGCGCCAGCAGGCGCCGCACCGCGCGCTCCAGCGCGGCCGAGTCCACTTCGCCGCGCAGTTCGAACAGCGCCGCCAGGTGGTAAGCGTGGCCGCCGGGTTCGAATTGCTCCAGGAACCACAGCCGCTCCTGGCCCAGCGACAGCGGCGCCGGCGCGCCGTCCGGCGCCGGTTCGATCGGCAGCGCGCGCCAGTCGCGGTTCGCGTCCTGCGCCTGGCTCAACAGCGCGATCAAGGCCTCGCGCCGGGCGCCGATATCGGCGCGCAACTGCGCGTCCAGCGGCGCGCGCGTCGCCTTGAAGGCCAACCGGCCGTCTTCGACGTGCAGCGCGATGCCCGCGTTGCGCGCGCGTTCGAGAATCTCGAGCGCGGCGCCCTCCGGCGTGGCGGCGTGCAGCCCGGTTGCTTCAACAGCGGTCATAGGAATCCCGATTCGATGACGGATTCGGCGCCGTCGCCGGCGCTGGATGCGAGCGCGGCGGCCTGCAGTGCGTCGATCAGCAAGGCTTGGTCGCGGATGGTGGTGGTGGCGAACAACCGGCGCAGGTCCAGGCGCAGGTCGAATTCCAGGGCGATCGCGCTGGCCAGCCGGGTGGCCAGCAGCGAGTGGCCGCCGAGGGCGAAAAAGTCTTCGGTAACGCCGATCGCGTCGCGTTGGAACAGCCGCTGCCACACCGCCAGCAGCCGGCGTTCGCTGTCGCTGGCCGGCGCCAGCCGGACCTGCGGCCGCAGCACGTGTTCGACCAGCGCCGCCAGGGCGCGGCGGTCGACCTTGCGACTGGCGCTTTGCGGCAGCGTCGCCCGGCATTCGATGTGCGCAGGCAGCAGATGCGCCGGCAGGCGCAGACGCAACGCTTCGCGCAGCGCCGCCGGGTCGGCCTCGCCCTGCACGAACGCCACCAGGCAAGCGTTGTCCTGCCCGGGCCGGTGCACCAGCGCGACCGCCTCGGCCACGCCCGCTTGCGCGCGCAGCGCCGCTTCCACTTCGCCCAGCTCGATGCGCAGGCCGCGGATCTTGACCTGGTGATCGCGCCGGCCGAGGAACTCCAGGCGGCCGTCGCGACGTTGGCGCACGCGGTCGCCGGTGGCGTACAGGCGCACGCCGGCCAGCGGCCCGCGCTCGGGCGTGCGGAACGCCGCCGCGGTCTTCTCCGGCAGGCCCAGGTAGCCGTGGGCGAGATAATCGCCGGCCAGGTGCAGTTCGCCGACCGACTCCGGCGGGCACGGCTGCCCCGACCAGTCCAGCACATAGCACTGCGCGTGCGGCAACGGATGGCCCAGCGCGATCGCGCGGCCGGGTTCGTAGCGGTCGGCGGTGACCAGCACCGACGCCTCGGTCGGGCCGTAGCCGTTGAGCACGACACGGCCGCGGCCCCAGCGCTCGGCCAGTTCGGTCGGGCACACGTCGCCGCCGAGCAACAGGTAACGCAGCGCCGGCAACGACGGCGGCGGCAGCGGCGCGAACACCGCCGGCTGCGCCACCACGTGGGTGATCGCCTGCTCGGCGAGCAGCGCCAGCAGGCCGTCGCCGGAACGGGTCAGCTCGCGCTCGATCAGGTGCAGGCACGCGCCCTGGGTCCAGGCGCACAGCCATTCCAGCACCGACATATCGAAGTGCAGGCCGGTGAACTGCAGCACGCGATCGCCGGGACCGGCCGGCAGCATCGCCTGCACCGCCTGCATCAGCCGCAGCGGGCCGCGGTGCGGCACCAGCACGCCCTTGGGCTGGCCGGTGGAACCGGAGGTGTAGATCACGTAGGCCGGCGACGCCGCATCGTGGTTGCGCGCCGGGTTGCGCTCGGGCTGCACGGCGAGTTCGCCGAGCAAGGCTTCGCTGTCGAGATCGAGTACGCGGCTGGCGCCGCCGCTCACGCACGCCAGGCCCGCGTCGCGCGCCAGCGCGAAGCGGCAGCCGGCATCGGCCAGGACGAAGGCGATGCGCTCGTGCGGATGTTCCGGATCGATCGGCACATAGGCGCCGCCGGCCTTGAGCACGGCCAGCATCGCCACGGTGATCGCGACGCTGCGGTCGGCCACCAGCGCCACCCGCTCGCCCGCGCTCAGGCCGAGCGCGCGCAGATGGTGGGCCAGGCGATTGGCGCGGCGATTGAGTTCGTCGTAGCTCAGGCAACGCCCGCCGCCGACCAGGGCCGGTTCGGCCGGATACCGCGCGGCGGTGCGTTCGATGCAGTCGGCCAGCGAATCGGGCATGCGCTCGGGCACGAACGGCAACGCGGGCCCCTGCCCGCGCGCGCGCCACGCCGCCCAATCCGCAGGCGCGAGCAGGCCGATCTGGCCGACCGGCGTGTCGACCAGTCCGGCGACGCCGCGCAGCAGGCGCAGCCAGTCGCCGAGCACGCGTTCGACGAAGTCGTCCGGCAACTGGTTGCGCTGGCTCTGCAGCAACAGGTGCAGGCTGTCGTCTTCCGGAGTGATCTGCACCAGCAACGGCAGGTTGGTCGCGCTGGCGGCGTGCACGAATTCGTAGGCCAGACCGTCGGGCAACCGCGCGGCGGTATCGAGCGGAATGTTCTCGATCACCAGCAGGCTGTGCAGCAGGGCCGCGCCGTTGGGGACGCCGGCCAGTTCGGCGATGCGCGCCAGCGGCAGGCGGTCGTGCGCCTGCACCGCGAAGCTGAGGTCGCGCGCCTTGCGGCACAACGCGCCGAAGTCCTGTCCCGCCTCCAGCCGCAAGCGCATCGGCAGGGTGTTGATGAACAAGCCGGTCATGCGCTCGGCCTGCGCCAGCGCCGGCGGACGGCCGCTGACGGTCAGGCCGAAGCAGACATCGGCGCTGTTGGTGTAACGGCTGAGCAGCAGCGCCCAGGACGCCTGCAGCACGCTGGTCAGCGGCACTCGCAGGCGCGCGGCGCATTCGCGCAGCGCGGCGATCTCCGCGCGCGCCAGCCGCGCCTCGGTGACGTAGCGGCCCTCGCCCGGCGCGGCCGGCGCCGGCAGTTCTTCGCCGCCTTCGTAGTCGGCCAGTTGCGCGCGCCAGAACGCGTCCTCGCCCTGCACCGGCTGCGCGCCGAGCCAGCCGATGTAATCGCGGTAACGCGGCGCCGGCGGCAAGGCCTCGCCGGCGTACAGCGTGAACAGTTCCTGCAGCAGCACCGCCGCGCTCCAGCGGTCGATCACCAGATGGTGCACGGTCAGCACCAGCCACGCTTGCGACGGCCCGGCGCAGACCAGGTGCAGGCGCAGCAGCCCCGGTCGTTCCAGCGCGAACGCGCTGTCGCGCTCGCGTTCGCACAAGGCCCACAGTTCGGCCTGGGTGCGGGCGCTGTCGCGGCCGGACCAGTCGTGTTCGTGCATGCTCGGGCCGGCCTGCACCGGCAACCACTGCACCGGTCGGCCGGCGTGATCCCAGTCGAAGCCCACGCGCAGGCTTTCGTGGCGTTGCTGCAGCGCCGACCAGGCCGCGACCAGGCGCGCGCGGTCCAGCGGGCCGGTCAGGCTCAGCACCTGCTGGTTGAGGTACTGCCCGGAATCGGGCGCGGCCAGGGCCGCGAACAGCAGTCCTTCCTGCAGCGGCGACAAGGGATAGGCGTCGATCGCATCGGCGTGCGCGGCGCGCAGGCGCGCGCCTTCGGCGGCGTCGAGCAGGCCGAACGGCGCCAGCGCCGCGGCCGGTGTCGGTTCTACCGGCGCGGGCGCGACTGCGTCGATCGCGTCCGCGGCGCGATCCAGATGCGCGGCCAGCGCCGACAACGGCCGGTGTTCCAGCAATTGCGCCGGCGTCAGCGCCAGTCCCGCCTGACGCGCGCGCGCGACCAGTTTCAGCGCGGCGATCGAGTCGCCGCCGAGTTCGAAGAAGTCGGCATCGCGGTCGATGCTGTCGCGCCCCAGCGCCTGCGCGCAGACCTGGCGCAGCAGCAACTCGGTCGGCGACGGCGGTCGCAGCCGCTGCGCCAGTTCGCGCAGGCTCGCGGTTTCCAGCAGCAGCGCCGGCGTCAGTTCGATCCCGCTCTTGCGCGCGCTGGCGACCAGCCGCAGGGCCAGGATCGAATCCCCGCCGAGGCCGAAGAACGAAGACTGCGGTCCGATCGACGCCTGCGGGAACAGCGGCTGCCACAGCGCCGCCAGTCGCGCTTCGAACGGTTCCAGCGGCGCGTCCTGCGCGGCCGCGGCGGGCTCGGCGGCGTCGAGCAAAGCCAGCAATGCGGCGCGGTCGACCTTGCCGTTCGCGGTCACCGGCACCGTGTCCACGCGCAGGCAGCGCGCCGGCACCATGTAGTCGGGCAAGGCCGCGCGCAACGTCGCCAGCGGGTCGGCGTGGGCGCCGCGATAGAACGCCGCCAGCGTTTGCGTGCCGTTGGCGCCCGGCGCGGCCAGCACCACCGCTTGTTCGACCCCGGGCACGGCGCGCAGGCGCTGTTCGACCTCGCCGGGTTCGACCCGGTAGCCGCGGATCTTGACTTGGTCGTCGGCGCGGCCATGGAACACCAGTTCGCCCGCCGGCAGCCGCTGCACGCGGTCGCCGGTGCGGTAGACGCGCTGCGACGGGTCGAGCGGATCGGGCAGGAAACGTTCCGCACTGAGCGCCTCGCGGCGCCAATAGCCGCGCGCCACGCCGATGCCGCCGATGTACAGCTCGCCGATCGCGCCCTGCGCCACCGCCCGGCCCTGTCGATCGAGCACGTACGCGCGGTAGTTCGGCAACGGCCTGCCGATCGCGACCGACGCGGTACCGCGCGGCGCCCGCTCGGTGTCGATGCAGGTCGCGCCGACCGTGGTCTCGGTCGGGCCGTAGTGATTGAACACCCGGCAGTGCGGCGCCAGCGCGCGGATCTGATCGACCAACGGCCAGGGCAAGGCTTCGCCGCCGAACACCAGCGCCTGCCGCGGCAGCAATCGCTGCGGCTGCTCCGCGGCGAGCAATGCCTGCAGGTGCGAAGGCACGATCTTGAGCACGTCGACGCGGTGGCGCTGCAAATGCTCGGCCAGCGCATGCGGATCGCGCGCCAGCGCATCGTCGATCAGGCGCAACCCGCGCCTGCTGAGCAAGGCGCCGAACAGCGCGGTATGGCCGAGATCGGCCGAAGCCGTCGCCAGGGTCGAGAACACCGCGTCCTGCGCCAGGGGCCGGTCCTGCTGCAATCGCGCCAGCACGCCTTCGACGTAACCGCACAGGTTGGCGTGGCTCACCGCCACGCCCTTGGGCTGTCCGGTCGAACCGGAGGTGTAGATCAGGTAAGCGACATCGTCCGGGTCGCGCGCGGTTTCGCCCAAGCTTTCGCCGGTCAGCGCGTCGGGAGCGAACCAGGCTGCCGCCGTGGGCAACCACGCCGGACGCGGACCGTCGCCCAGAACCACGCGCGCGCCGCTGTCCTCGACCATGTAGGCCAGGCGCTCGTCCGGCAGGCGCGGGTCCAGCGCCAGCCAAGCCTGTCCGGCGTACCACGCCGCCAGCATGGCGACGATCTGGGTTTCGCCGCGCGGCAGCGCCAGCGCGACCACGTCGCCGCCATGCGCCTGCAGCCCGGTGGCCAACGTCCGTGCACGCGCGCGCAGCGCGGCGTAGTCGAGCGTGCGCTCGCCTTCGTGCAAAGCGATGTGCGCATCCGGGGCCGATTCGATCCGCTCGATCGCGTGGCGTGCGCCCGCATCGATGGTTTCGCCGCGTTCGCCGGCCTGGCCGTGCCCGGCCCAGTCCAGCGCGTCGAGCCTGCGCGAAGGATCGGCGACGATCCGCGCGAGCAGTTCGACATAACCGTCCAGCCAGCCCGACACGGTCTGCGCGCCATACAAGGCATCGCTGTAACCGATCTGGCAGCACAGGTCGGCGCCGTTCTCGAACACGGTCAGGATCAGTTCGTGGGCGGCGCCGCGCATGCCCATGTGCAGCGTTTCCATCGCCACCGCCTCGCCCCAGCCCAGCCGGGCCTGCGAGTAGGTGAAGAAATGCTGGAACAGCGGCGCGCGGTCGGAGCGCCGCGGCAGCGCCAGTTCGTCCAGCAGCCGGGTCAGCGGATAGCGCTGGCGTCGCAGCGATGCGTCCATCTGCGCCTTCAGCGCCGTGGACAGGTCGGCGAAGCGCTGCCGCGGATCGAGCTGCGCGCGCACCGGCACCGGATTGGCCAGATAGCCGACCAGATGCCGGTGCCGCGCCGCGTGGCGTCCGAGCGTCGGCGTGCCGATCACGAAGTCGGCCTGCCCGCTCAATCGCCACAGCCACAGCTGGTAGGCGGCGAGCAGCACGATGTACGGGGTGACTCCGAGCGCGGTCGCAGTCGCGCGCACCTGCGCGCTCAAGCCCGGGTCCAGGTCGCGCTCGATCCGCTCGCCGCTCCACTGCCGCAGCGGCGGGCGGGCGAAATCGGTGGGAAGGTGCAACTCGCTGGGCGCGTCGCGCAACAGGGTTTGCCAGTACTGCGCCGCGTCGCGGCCGCGATCGCTGTCGAGGTACTCGGCGTTCTCGCGGCTCCACTGTTCATAGGACGCGGCGGCGGCGTCGGCGGTGCCGCCGCTGAGTTCGGCGACCAGTTCGCGCGCAAGGATCTCGCAGGAATAGAAATCGGCGACGATGTGGTGCAGCACCAGCGAGACCACCACCCGCTGGCCCACGCGCACGCTGGCCAGCCGCATGACGGCGGCCTGTTCCAACGCAAACGGCCGGTCGGCCTCGGCCAGCAGCGTGCGCTTGGCCTGCGCCAGGTCGGCATCGGCGGCCAGCGCGCGGCATTCGTTGCGGTGCTCGGCGAGGATGCGATAGCACGGCTCGCCGTCGCGCTCGCCGAACTGCGCGCGCAGCATCGGATGGCGCGCGCACAAGCGCTCGAACGCCGCCGCCAGCTGCGCGTCTTCGATCCGGCCGTCCATGCCGAGCACGGCGGTGCAGTGGTAGGCCGCGCTGTGCGGCGCGAGCCGGTGCAGGAACCACAGCGCGCGCGGGTTGGCCTGCAACGGACGCCAGTCGAAATAATCCGGCTGGGCCGCGAGGATCGCGTCGATCTCGTCGCGATGTTCGTCCAGCGCGCGCTGCTCGACGGGCGCGAGCGCCTCGCCCTCGCGCGCCGGCATCGTCCAGCCCTGTGGACCGCGTTCGAGCGTGCCGCCGTTGCGCCAATAGCTTGCGAGGATCGCGCTTGCGGGAGCCGGACTCGTGGAGGCCGGGCTTGCGGGGGTCGAGGACGCCATCGTGTGTTTCCTTCGGTGCATCGCGGCCCGCGAACGCGTCGCCGGGCCGGTCCAGGGCCTCGCCACGGCGATCAGCCCGCCAGGCGCTCGCGTTCCAGCCGTTCCAGCTCCTGCAGCGAGAACGGCTCGGCCATCGACACCACGACCTTGCGTTCGCCGTCGAACGGTTCGCGGCCGTGCGCGGCGAGCATGTTGTCGAGCATGACGATGTCGCCGGGCTGCCACGGGAACTTGACCGCTTCCTCGGCCAGCACGCCGCGGATGGATTCGAGCACGCTGTCTTCCAGTTCGCTGCCGTCGCCGTAGAACACGTGGCGCGGCAGGTTGCGCGCATCGCCGAGCACGTCGAGCAGCATCGCCATCACCTCCGCGCCCTGGCTGGAGGCGTGGAACAGGTGCGCCTGGTTGAACCACAGCGGGACGCGCGTGACCGGATGCCAGGCGGTGCCCTGCACCAGCTGTTCGGTGCGCAGCTGCTTGTCGCCGATCCAGTGGGTGGCGATGCCGTTGTCGCGGCAGAACGCATCGACTTCTGCGCGCGACTCGGTACCGAAGGTCTGCTGCCACGACAGGTCCATGCCGGTGCCGTAGTTGCGCACGTACAGCAGGCGCTTGCGCTCGAAGCGCTCGCGGATCGCCGGCTCGATGCGCTGGTGGATGCGGCGGCTGTCGGCGATCGGCGTTTCCCCGCCGACCGGGCTGGCGACCACGCAGTGCAGCCAGATCTTCATCGGCCAGGCGGTGGTGTAGGCCTGTTCGTTGTGCAGCGGAATCGAGCGGTTCTTGGGGAATTCGGTCGAGGTGTACACGCCCTTGGTCAGCTTGGAGCGCTGGCTGGAACCGAATTCGTAGCTGATCGGGGCGAAACCGAAGCCGCGCACGAAGGCGTCGAAGGATTCCAGCCCGGCCACCTCAAAGCCGCGGAACAGCAGGCCGGCGTGGCGGTACAGCAGGCGCGAGTTCAGCTGGGCGATGTCGTGCGCGCTGTCGGCGATCGCCGCTCCTGCGGTGGCCGGCTCCACCAACAGCGGAAAACCTCCGCGCGCGGGATCGAATGCGCGCACGCGCAACGAGCTCAGGTCTGCGGTCGCGGCGGCCAGGGCCGAATCGTCCAGGGGAGCAAAATCGAGCATGTCACCGATCCATATGCCAAAGCGGGCGATAGAATAGGATCAATGCAAATGATTGTCATTTGGATTTATGGAGTTCAGCTGATGCCCGTCACGCAATCTTTGCCGCGTTTGATTTGCTTGCCTTACGCAGGCGGCAGCTGGCATGCGTTCGCGCCATGGCAAGCGGCATTGCAAGGCCAACTCGAAGTGGTCGCGCCGGAATTGCCGGGGCGCGGACATCGCATCGCCGAGGTCCCATTCAGTCGATTGACTGCGCTGGTGGACTGGTTGCTCGACGAGCTCGACGCTCAGTTGGCTGATGATTTCTCGCTATGGGGTCATAGCATGGGCGCGTTGCTGGCGTATGAAACCGCGCGCACGCTCGAACGCCGCGGGCGTCGCGGGCCGCGTCATCTGTTCGTCACCGGCGCGCTGCCGCCGCGCTATCCGCGCCACGCCGAGCGCTATCACCTGCTCGACGACGACGGCCTGATCGCCAAGCTCGCGGCGATGGGCGGGACGCCCGAAGAAGTGCTGCGCGACCGCGATCTGATGCAGATCGTGTTGCCGTTCGTGCGCGCGGATTTCGCCGTCTGCGAGACCTATGCCTGGGATTGCCGCGAGCCCGCGGTGCGCGCGCCGATCACCGCCATCGGCGGCGACCGCGATCCCGACATCGCGATCGACAAGCTGCAGGGATGGAACGATTGCAGCCGCGCCGGCGCGCGCGTGTCGAGCCTGCCCGGCGGCCACTTCTTCCTGCGCGATCACGTCGCCGCCCTGGCCGATGTGTTCACCCGGACTCTGGCGCGGCCGGCGTTGCGCGAACCAGCGTAGCGGCGCGGATCGGGTCGCGGCGCAGCCAGCGCACGGTGGCGATGCAGGCCGCGGCCAAGGCCAGGCACAGCAGCTCGATCGTGGTCGCCGCCCAATCGCCGGCGGCGAGCGCGGCCAGCCACGCGCGGCCGAACATCGCCCAGTCCAGCAGCGGCAGCAGCAGGAACAGCGCGCCGGCGATGCGCAACAGCAGGCTCAGGTCGCGCCGCGGCCGCGCGCTGAGCACGCCCAGCGCGCACGCGGCCAATAGCGGCACGGCGAACGCGCCGATCACCCAGTCCATGCGCGCCGGTACGGCCACCGGCAGCGTCCGCGCCGCCAACAGCGCCGTCGCCAGCGCCAACATGCCGCCGCCGCAGGCGCCCACGCTCAGGCCCGCGATCCAGCGCAAGCCGCGCGGACGGGCGCGCTGGCTCAGGCGCTTCTCCAGCCACAACAGGTTGCCGGTGGCGATCAGCACGCAGGTCGCGATCGCCAGCAGGAAGTACAACAGGCGCAGGCCGATGCCGCCGAAATCGCCGTAATGCAAGCGGTGCAGGACTTCGTTGCCGTGCGCCAGCGCGTTGATCCCGCGCGGCGGCAGCATGCGCAGCGGTTCGCCGCTGTCCAGGCGATAGCTGGCCTGCCCCACCTGGGCCAGCGATCCGTGGCCATGACCGTGCACGGTCAGCCAGGCGTTGCGGTCGCCGTAATGCAGGATCGAGACCCGCACCGGCTCCATGTCCAGGCGCTGCGAGGCGTCGCGGATCAATCCATCGACGCTCAGCGACGGCGTCGGCGCATGCGCGATTTCCAGCGGCAGCGGCGGCGCGAACAGCAGCTCGCGCAAGGGTTGATCGTCGCCGTGCAGGCGGCCGAACACCATCAACAGGTTCAACAGCAGGGTCAGGCTGAACACCGTGCCGGTGAAGGCCATCAGCAAGTGGAACGGCAGCGCCAGCACGCCCAGGCTGTTGTGCAGGTCCAGCCAGCGCAGGCGCGGCTTGCCCCAGCGCGGCGAGAACAGCGCCGACAGGCTCAGTTTCGGCCAGTGCAGCACCAGTCCGGTCAGCAGGCCGAGGAACATCAGCAGCGAAGCCACGCCGACCAGGTAGTGGCCACCGGGCAGATAGAGTTCCTTGTGGAATTCCTCGAAGAACTCGCCCAGGCCGGTGGCCTCCGGATCGGGCAGCTGCGCGCCGGTGACCGGATGGAACGCGGTGGCGCGGTAGAAGTCGCCGGCGTCGTCGTACAGAAAGACCTGGTAGTAGGCGCTCATGCGCCCCGGCAACAGCACTTCGATGTGCGGATCGGCGACTTCGCGCGGCACCCGGGTCGCGGCGAGCACGCTGTCGAGGCTTGCGACCGCGCGGTTGTGGCTGCCCAGGTAGTCCGGCGCCTTCTCCCACAGATCGACCTCGCGCTTGAACATGGTCATGGCCCCGGTCAGGAACACCAGGAACAGCACCCACGAAGCGATCAGGCCCAGCCAGCTGTGCGAGGCCAGCAGGCCCGCCGTGCCGCCGCGCGAACCGGGCTTGGCGGCTTGAGCGGGCTTAGCGGACATAAGCGAACGCGTTCAACAGCAGCGACGGCAACGCCAGCGCGGCCAGGCCCAGCCAGGCGCGGAGCAGGCTCGACGCCGCGTAGCAGAAGTACGCCAGTGCGACCCACAGCGGAAACGAGGCCAGCAGCAGGATCAGCGCCAGCGCCGCCAGCGACAGGCCGGGCAGCCACATCAGGTTGAGCATCAGCGTCGCCATCGTCGCCGCTCCGCCCAGGCCCGCAGCCGCGCTACGTCCCCACACGGTTCGCGCGCCCCCGTCGCGGACAAGACAGCGCAAGGCCCGGCGAAGCCGGGCCTGGGCTGGCGGCGCTGCGCGCGGCGGGCGTCATGGCGGCTTACGCGATGGCCCGATCAGAACCGATAGGCGACCGAGAACAGGGCCGTGCGCGGATCGCCGATGCGCACGCTGGGAGCGAAACGGTCGCCGTCGGAGGCGTAGTACCAGCGCTTGTCGGCGAGGTTCTTCACCGTCAGCTGGAAGCGCAGGTTGGCGTTGTCGCCGACCGGCAGGTAGTACCACACGCCCGCGTCGAACAAGGTATAGGACGGCATCGACCAGGTGTTGTCGTCGTCGCCGTAGCGCTTGGACACGTAGTTGACGCCGGCGCCGAAGCCGAGCCCGCGCCAGGCGCCGTCGCGCAACTCGTAGCTGCCCCACAGGTTGCCGCTGCGCGGTGCGACGTTGGCGTTGGTCTTGCCGATCAGCGCCGGATCCGGATCGCGGGTGATCTCGTAATCGAAATCGGCGTAGCTGGCGATCAGGTTGAAGCCTTCGGTGATGCGCAAGGTGGCGTCGAACTCGATGCCGCGCGAGCGCGCCTCGCCGATGAAGCGGTACTGGTCCAGGCTGCCGGTCGCATCGGGGTTGAACGCCGGGATGTTGGTCTTGCGCAGGTCGAACCAGCTCAGGGTGAACTGCAGGCGGTCGGCGAACAGGTTGCCCTTGAGGCCGGCCTCCCACTGCTTGCCGGTCTGCGGCAGCGAGCGCGGATCGTAGTTGAAGAACGGATGTACGGTGAACGAGGTCGCGCGGCTGGCGTACACGGCTAGGCCCGGGGCGAACTCGTAGGACGCGCCGAGCTGGTAGGAGTTGTCGCTCCATTCGCGATCGGCCACGGCGGCGGCGCCGACCGGCTGGCCTTCGTCGTAGTTCTGGTTGCGGCTGGCCACTTCGTACCAGTCGCGGCGCAGGCCGGCGGTCAGCAGCAGCTTCTCGTTGGGCTGCAGGATGTTCTGCACGTACACGCCGCGGAAATCCAGGTCGGTCCTGGCGCTGCGGCTGAGCGCGGCCGAGCCGGGCGAGAGGTTGCCGTACACCGGCGCGAACACGTTGAACAGCGGCCGCCCGGCGAACACGTTGGCGGTCTCGTTGTCGCCGTTGAGCTGGCCAGCGTCGGTGTCGGTGTAGCCGCCGTCGACGCCGGCGATCACCGTGTACTTCATCCCGGCCGGCTCGAAGCGGCCGGTCAGGCGGGCGTTGTACTGGCCCGAGTCGACGTCGTAGGGCTTGTTGCCGCCGACGTTGCGGATCAGGGTGCCGGCCGGCACGGCGATCCCGCGCACCACGGTGTCTTCGGCGTAGAAGTCGTAGGCGCGCACCTGCAGGTCGTGCGATTCGGTCTTCTGGTAGGTGTAGCCGACCACCGCGTCCCAGTGTTCGTTGAAGCGGTGCTGGTACTGCGCATCGACCGAGTGGCCGGTCGACCAGGAGTTCTCCCACGACTCGCCGAAGCTGCGCGAGCGCGGCGTCTCGACGATGCGGCGCTCGCCGTCGGCGTAGCGGCCGACGATGGCGCCGCGGTCGATCGGCAGGGTTTCGTCGTAGTAGTGATAGCTGACGGTGAGTTCGTCGCGCTCGCTCGGGCGCCAGGTCAGGCTCGGCGAAATCACCGTGCGCTCGACCTGCTTGCCGTCGCGGAAGGTGTCGGAGTCCTCGTAGGAGGCGGACAGGCGATACAGCAGTCGGCCATCGCCGTCGAGCGCGCCGGTGAAGTCGCCGAGCAGATGGCGCTTGCCGTATTCGTCGACGGTCGCTTCCAGATAGCGACGCGGCTGCGCCTGCGGCTTCTTGGTGACGATGTTGACCACCCCGCCCGGCTCGATCGCGCCGAACAGCAGCGAAGCCGGCCCCTTGACGACTTCGATGCTCTCGATGTCGGTGGTCGGATTGCGCTGGTTGGCGGCGAGCCGGCGACCGTCGCGGTAGACGTTGTCGCGGCGGAACCCGCGCAGGAAGAAATCGTCGTTGGTGCCGCCGAAGCCGTCGCCGCGGCTGACGCCGCTGACGTTCTTGAGCGCTTCGTCGAGCTGGGTGACTTTCTGGTCGAGCAGGATCTGCTCGGGCAGCACCACGACCGAGCGCGGGGTGTTGAACAAGGGCGCGTCCACGCCCAATGCGCTGGCGGAGGCATCGTTGTGGTAGCGGGCCGGCTCGGTGCCCACGGCCTGGACCGTGTCGAGCGTGGTCGGCTGGTCGGCCTCGACGGCCGCCGCGGCGTCGGCGGGCGCTTCGGATGCCAGTGCGGCGGGCGAGGTCAGCGCGGCGATGCACAACGCCAAGGTTCGTTTGCGCAAGGTCATCCGCGAGCCTGAAAGCCGATCTGGGGCGCGCATCATACAAATAAATGGGAATGGTTATCAATTGCGAGCCGGTCGGTCGCACGGCCCGCAAGCGACGCCCGTTCCGCCTGGCGCCACGGTTTCCCTGATCGCTTTGAAGCGGCGCGTACGCCGGCGGATTCAAGCCGGCCGCAACCGCTCCAGCGAGGCCTGGGCGATGCTCCAGAACAGGCGCGCATCGCCGAGTGCGCGCGCGGTCAGCATCGCGCCGTGGACGGCGGCCATGAACGTCATCGCCTCGGCCTGCGCGCTCGCGGCCAGGCGCACGCGCCCGCTGTCCGCGCCTTGCGCCAGGGTCTGCTCCAGCCACGCGGACAGGTCTTCGAAATGGCCGCGCACTTCGCTCGCGACCTCGGCCGGGACCGACGGCAGTTCCGCCGCCAGCAACGCGCACAGGCAGATCGGCGGATTCGCGCTTTCGATGCAGGCCGCCCACCACCGGCAGTACTCGCCGAGCCGCTCGAACGGATCGGCGACGCGCTCGCTCAAGGCCTGCAGGCCGCGGCGGCCGGACTCGCGGTGGCGCGCCACCGTCGCCTTGACCAAATCGACCTTGTTCGGGAAGTGGTGGTGGATGCTGGCCTTCCTGACCTGCACCTGCTCGGCGATGTCGGCATAACTGAAGCTGTCGTAGCCGCCCAGGGCCAGCAGTTCGCTGGTGCGCTGGAGGATCTCCTCGGCCTTCGGCGAAGGCGGGGCCTGCGGATCCGAGGCGGTGCGTTTGGACGCGGTCGGTTTCATCGAGAGCCTGTGGTCGAGGCGGCGGATTGCGCCGCCGCGGCATTGCGCTTGTACACCGCGCGCAGTTGCAGCGGCACGCCGACGAGCAAGGCCAGGAACAAGGCGCCCTGCACGCCGAGCAGCAGCGGATCGGTCATCTGCTTGACCAGCGGGTTGCCGGCCGGCAGCCGGCGCAGGGTTTCGCTGACGGTGGGCACCATCAGCAGGAACACGCTCAGGCTCAGCGCCACGGTCTCGACATAGCCGGCCAGGCGCCGGCCCGCCGACAGCGCCGCGGCGCCGTAACCGATCAACAGCGTCGCCAGGGTAACCGTTGCGACGATCGCGCTGACCGGTTGCTTGGCGATCGGATAGACCGTCAGCACGCCGAGCACCATGAAGCCGAAGTAGGCGCGGCCGGCGCGGGTCTGCGGCGCGATCCGGCCGTACCTGGCGAGCATGTAGGCGGCGAGCGGGATCGCGGGCAGGCTGCCGAGCGTGTGCAGCCAACCGATCGGGGAAATGCTCATGGAGGAGTCGCGGCAGTGGGGGGTGAAATAAATCTACCTACCAGTTGGTAGGCAGTCAAGCGCGGACCTTCGCCGCGATGGCGCGCCCTGCCCGACGGCCGCCGCAGGCCGTCGCCAGCCGCCAGCCGCCAAACGTATTGGCGCTGTATTCGCGCTGTATTTGCGCCGTACGCCCTGCCGCCTTGCTCCGTATTGTCTGTATTCATCTTTCTGACTAAGATGCGCGCAGCCAGCGGAACGCCTTACAGCCAGCGATGACGCGTCCTAGCGACGCCGGACATCACTAACGAGCTGGAGGCTCACATGACCACTTCTGCGCTGGCCGCAGCGATTTCGCTCGCCCTGTGCCTGGGCATCGCCGGCAACGCGTCGGCCGACGAATGCCGCACCGCGATAGACCGCACCCGCCTTGCTTGCGCCAACGACGCCGACCCGCAAGCGTGCGCGCGGCGCGCCCTGCCCTCGCCGTGCGGCGAGGAATACGAGCGGCTCAACGCCGCCACCGACGAACTGCACCGGATCACCGTGGTCGGCACGCGCTTCGGCATCGACGTGCTCAAGTACCCCGGCTCGGCCAGCGTGCTGACCGAGCAGGACCTCGACGACTATCCCGACATCATCCAGGCGCTGAAGAAGGTGCCGGGCATCGACACCGGCAACGACGGCGGCCGCGCGATCGGCCAGCACTTCAGCATCCGCGGCTTCGGCCACGGCTCCGAGAGCCGGGTCATCCTGATGCAGGACGGCGTGCGCCGCTCGGCCAACCTGTTCGCCAACCAGGTGTCCGGCTTCGGCATGGACAGCGACCTGCTCAAGCAGGTCGACGTGGTGCGCGGTTCCTCGGGCATCAGCTACGGCGGCGGCGCCATCGGCGGCGTGATCGGCAGCACCACCAAGGACGCCGCCGATTTCCTCGCCCCGGGTCGCGACTACGGCGTCGCGCTGAACTACCGTTTCGACTCCAACGACCAGCGCCAGGCCTATGCGGCCTTCGCCGCCGCGCCGCAGGACCGGCCGTTCGAGGCCTTGGCCTTCGTCAAGCGCGGCAAGAAAGGCGACCTGACCCAGGCCGGCGAGCTGGTCGACGCCACCGGCCGCCACGACAACGTGGTCGACAACGAAGAGGACATCGACACCGCCTTCGTCAAGCTCGGCTGGAACTTCGGCGAAGGCCACAAGCTCAGCCTCAGCCATTTCGACTACGCCATCGACGCCAAGACCGGCTGGAACAGCCTCTACCACGCCACCTTCGGCGCGGCCAACGGCGCGGTGCTGGGCGAGCGTTCGCAGCGCGACACGGTGCTGCGCTACACCCTGGCGCCGGCCGGCAGCCGCTGGCTCGACCTGACCGCCACCGCCTACAAGACCCGCGGCTACTACGAGCGCGGCTACGAGCGCGGCGTCGATCTGTACTACAAGAACCTCGACGAACGCTGGGGCGTCAGCGCGCAGAACCTGATGCGCTTCGCCACCGGTCCGGTCGAACACCGCCTGCTGTTCGGCCTGGACTACGAACACCGCGAGGAAGACGGCATCTACATCCTCGACGGCGTGCGCACCGGCTTCAACTCGATGCCCAACACCTACCGCGATTTCGGCGCCTTCGTGCAGCACGAGTCGCGTTGGCTCGACGGCCGCCTGGCGCTGCAGTTGGGCGGGCGTTACGACCGTTTCGACCGGCGCGTCCAGGGCGTGGCCGAAACCTACGACAACAGCCGCTTCTCGCCGCGCCTGGGCCTGAGCTACGAAGTCGCCGGCGGTTTCGTCCTGCTGGCCAACTACTCCGAGGCCTTCCGCGCGCCGACGCCGCACGAGACCTCGTCCGACGGCCCGCTCAACATCCATTACTGGTACCGGCCCAATCCGCGGCTGAAATCGGAAACTTCGAAGGAATACGAAGCCGGGTTCTCGTGGAGCCGCAACGCCCTGCTGGCCGCGGACGACCGCGTCGCGGCCAAGGCGATGTACTTCAACGGCACCATCAGCGACATGATCCAGCTGGTGGTGGACTACGGTTCGGTGTCGCCGGCGAAGTCCGAGTACGTGCGCTACGAGAACGTCGGCGAAGTCGACCGCGAGGGCGTCGAAGTCGAGCTGTCGTACGACCGGCCGCGCTGGGGCGGCTATTTCAGCTACGAATCGCTGGACATGAAGGACGCCGCCAGCGGCCGCAAGACTCCGTCGGCGTTCGCCGACCGCGCCCGGCTGGGGCTGCGCTGGCGGCCGTTCGACGACGACTTCAGCGTCTCGGCCGACGTCAGCCACTGGTTCGAACCCGACCAGAACCCCAAGACCCTGGTGTCGGCCGGCACCACGTACTGGTATGTGCGCGACGCCTACACCCAGACCAACCTGCAGCTGCGCTGGCGGCCCAGCGTGTCCGGGGTGTCGTTCTTCGACGGCAGCACCCAGTTCCTCGCCGGCATCAACAATGTCTTCGACCAGAAGCGCTTGAATGCCTCGGGCGTGGAGACCAGCTCGCGGACCGGCTTGGGGCGGAACCTCTACTTCAGCATCAGCAAGCAGTTCTGATCGTCGCGCGGGGCCGCGCGGCGCACGCGCGGCCCCGTCCTGCCGGCAAAGCGACGAGACAAGACAGCGGCGCAAGCGGCGACGAAACTTGCGGTTCGTCACGCATCGCTTTTAAGATTCGCGCACTACGCTTGCTGCGTAGCTCCGCTCATCGCACACGTGCCCGCGACCTTTCCGGTCCCCACGGCAGACGGCGCTCTTCGAACTGTGCCGCCGTCATGCGCTTCCAATCCTTTGCCCACCGCGCTGCCGCGCACCCGTGCCGTCGCGCGCCGAACCCGCCGGTGCTCGGGTGATGGCGGGCGCCGGCATGCGCGACTGCGGCGAGGACGAGCGTCCGCCGGGACTGGCGGAACTGCTGATCCGCGAGCGCCCGGCGCTGTTGCGCCTGGTCCAGCGGATACTCGGCGGCGACCATGCCGCCGAAGATGTGGTCCAGGCGGTGTGGCTCAAGCTGCGCAACGTCGGCGACGCCAGCGCCATCGACAACCCGCGCGCCTATCTGTTCAAGCTCGCGGCGAATCTGGCGACCGATTGGGGACGCGAGCGCACGCGCCGCAGCCAGTTGCTGGCCGAGCACTATCTTTGGGGCCCGGACGAAGCGCTGTCGGCCGAGGAGCAGGCCATGGCTCAGGACGAATTGCAGCGCGTGCTGGCCGCCGCCGGACGGCTGCCCGAGCCGACCCGCACCATCTTCCGGCTCAATCGCCTGCAGGGCCTGACCCAGGCCGAGATTGCGCGACGCCTAGGGGTGTCGGTGACGACCGTGGAAAACCACGTCCGCGCCGCCTTGCAACGCCTGGCCCACGCGCGCGCGGGACGGTGAATCGTCTTGGGCAACGCACCGGTCTTGGGTAAAGCGCCCGCTCGAACGTCTTGATCTCGATACCGCCTTCGCCGACGCACCGCCCTCGCCCGCCATGAGCCAGCCGCCCGCCTTCGCCATCGCCGACGCCGAACCCATCCGCGCGCAAGCGCGCGAGTGGATCGCGTGGCTCGCTTCGGGCGCTGCCGACGAAGCCGGCCTGGGCGAGTTCGAACGCTGGCTGCAGCGCCCCGGCCACCGCCGCGCGTTCGAACGCGAGCGGCAGTTGTGGCGCAGCCTCGGGCCCAGGCCCGCGGCGCAAGGCTCGGCGGCGACATTGCGGCCGCGCGCGGGCCGCCGCGGCCGCTGGCGCCCGGCCCTGGCCGCGGCGGCCGTGCTGGTGCTGGCGCTGGCTTCGCCCGAGGCATGGTTGCGGCTGCGCGCCGACCATCGCAGCGCCCACGCCGCCGAAACCGTCGCCCTGCCCGACGGCAGCCGCGCCGTGCTCGACGCCGACAGCGCGATCGCAATCCAGTACGACCGCGACCAGCGTCGCGTCGAACTGCTGCGCGGTCGGGTGTGGTTCGAAGTCGCCGCCGATCCGGCCCGGCGCTTCGCCGTGGTCGCGGGGGATGGCGTGATCGAAGACATTTCCACCGCGTTCGCGGTCGCCGACGACGCCGGGCGCATCGAAACCGCGGTGAGCCAGGGCCGGGTGCGGGTGGCGGCCGCGGCGGACGGCGGCTGGACGTATCTCGATGCCGGCCAGCGCGCCGCGTACGGCCAAGGCCGCGGCGTGGCCCGATTGAACGACGTGCCGGCCGACGGCATCGGCGGCTGGCGCCAGGGCGAACTGCTGCTGGACGACGCCGCGGTCGACGTCGCGGTGCGCGAACTCGCGCGCTACCGCGCCGGCCCGATCCTGGTCCGCGGCGACCTACGCGCCTTGCCCAGGGTCAGCGCGGCCTTGCGCATCGGCCGGCCCGAGCAGGCGCTCGACGCGTTGGCCGCGAGCGCCGGCCTGTCGGTGACCCGGCTGCCGTTCGGCGTGGCGATCGTGCAGCCGATCCCGACGCCCGCGCCGGCGCCGTCCTCGGTGCGCTGAGCGCCGACTCGGCAAAGCGAGGCGCCCGGCGCGGTACCGATCCGCCGTCGCGGCGGCGCCGATTGGTTCGGACGCGAAATCGATCTTGGGGTCGGCGCGGCCTCGCCCGTCTTATCCAGCGAACGTACCCGCCGCCGCCACGTACGCCGCCGTGCCCGCTTGCGCGCGGGCGAGCCGCAACCGCGGCGCCGACTTTCCGACAGGTTTCTTCATGCCCACTTCCGTCCACCCGGGCGCGCTGCCGCGCCCGTCCCGCCTGTGCATCGCCTTGCTCGCCGCGGTCATGGCCGCGAGCGCCCTGCCCGCCGCCGCCCAGACCGGCGCCGCGCCGGCCGCCGCCGCGGTGCGCCGTTTCGATATTCCCGCGCAACCCCTGGTGTCGGCGCTGCGCGCCTACATGCGCCAATCCGGCGTGCAGGTCGCTTATGCCGCGACCCTCGCCGAAGGCGCGGTGTCGACCGCGGTGGCCGGCGAACTCGATGCGGACGCCGCGCTCGCGCAACTGCTGCGCGGCACCGGCCTGAGCGTGCGCCGGGTCGGCGCGGACGCCGTCGCGCTGGAGAAGGCCGCCGCGGTCGCCGGCGATGTGATCGTTACCGACACCCTGCGCGTCGGCGGCGAGCGCGACCTCGCCGGCGGCGCGGGCGTCGCCAGCGACGAAGCGCGCCTGCTCGACACCTATCGCAATCCCGGTTCCAGCCACTACATCGCCCGCGAAACCATCGAGCGCTTCCGCGGCGCCTCCGCCGCCGACATCGTCAAGGGCGTGGCCGGCGTCACCGCCGGCGACCCGCGCACCGCCAACGCGCTGGACGTCAACATCCGCGGCATCCAGGGCCAGAGCCGGGTGCCGGTGATCGTCGACGGCGGCCAGTCGACGATGGACACCTACCGCGGCTACGCCGGCCAGTCGCAGCGCACGTATCTGGACCCGGACCTGATTTCCAGCCTCACCATCACCAAGGGCCCGAGCCTGCAGGCCAACGCGTCCGGCGGCATCGGCGGCGTGGTCGAGATGGAAACGCTCAAGGCCGACGACGTGCTGCGCGAAGGCCGCGACTGGGGCCTGCGCCTGCGCGGCGGCGCCTCCAACGCCAGCGCGCGCGACCTGCCCGCGTACAACGACCTGCCGCGCCACGACCGCAACGCGCTCGGCGGCGGCTTCGGCAACATCGCCGCGGCGGCGCGCTGGGATCGCTTCGACCTGGTCGCCGCCTACGCCTGGCGCGACACAGGCAACTATTTCTCCGGCCGCCACGGCTACGACGATTTTCCGCAGACCCGCCGCACCCTGGCGCCGCTGAACCCGCCGCGCACCGAAGTGTTCAACACCTCGGCCAAGTCCGAATCGGTCCTGCTCAAGGGCACTTGGCGCATCGACGACGCGCAGACGCTGGAGGCGGGCTATCGCCGTTTCGACGGCGAACAGGGCGAGATCATGGCCTCGCAGATCATCCGGGTGAACCGCGATATCGTGCCGCAGTGGGACCCCGGCCGCATCGGCATGGACGCCTACAGCCTGCGCTACCGCTTCGACCCCGACAGCGAACGGGTCGACCTGCGCGTCAACGCCTGGTACACCGACGCCGACAGCCGCATGTACAACGGCCTGACCGGCATCACCCCGTGGTATTTCCAGCGCCGCACCGAGTGGTACGACGGCCCGACCTTCAACACCGATCCGGGCTACAAGGACGCGTACCGGAACAACCTGCGCCAGCAGCGCTTCGGCCTCGACGCCAGCAACACCACCCGGCTGAGCGCGGGCGCCGGCAAGGTGACCCTGGATTACGGCCTGTCCTACAGCGAAGAGGACATCGGTCCGGGCAAGGACTCGCCGATCCTGCACGACGACCTGATCAACAACCGCTTCCTGCGCAACGCGCAGCGCAAGGAATACAGCGCGGTGTTCTCGGCCAAGTGGCAACCCGACGAGCATTGGGAACTGCTCGCCGGCGGCCGTTACAGCCGCGTCAGCGTGCACGACCGCAACCGCCTGGCCACGGTCGCGGAAACCGCGAGCATCGGCCAGTACCGCTACACCGAACTGCTCAACGGCAATCCGAACCTGCCGGCGTGGCGGGCCAAGCGCGTCGCCCTGCTGAACTGGTATCCCGACGCCAACGGCCAGTTCACCCGGGCCTCGCTGCTGGCCTCGCCGTACAAGCGCGGCACCGTCGCCGACATCGCCGGCTGGAATTTCTTCGACGCCGATCCGGCCGAGGACTTGATCGTGCCGGTCAAGTGGAACTGGTCGCAGCCGATCCGCCGCCGCGACAGCGCCTTCACCCCGACCGCCAGCGTCGCCTATCGCTTCGACGACGACAGCATGGTCTACGCCAAGTACGCCGAGGGCGTGAAGCTGCCGAGCCTGTTCGAGACCACGCTGGGCCTGTTCACCGCGGCCAAGCCGGTCGGCGAACTCAAGCCCGAACGCGCCAAGACCCTGGAAATCGGCGCCAGCACGATCCGCCACGGCCTGTTCGTCGACGGCGACCGCGCCGCGTTCAAGCTGGCTTACTTCGACACCCGCATCGACGATCTGATCACCCGCGATTACCGCACCCTGTCGGCCGGGCTGATCCGCAACGTCGACCGCTTCAAGGTCTCCGGCGTCGAGTTCCAGTCCAGCTACGACAGCGGCCTGGTGTTCGCCGACCTGTCGGCGCACTACTACTTCCAGGCCAAGACCTGCGCGCCCGACATCGCCGCCGAGCGCCGCGAGTACGGCCGCCAGCGCAAGATCGCCGAACTGATCGGCACGCCGGACTGCGTCGACGGCGGCTTCGAGGGCTCCTACACCAACACCCAGAACCCGCCGCGCTACAACGTCAACCTGACCGTCGGCCTGCGCCCGTTCGACGAACGCTTCACCGTCGGCATGCGCGCGGTGCACAACGCCGGGCCGATCAGCAAGCTCGACAAGGAATGGAACGTCGGTCTGTCGGCGATCCAGCAGCTGTACCGCGCCGCGACCATCGTCGACGTGTTCGCCAGCTGGCAGGTCAGCGAGCAGTTCGCGGTCGACTTCAACCTCGACAACGCCGGCGACCGCTACTACCTCGACCCGCTCGCGCTCGGCGTGCTGCCCGCGCCCGGCCGCACCGCGCGGCTGGCGTTCACCTACCGCTATTGACGGCCGACCGCATGTCCGACATCGCCACCGAACCCGACTCCAGCACGCGCAGCCAGCGGCTCAAGGCCGCCACCCACGCCACCCACGACCGCCTCGACCGGCGCATCATGGCCGGCGACATTTTCGCCAACCGCGACAATTTCGCCCGCTTCCTGCGCGTGCAGTACCGTTTCCATTGCGACATCGACGGTCTGTACGCGAATGCCGCGCTGGCGGCGCTGGTGCCGGATCTGCCCGGCCGCCGGCGCCTGCCGCAGATCGCCAGCGATCTGCGCGACCTCGGCCAGCCGCTGCCGCCGTTCGCGGTCGCGGCGGTGCGCGCCGACCTGCCGCTGGCGGCGGCGCTGGGTTGGCTGTACGTCGCCGAAGGCTCCAACCTCGGCGGCAGCGTGCTGTACAAGCTGGCGGCCAAGCTGGGCCTCAACAGCGGGTTCGGCGCGCGCCACCTGGCCGCGCATCCCGACGGCGTGGCCCGGCACTGGCGCGGCTTCACCGCGGCGCTGGACTCGGTCGCGCTGAGCCGCGCGCAGGAGGACGAAGCCATCGCCGGCGCCGAGGCGGCGTTCCAGCGCGTGCGCGCCCACGTCGAGGACGAGTTCGCGTGAATCGGCGCGCGTCGGCCGAATCCGCGGAACCGCGCTGATGCGCTGGTTGTGGTTCGCACTGGGTTGGGCGATGGTCGCGCTCGGCGTGATCGGCGCCCTGCTGCCGGTGATGCCGACGACGATCTTCCTGATCCTCGCGGTCGCTTGTTTCGCCCGCAGTTCGCCGAAGTTCGAACGCCGCCTGCTCGAATACCCGCGTTACGGCCCGGCGCTGCGCCTGTGGCGCGAGCAAGGGGCGATCTCGCGCAAGGGCAAACTGTTCGCCGGTCTCGGCATGACGCTCGGCTTCGTCCTGTTCTGGTGGGGCGCGCATCCCTCGCGGGCGCTCGCGCTCGGCGTCGGCCTGGGCTTCGCCGCCAGCGCCGCCTATGTGCTGTCGCGGCCGGCGCCGCGCCCCATTCCACCCGATGCGCCGCGATGCTGAGCCGCGCATCGTCTTTCCTTTCCTGCGAAGGCCGCCGCGCGCGGCCGCTCGCTTTCAGTGCGAACCGACCATGAGCTTGCCTACCGACGTATCCGCCGCCGCGCTGACCCCGTGGCAGATGTACCTGACCGCCGACCCCGTGGTGAAGGCGGTGATGATCGCGCTGGCGCTGGCGTCGGTCGCCAGTTGGACCGTGCTGGTGGCCAAGAGCTGGGAGCTGTCGCGCCTGCACCGGGGTCTGCGCCGGGCCCGCGCGGCGTTGTTGGACGCGGCGCAATTGCCGTCCGATAGCGGCGATCAAGCCCTGCGCGACGGCGCCGCGCGCGACCTGATCGAAGCCGCGCGCAGCGAACTGCGGCTCTGCGGCGGCGGCTTCGATCCGGCCGGCATCAAGGAACGCATCGGCTCGCGCCTGGAGCGGATCGAACTGGCGCACGCGCGGCAATGGCGCAAGGGCGTCGGCCTGCTCGCCAGCATCGGCGCGATCGCGCCGTTCGTGGGCTTGTTCGGCACCGTGTGGGGGATCATGAACAGCTTCGTCGGCATCGCTCACGCCAACGCGACCAGCCTGGCGGTGGTCGCGCCGGGCATCGCCGAGGCCTTGCTGGCGACGGCGTTGGGTTTGGTCGCGGCGATTCCGGCGGTGGCGATCTACAACCACTTCACCCGCGCGCTCGCCGGCCTGCGCGCCACCCTCGGCGACGTATCGGCGAGCGTGCAGCAGTCAGTGTCGCGCGATCTCGACCGGCCGCACGGACGCGCAGCCGCGGCCGTCGCGGCCGCGCGTTGAGGGTCGGGCGATGGCGATCCGCACCGCGCGCCACGACGAGGACGCGCTCGAAGAACACCATGAAATCAACGTCACGCCGTTCATCGACGTGATGCTGGTGCTGCTGATCGTGTTCATGGTGGCCGCGCCGCTGGCGACCGTGGACACGCCGGTGGAGCTGCCGGCGAGCGCGGCGAAAGCGCAGCCGCGCGAACCCGAGCCGGTGTTCCTGAGCGTGCAGGCCGATCTGTCGCTGCGCCTGGGCGAGGCGGCGGTGACGCGCGAAAGCCTGGCCCCGGCGCTGCAGCGCGCCACCGGCGGCGACCGCGAGCGGCGCATCTACCTGCGCGCCGACAAACGCGTGGCCTACGGCGATCTGATGCAGACGATGAACGCGCTGCAGACCGCCGGCTATCTCAAGATCGCCCTGGTCGGCCTGGAGCCGGCGACGCCGTGAGCCCGCGCGCGCGCGAACGCTGGCGTTGGCTGTGCAGCCTCGGCGCGGTGCTGGCCGTGCACGGCGCGGCCGCGGCGGCCGCGTTGTGGTGGTCTGCGCGCGAACCGCTGCAACCGCAAACGCTGCCGGCCGCCGCGGTGATGGTGGAACTGGCGCCGACGCCGCAAGCGCCGCCGGCGCCGCCCAAGCAACTGCCGCCGGGTCCGCGACAGCGCGAGCAGCATCGCGCAGCGACACCGCCGCGGCCACAGCCGCGACTGCAGGCGCCGCCTACGGCCGATGCCGACGTCGAACTGCCGCCGCCCGCGCCGACGCCTGCCCCGCCCGCGCCCGCCGATCCGGCCGATGTCGCCGCGACCTTGGCCCCGCCCGATCTGCCGGCGCCCGCCGCGACGACTTACGCGGCCCCGCAAAGCGTGTCGGGCCGGCGCGACGACGCGGTCGCGCAGTGGCAGAACCTGTTGCTCGGGCATCTGGAGAAATTCCGCCGCTACCCGCGTCAGGCGCAGCGCCTGAACCAGCAGGGCGTGGCCTATGTGCGCTTCGCCGTCGACCGCGGCGGCGCGGTCTCGCAGATCCGCATCGGCCGCAGCAGCGGCTATCCGGCGCTCGATGCGGGCACCCTGGAGACCGTGCGTCTGGCCGCGCCGGTGCCGGCGCCGCCGGCGCAGATCCAGGGCGATCCGGTCGAGGTGATGGTGCCGGTGGCGTTCTTCATCCGCGGCCGCTGACGGCGATGCGCGGGCGTCCGCGGCGCATCGCGCGCAAGCGCCTTGCCTGCCGCCGGTCCGTGCGCAAGACGCTCGCCGCGCGTCAGGCCGCGCCTTCGGCGACGAAGGCCTCGGTCTCGCCGACCTCGCCCTGGCGCAGGCCGCTCGCGCGCAGGTTGGCGTAGTCGGCCGACGTCTGCGCGAGCACCGCCTCCGAGCCCTGCGCGACCAGCCGCCCGTCCACCATCACCAACACTTCGTCGAAGTGCCGCAGCAGTTCCAGCCGGTGCACCGAAGCGATCAGGCAGGCGTCGGCGAACTCGGCGAACAGGTTGGCGTAGACCGCCGCCTCGGTGCGCGCATCCAGGTTCGCGGTGGGCTCGTCGAGCAACACCAGCGAGCTGCCGCGCGCGGCGAGGATGCCGCGCGCCAGGGCCACGCGCGCGCGCTGGCCGCCGGACCAATTCGAGGCCTGCTCGCCGATCGACACCTGCAAAGGATCGGCGTCGGCGGGCAGGAACTCCTTGACCGCCGCAAGTTCCAGGGCGCGGTGATAGTCGCCGGGATCGGGTTGGCCGTGCAGGGACTCGCACATCGCCAGGTTGTGTTCCAGCGAGGCTTCGAACAGTTCGGCCTCCTGCGGGATCAGCGTGGTCGATCCGCGCAGGTAGCGCGCGGCGTCCACCGGCGCGCGGGTCGCCGCGGCGGGGTCGGCATCGTCGGCGGCATGCAGTTCGATGCGTTCGGCCACGTACAGTCCGGCCAGCGCCCGCATCAGCGTGCTCTTGCCCGAGCCGCTGCCGCCGATCAAGGCATAGCGCTTGCCGCGCTGCAGGGTCAGGCGGACATGGTCCAGGGTCGGTCCGGCCTCGCGCCCGGCCGCATGGCGGAACACCAGGTTGCGGATCTCGCACTGCCGCCAGCTGCGCGTTTGCACCGGTTCGCTCAGGCTCGCATCGACCGGGTGGTCGCGAATGACGTCGGCGCTCTGGTAGTTGGCGTACTGGGTGGCGAAGGTCTGGAAGTTCGAGGCCACCGCCGACACCACCGCGCCGGACTGCAGCGCGTATTCCCATACCATGTAGACGTTGCCGAACATCAGCTTCTGCCCGTCGCCGGCCGCGCGCAGCACCAGCCACGCGTACAGCCCGACCAGGCAGCAGCTGAGCAGGCGGCTGGCGACGTCGACCGCGCACCACTTGATCTCGATGATGACGATCATCCGCCGCAACGGTTCGAACACTTTCTCGACCAACTGCCGCAGCGAGCGGATGAAGGGCCGCGCCTGACGCAGCGCCAGCACGCTGGTCGCGTTGCCCAGCGCATCGGCGAGCACCGCGGTGTAGCGGCGTTCGGCGTCGTTGGTCTGGATCGCCAGGCGCACGATCGCGCGGTCGAAGCCGACCACCGCGCCGCAGATCGCCAGCAGCCCGAGCGCGGCGGTGGCGCCGACCATGGGATGGATCGCGATCAACGCGCCGATGGGCCCGATCAGCCGCACCACGCTGCGCAAATAGATGAACTGGTTCTCGGCGAAGGTGCCCAGCGACGAACTGCTCTGGTGCACGCGGTGGGCGCTGGCGACGGAGTGGTTGCCGTCGTGCCAGGACAGCGGGAACGCCAGCAGGCGCTGGGTCAGCGCGGTGGCGACGCGCTCGCGCACGCTCAGGGCGACGTTGCGTTCGAGGATCCGGCCCGGGCCGTGGATCAACCAACTGACCAGAGTCGCGCCGAGCACCGCCGCCAGCCACAGCGCCGCTTCGCCGGCGCCGTCGTTGCCGCGCGCCTGCAAACTGTTCAGGGCCCGGCCGACCAGGTAAGGCACCGCCAGCAGCACCACCTGCGCGCCGATCAGCAGCGCCATCGAACCCAGCAACGCGACGCGGTGGCCTTGCGCCTGATGCCACAGCTCCCGGTACAACTGCAGCACCGGAGCGCGATGGCGGCCCGGCTTCGCGTCGTCACTGTCCATGCGATTCCGACAAGGGTGGCAGGCTACGGCAGGCCACTGTAAAGCACCGGTCGCGAAACACAATCCAGCCGCGGTCCCCGCCGCGCAAGCGTGCGCGCCCTCGCCCGGCCGCCGCTCGGCGCGGGCGAGACAGGCGGCGTCGCGGCCGGCCCGGCCGCCGTGCGGGCCATCCACGCCCGCCCCGCCCGGACCCGCGGCGTGGACAGCCCGGGTCCGGGAACGTAGCCTGGATGCACGGCGCTGCCGGGTCGATCGTTCGACGCGAATCCAGGCGCCGGGGGGCATCTGTCGGGGAAACGCAGTAGGTCCGCACGCCGCGCCGGTTTCGCTGCGCGGCTCCGCTGCGCGCGCCCCGCGGACCCGTCGTTGTCCCGCCATCGCAGCATCGCGCGTTCACTACGGAGCTCAACCGGATGATGGAAAACCAGATGATGGAAAACCGGACGATGGAACACGAACTTCCCAACGGCAGCGAACTTCCCAACGGCAGGCTGGACGACATCTTTTCCGGCCCGCAGGCCGTCGCCGCCGACGAACGCAGCGCCTTGTCCGCGCGGGTCGTCGAGTCGGTGCGCGAACGCTTCGGCGAACACCTGCAGCATCTGGTGCTGTACGGCTCCACCGGGCGCGGCGAAGACCGGCCGCACTCCGACATCGACCTGTGGGGCATCGTCAGCGACGAGCTGTACGGCGCGCAGTTCCAGAAAGCGATCGAGTGGGTTTACGGCCCCGGCAAGATCCTGGTCATGCTGTTCTCGCGGACCATGGCCGAGGCGGTGGCGCGCGAGGTCGACGAAAGCTGGCCGATCACCCGGGCGAAGTTCCTGCATTCGCGCCTGGTGTGGGCCTCGCCCGGCAACGAGAACCTGCTCGCCGAGCTGCGCGCGATCGCCGCCAATCCGGACCCGGAACGGGCCGGGCGGGCGATGGCGGGCATCATCTCGGGCACCTTGTACGAACTGATGGGCAAGCTGCGCAACCGTTCGGCGCCGCACGCCATGATCGCGGGAACCTTCGCGATGCATCTCGCGCTGGTGACCGGACTCGGCGCGCGTTATGCCTACACCACCTTCGGCGCGGTGCTGCGGGAAGCCTTGAACCTGCCGGGCCCGGACGGCGCGCAGGAACTGTATGCGATGGTGCTCAGCGGCGAGCTGAGCGATATCGCCCGGGTGGAAGCGGTGGTGGAGCGCGCCTGGGCCGGATTGTCGTCGTGGCAGGCCGGTCCGGCGTTCACGGCCGCGCTGCAGCGGCGCGTGTCGCACACCTTCGGATCGCTCGAAGCGGTCGCGTAGGACTTCCGCGCAGGGCGAGCGCCATCGCCTCGCCGACGATGGCGCGCCCACCGATTCAGCGCGCCTCTTCGCCCGACATCGCCATCACCGCGTACAGCATCCAGGTCGTGTGCGGAATCCATTGCTCGACCCAGCGCCACTGCTCCGAATCCGGGCCGGGCGCGAACGCGATGCCGGCGCCGGTGTCGCTGCCGACCGCGCCGGTGATGCCGTTGGAGATGCCGCCGACGAACATCTCGCCGGCGCTTTCAAGCACGGTGGGCGGGTTGCTGCGGCCGAAACCGTAGAGCATGCAGATGCCGTAGGGATTGCGGCCCAGGGTCCAGTCGAGCTGGCTCTGCGCATAGCCGGCGCGATCGGCGCTGAGGCCGTAGCCGGCCGCGCCGTGCTCGGCGAGCGCGCGGCCGCCGACCGCCATCGCCGCGCTCAGCGAGGCCAGGCGCGCGCTCTCGCCCTGCCACCAATAGCCGGTTTCGTTGCGGTGCGGGATGAAGAAACCTTCCAGCACTTCGCCCGCGGCCTGGCCGTCTTGCGCCAGCTGGAAGCGCTGGCGGGCATAGCCGTAGGGATTGGCGACCGCATCGGTGATCGCCAGTTCGTGTTTGAGCGCCGCGCCGATGGCGTCCAGCGCGCGTTGGCGCCGCGCCTGTTCGGGCTCGATGCCGGCGTAGGCGGACAGGCTGATCACCGGCAGGCCGGCTTCGGCCGCGTGGTAGTACGGACGGCGGCCGCCGTCGCTGACGAAGCCGCCGTCGGCCTGCTGGCGCGCGATCAGGCTGGCGGCGCGGGCGCGCGCGTCGTCGAGATAGCGCGATTGGCCGGTGGCGTTGTGCAGTTCCACCAGCGCCATCAACGCGGTGTAGTCGTCGATGATGTTCTCTTTGCCGTCGGCGCCGTACTGCGGATTGAACCGGCGCAGGTGCGCGTAGGCGCGCTCGGCGTCGGCCAGGTACTGGGCGCCGTCGAATTCGCCGTGGCGGCCGCTCTGCTTCGCCAGCATCGAAGCGCGCGCAAGCGCGGCGATGGCCATGCCGCCGCCGGCGCGGAACGCCGAGCGATACAGCGCGGTGTAGGTGCCGGCCGCGCCTTCGTAGCCGGTGACCATGCGCACCGCCCCCGGCGTGCCCCACTGGTCGAACACCGTGGTGTAGAAGTAGCCGTCCGCATCGAGGATGCGGTGCAGGTAGTCGGCGCCCCAGAACGCCTCGTCCTCGACCTGGGTCTGCAGGCCGTGCGCGGCGAACAGCGATTTGCGCGCGTGCGCGCCATAGGCCAGCACCCAGGCCGCCATCGAGGCCTGCTGCGGATTGAAATGGTTGGCGTACCCCAGGTGCGACAGGTACTTGCCCTTGTCGCCGCCGGCGTCCTGCCAACCGCCCCAGACGTTCACCCGGCGCGTGGTCTGGAAGATCGGCAGATCGCGGTCGGCGGGGGCGGTGTGGCGGCTGCGCTTGAAGTAGCCGAGCAGCTGCGCGCCGGCGGTGGCGAAGATCGCGTCGTCGCGCACCGGCACGATCGCCGAGCGCGCCTGCCGCTGGTCGATGCTGACCTCGACCTGATACCGCCCGACTTGCTGCGCATCGGAAAAATCGACGCTGAAATAGCGTTTGCCCGGCGCCCACGCGGTGAACGCGGGCAGCGGCTGCAGTTCGCCGCGCTTGATCGGCTTGCCGTCGCGCAACACGGTGTAGCGGCCGTGTCCGGCGTCGCCGGCGTATTCGACGATGGCCCGCTTCGGGCCCTGCCGCTCCAACGCGACCTGGTTGATCTGCACCAGCAGCCGTTCGCTGGGCAGGCCGATCGACACCGTGGTCTTGGGCTTGGACTCCGCGCCGGCGGCGGCGGCCGGGTGCGGCGCGCCAGACAAGGCCAGCGTTAAGGCCAGCGCCAGCGCGGCCAATGCGCGCAGACCGGTAAGGGAGAAGTGCGGCGAAGCGGTCATCGGCACGGTTCCGGATAGACTGGGCACAGCGCAACTTAGCCATGCCGTCGTCTGTCGTCAATAATACTTCACATGGATGTATGAATAATGCGGCAGCTTCCCTCCCCCTCGCTCAACCGGTTTGCACGCCCATGAACCTCGGCCGCGGCGCCACCCAGCAATCCAGCGCCCCCTACAACCGCCGCCTGGTGCTGGACTTCATCCGCCAGCACGGCGCGGCCTCGCGCAAGGACATCCATGAGAAGGTCTCGCTCAGCCCGCAGACGGTCGCCAACATCACCAACGAGCTGGAATCCATCGGCCTGATCGTCTCGCGCCGGCAGAAGGACCTGAAGACCCGCGGCCAGCCGCCGATCGCCTTCGAGATCAACCCCGACGCCGGCCAATCCATCGGCATCAGCCTGGAACCGGGCCGCGCCTCGGGCGCGCTGGTCAATCTGGTCGGCCGGATCGATGCGCGCTGCGAGGTCCAGTTGCAAGGCTGCGACCGGCCGCAGTTGCTGGCCGGCCTGCTGGAGCTGGTGGCGACGCTGCGCCGGCAGGCCAACGCGCGGCTGTGGGGCATCGGCGTGGCCCTGCCCGGCCCGCTCGGCGACACCGAGCTGAGCTTCGTCGGCCCGACCGCGCTGGAAGGCTGGAAGGACCTGTCCATCCTCGACCAGCTGCAGGAAGCCACCGGCCTGCCGCTGTTCCACAGCGTCGACAGCGTCGCCGGCGCGCTCGGCGAGACCTCGTACGGGGTCGCCCGGCACCTGGACACCTTCTTCTACCTGCACCTGAGCATGGGCCTGGGCGGCTCGCTGATCGTCGGCCGCAACCACTACCGCGGCGCCGACGGCAACGCCACCGAGATCGGCCACGTGCCGGTGGTCCCCGGCGGCACGCCGTGCTATTGCGGCAACCAGGGCTGCCTGGAGCGCTATCTGTCGCTGCATTCGCTGGCCGAGGCGCTGGGCCTGGACGACGCCCAGGTCCACACCCCGGAACTGCTCGCCCGCCTGGACCAGGCCTGCGACCCGGCCCTGCAGCAATGGTGCGCGCAGGCCGCCCAGCGCCTGCGCGACGCCGTGTGCATGATCGAAAACCTGTTCGACCCGCAGACCATCGTGATCGGCGGATCGGCGCCGCAGGCGCTGGTGCAGCGCCTGGTCGAACTGGCCCAGCCGCTGCACCGCTCGGTGCGCGGCCGCCCCGACCCCGAGCTGCCGCGGGTGATGATTTCCCAGCGCGAGGAAGACTGCTCGCTGCTGGGCGCGGCGGTGCTGCCGATCCACGAACTGCTGTCGCCGCGCCTGGAAGGCGTGCAGAAGGACGGCTTCGGGGAACTGCAGGCGGCCGAACTGCTCGGCCACCGTCCGGCCGCTGGCGGGCGTCGCATTTAATTAAACTTCCACTGGATATTTTTATTGACGAGGCGGAATCGGGGTGACTATAGTCGGCCCCCATGACGGACGCTCCCGCTCGCTTCGATCCGCTCCCCGACCCGCCGCCGGCCTCGCCGGCGGACCCGCCGCGCTTCAACATCGTCGGCGACGTCAGCGTCGACCTGGTCCTGGGCACGCTGGACGGCTGGCCCAAGATCGGCACCGAACGGCTGCTGCCGCGCAGCGAACTGCGCGCCGGCGGCTCGGCCGCCAACTCCGCCCTCGCCGCGCGCCATCTCGGGCTCAGCCCGCACCTGATCGGCGCCATCGGCGACGACGACCTGGCCCAGTGGCTGCTGCTGCAACTGAGCGGCATCCGCGTCGACCTGCAGACCTGCAGCAGCGACACCACCATGTCGGTCGGGCTGCTGCACACCGGCGGCGAGCGCACCTTCTTCACCAGTTGCGGCCACCTGCAGCACCTGGCGCCTGAGTTCGTGCTGCGCCACCTGCCGCCGGCCGCGCCCGGCAGCATCGCCCTGTTCACCGCGCCGTTCCTGCTGCCGGGCCTGCGCGAGCGCTTCGCCGCGTTGCTGGCCCAGGCCGCGGCGCGCGGCTACCAGATCGCGCTGGACACCGGCTGGCCGCCGGAAGGCTGGACCCCGCAGGTGCACCGCGAAGTCGCCGGCTGGCTCGCGCATTGCGACCACCTGCTGGTCAACGAGCTCGAAACGATGAGCATCGCCGGCGACGACTCGCTCGAATCCGCCGTGCGCCGCGTCGCCGGCCTGCTCAAGCCCGGCGCGCACCTGATCGTCAAGCTCGGCGCCGCCGGCGCGCTCGGCCACGTCGACGGCCGCAGCACGCTGCACGCTACCCAAGCGGCCGCCGACGTCTTCGACACCGTCGGCGCCGGCGACAGCTTCAACACCGGTTACCTCGCGGCGCGCTTGAACCGGGCCGGCCTCAGCGACGCGCTCGCCGCCGGCTGCCGCACCGCGAGCGCGATCCTGCCGCGCTTTCCGCGCAAGCGCATCGCCGCCGGCGAACTCGCCCACTGCCTGCAGCCGCAGTCCTGACCCCGGAGGCACGATCGTGAAGCACCGGCCGTTGATCATCAGCTACCTCCTCCTGATCTGGTTCGCGATCTCCTTCATCACCAACCTGATCGGGCCGCTGATGCCCATCGCCATCGAGGACTTCAAGCTCAGCCTGACCATGGCCGGCTTCATGCCGTTCTCGTTCTTCCTCGCCTACGGTTTGATCTCGATTCCCGGCGGCGTGCTGATCGAAGCGCGCGGCACCCGCTTCACCCTGTTCGCCGCGTTCGCGCTGAATGTCGTCGGCGCGCTCGCCATCGCCCTGGTTCCCGGCTACGCCTCGGTGGTCGCCGGGCTGTTCGTGATCGGCCTGGGCATGGCGCTGCTGCAGGTGGTGATCAACCCGCTGATGCGCACCGCCGGCGGCGAGCAGCACTTCGCCTTCTTCTCGGTGATGGCGCAGCTGGTGTTCGGCCTGGCCTCGTTCCTGAGCCCGCTGGCGTTCAAGTTCTACATGCAGCGCCCGGGCGTGGACGGACAGCCGCTGGCGTGGCTGACGTTCTACTGGTTCTTCAGCGCCGCGTTCGTGCTGCTGGCCGCGCTCAACTGGAAACTGCCGCTGCCGGCGGTCGCGCTCAAGGACGACGAGCGCGCCGGCAGCCGCGAGGCCTACCTGAGCCTGCTGCGCCGCCGCGACGTGCGCCTGTTCTTCCTCGCCATCGTCGCCTATGTCGGCACCGAGCAGTCGCTCGCCAATTGGATGTCGCAGTTCCTGCACAGCTACCACGGCTTTTCGGCCACGCAGGAAGGCGCCGTCGCGGTCAGCCGCTTCTGGGGGCTGATGTCGCTGGGCTGCCTGGTCGGCCTGGGTCTGCTGAAGCTGCTGGATTCCAAGCGGGTGCTGGCGATCTTCTCGACCCTGGCCATCGCCTGCCTCGCCCTCGCCCTCCTCGGCCCCGCGGCCGTTTCCCTGCTGGCGTTCCCCGCCGCGGGCTTTTTCTTGTCGGTGATGTTCTCGGTGATCTTCTCGCTGGGATTGAACTCGGTCAGCCAGCACCACGGCGCGTTCTCGGGAATCCTGTGCAGCGGCATCCTCGGCGGCGCCATCGTGCCGCTGCTGATCGGCATCCTCGCCGACCGTTGGGGCCTGCGCGCAGGCCTGTCGCTGGTGTTCCTGCCCCTGCTCTACATCCTCAGCGTCGCCGCCTGGGCCAGGCCGCTGGTGCGCAACCAGACCGTGTACTCGGCCAAGAACACACCTGCCTCGCCCTGACCCCCGACGCCAGCCATCGCGGGCCCGCCGGCCCGAGTCGCCGTACAACCAGGAGCCCACGATGAAAAAGCATCCCAGCGGTGTTCGACCCAGCGGCCTCGCCGCCGCGGTGGCCGCGGTACTGATCGGCTGCGCGGCCGCGCCGGCGGTTGCGCAATCCGCCGCCGCGCAGCCATCCGCCGCGGCCGATGCCGACGCGCCAGCCGCGGCCGCGCAGGCCGGCGCCGGCGAAGCCCGCGCCACCCTGGAAACCGTGCGGGTGTCGGCCACGCGCCTGGAATCGGACCTGCTCAAGACGCCGGTGACGGTCACCGCGGTGACTCAGGAAGCGCTGACCCGCGAAGGCGTGCGCGACGTGCGCGGCCTGTCCGGCAGCATGCCCAACCTGCAGATCGCCTCCGGCCCGGATTCGGGCGTGCAAGTCAGCATCCGCGGCATCGGCGCCAACAACTTCACCGAAATCGGCGACCCGGCCGTGGGCCTGCACGTGGCTGGCCTGTACTCGCCGCGCCCCCAGGGCGCGCTGGCGCTGATGTTCGACGTCGACCAGGTCGAAGTGCTGCGCGGCCCGCAGGGCACGCTGTTCGGTCGCAACTCCACCGGCGGCAGCATCAACATCATCCCGGCCAAGCCGCGCTTCGATTCCAGCTTCGGCAGCGCCGAGCTCGACGTGGGCAGCTACAACCTGCGCCAGCTCAACCTGATCCAGAACATCGCGGTCAACGACCGCTTCGCCCTGCGCTTTTCCGCGACCAAGGTCGAGCGCGACGGCTGGATCGACCAGAAGCAGGATTTCACCGATGTGAACATCCCCGAGCGCGGCTTCATCGCCGACGGCATCCCGGACGTGGACCAGCGCCGCAACGTCAAGGTCGGGCGCGACAAGTACTACTACAACCGCGACGAATGGGCGCTGCGCCTGGCCGCGCGCTTCGCCTTCAGCGACGACGTCGAGTGGCTGCTGGCCTACGAGAAGTTCCAGAACGACGGCGCCGGCCAGGTGGCGATGAAGGACTGCGGCCAGGCCGCCGGCACCCGCTTCGCCTGCACCGGCGGCAAGTGGGACGTGAACATCAACGTCCCCGGCAAGACCGACATGTCGATCGACACGGTTCGCTCGAACCTGATCTGGCTCATCGGCGACAGCAACAGCCTCGAATACAACGTCGCCTTCGCCACCCAGAAGCGCTCGCAGATTTCCGACGACGACGGCGGCTACCACGAGATCCCCTCGCAAGTAACCGCCACCTTTCCGGTGCCGCCGGAAGGCGACTGGGGCGTGTGGCCGGTGCGCGACAACACCTCGATCACCCTGGATTCCAAGTACCGGTCGGTGGTGCACGAACTGCAGTTCAAGCACCAGGGCGAACGCCTGAGCCTGGTGTCGGGCCTGTTCTGGATGCACGAGAAAAACCAGATCAACTACGCGCAGGAGTTGCTGGTCAACGCGCCGTTCGGTTATCCGATCAGCCAGCTGTACCACCAGCCCGACCGCCAGGTCGACGCCAAGGCGATCTTCACCCAGGCCGACTGGCGCTTCGCCCCGACCTGGACCGCGACCTTCGGCGCGCGCTACAGCCGCGACGAGAAAACCGACCGCGGCGGCCAAGTCTACGGCGGCTGGGACACCGAATCCACCGCGTACTACAACGGGCTCTACAATCCGGGCACGCCGGGCCAGCCCGGCTTTCGCCCGCACAACGGCCGCGACCTGACCGAACGCATGGGGCCGTTCGGCGGCATCGACGCCTACAAGCTATGGGGCCCGCCGGCGGAGAACGAACACTCCGAATCCTGGCGCAAGACCACCTGGCGGCTGGGCCTGACCAAGGCGCTGTCCGACGACGAAATCCTGTTCACGTCGCTGTCCACCGGCTACAAGGCCGGCGGCTTCGGCGACAAGGACGACAAGTGCGGCGGCAAGGTCTGCATCGACGGCCCGGCCGGCCCGCAGTACACCTTCTTCCCGTACAAGCCCGAGACCGTCGCCAACTTCGAGATCGGCTACAAGGGCCTGCTGCTGGACAAGCGCCTGAGCCTGTCGTTCACCGCCTTCTACAGCCGCTACAAGGACATGCAGGTGACCGGCGATTTCTACGCCGCCAAGGTCCACGTCGAGCAGCCCTGCCCCGACTTCGACCCGACCTGCGACGTGATCAAGAAATGGCAGACCGTCAACGTCGGTACGGTCAACATCCCCGGCGTGGAAGTCGAATTCGACTACCTACCGACGCCGAACACCCGCATCGGCGGCTTCTTCTCGTACATCGACAGCAAGATCAAGGACTACCCGACCTTCAGCGACGAATGGAACTGCGGCGTGCGCGAAGAGTTCGGCGCGCCGCCGTGCCCGCCGCCGTACAGCGGTTCCGATCCGCGCCTGGCCGGCCGCCAGATCTACGACATCACCGGCCACCACCTGCCGATGACGCCGAAGTTCACCGCCGGGGTCAACGCCTCGCACACCTTCAAGTTCGGCAACGGCTATGAGTTGGTGCCGTGGGTCAATGTGAAGTGGCAGGACAAGATGTACTTCACCTTGCGCAATCTCGACAACCCGCACGTCTCCGACGCGCAGGAGGCCTACACCACGGTCGATGCCAGCCTGAGCCTGCAATCGCCGTCGTTCTGGCGCGCGGAGCTGTATGTGCTCAACGCCACCGACAAGATGAGCAAGAACTGGGCCGACGACGCCGGCGGATTCATCCGCGCCTACTGGAACGATCCGCGCACGGTCGGGTTGCGGGTGCGTTTCGAGTATTGATGCGCCGCGGCCCCTCTTCCGCGCGGGAGAGGGGCCGGGCATCGCGGCTGCGCGGCATCGCGCAGCGGGTTGCTGTGCGGATTCGCGATCTTGCGCGCCTCCATGCATGAATGCGGCGGCACTACCCCGCTTATCCGTCACCCGAGCGGCGCCAACGCAGGCGCCGCTGCGGCCGCGTACGAACGTTCGGCGGCTGCATCCGCCGCTGCGCGATGCGCGTACTCCCCTCCAGACCGGCGCGAGCGACGGGCGCGACCGTCCGTCCGACGCGCTTGACTGGCGAAAACCAAGGGAGTAACAGCCCATGTATACGGACTGCACAGGGGGGGTGCCATGACGCCGCAGAAGGATGCTGAAGGACGCGCGAGGCCCGACGCCAACGGCGTCGAGATACTCGATCTGGACTACACCCTGCCGCCGGCTCCGCCGCCGCCCGCTCCGTCGCCGGCCGGTCCTTCCGCCGGCCCGCCCGCTCCGTCCGAACCGCGCGAGGGATTGCCGCGCGCCTCGACCGCGCAACCGCGCACGCCGAGCGAATACGAGCCGCGCATCAGCGGCACCTACGATCCCAAGGCCGGCAGTTCCAGCATCACCCTGGGCGCCGACGGGCCGGACCTCAGCGGCCAGGCCACTCTCGCCAACGGGCGCCAGGGGCAGACCGTGAGCGTGCAGGCCGCGGTGCTCGACGGCCGCGACAAGACCTCGGCGCAGGTCAGCATCGGGCCCGGCGATACCGACAGCGTGCGCATCGTCACCGGCGGCAAAGACAACGAAGCGGGACTGATCGTCGGCACCCGCGGCGGCGAGGCCTATGCCAGCGCCAACGCGCGCGTGACCGCCGACGGCGTGCGCCTGGAAGCCGCGACGACGCTCGGCAACGGCCGCGCGGCGACGCTCAGCGCGACCCGGCTGATCGACGAAAACACCGAACTCGGCGTGAGCGTCGGCGCGGACCGCAACGGGCGCCAGGCCACCGTCAGCGGCCGCGCCACGATCGGCGACACGGCCGTGGCCGCGCGCGCCACGTTCGGGCCGCAGGACTCGGCGCGGGTCGACATCACCCAGCCGCTGGCCGGCGGCACCCTCAGCCTGGCCGGAACGGTCGCTAGCACGTCGAGCGTGGAGGCGAGCTATCG